>DASSRG010000313.1:0-9647 GCA_035701885.1 Candidatus Limnocylindrales bacterium
GCAGCCGGGCTTCGATCGGTTCCCGCGTCGCCGCGCCGTCGTCTCCGGCCGGGTCGCGCGGGGACGCGGCCCGCCGGCTCAGTCGGACGCCCCGTCTGGTTGCACGGGCGCGGGGTCAGCGGCGCCCGTCACGCCACCGCCGGTCTCGACGGTCCGGGCGCCGAACCCGAGCCGCCGCCCCCCGCGCTGGCGCTCCGCGAGCTGTGCGAGCCGCTTCCGGCCCATGGGCAGCGCGTCGGGGAGGTCGCCCGCCAGCATGCCCGCGTCCCCGATCCTCTCTGCGATCACCTCGCCCGCGACGCCGTGCAGATACACGCCCAGGCGGGCGGCGTCGAACGGCGCGAGGCCCTGCGCGAGCAGCGACCCGATGGTGCCGGCCAGCACGTCGCCGGTCCCGCCGCTGGCCATCGCCGGGTTCTCGAACGGGGCGATGGCGATCGACCCATCGGGCGCCGCGATGACCGTCCGCGCGCCCTTGAGGACGACGACCTGCCGCCACTCCCCGGCAGCGGCCTTCGCGGCCGCCGTCCGGGCGTCGTCGTCGTCGGACAGGTCGCCGTCGTCGGCCGGGACGTGGCCGCTCCCCGCCCGCAGCCGCGCGAACTCGCCGGCGTGCGGCGTCAGGACGCACGGCCTCGTGACGCGCTCCCACCACCCGTCGGCGGATGCGAGCGTCCGGAGCGCCTCGGCGTCGAGGACGGCAGGCCCTGGTGCGGTGCCGTCCTCGGGGACCGTCAGCAACAGCCGCAGCAGGTCGGCGATCGCGAGCGACGGCCTCAGGCCCGGCCCGATCACGAGCGCGTCGTGCTCGTGGTCGAGGATCTTCGCGAGCGCCGGCTCCGGGTCCACCTCCTCGACGTCATCCTCGGGCAGCGCCATCGTCGTCGCCTCGACGACCTTCGCCGCGAACAGCGGCTGGAGCGATTCGGGCACGGCGAGCGTCACCAGGCCCGCACCGGCCCGTCCGGCAGCCCGGCAGACGAGCAGCGCCGCCCCCGCATAGTCCAGCGACCCCGCGATCACGAGCAGCTTCCCGAACGAGCCCTTGTGGCCGCGCTTCGCGCGTTCCGGGACGAGCCGTGCCATCGCGTCGTCGTCGAGGAGCACCGCCCCGTCGGGCACCCGGGCGGTCGCCGTCCCCGCGTCGCCCTCCACGCCAGGCTCGCGCCTCCCGAACCCCACCGGTCGCCGATCCGTCATGCCCTGACCTCGTCCTCGTCGATCCCGGCCGCGAGCGCGCGCGTCCGCTCGTGGAGCTCGCGCATCCGCTCGAACCGGGCGAGCAGCTTGCGCTCCCGGTCGTCCAGTCGCTCGTCGATGTCCGGCGGGAACACGTACCGTCCGCCTGCGGTCCGGACGCCGAACGCGATCGCGACCGCGTAGTCCGACTCGTGGGTGATCGACAGGGCGATCCGGCCCATGCCCAGCTGGTCCGCCCGGTGCGCCGCTCGCCCGTGGAGCCGGATCGCGGGCTGGCCGGTCGGCATGCGCTCCACCTCGATGTCCTTCCAGCCGATCCCGCGGACGCCCAGCCCCAGGACCTTCGAGACCGCCTCCTTCGCCGCCCAGCGGCCGGCGAACGTCTCCGGGCGGCCGCGGACGTAGCGCCGCTCGGACGGCGTCAGGACCCGGTTCGAGAACCGGTCGCCGAACCGCTCCAGCGCCGCCCGGATCCGCTCGACCTTGACGATGTCGATGCCCAGCTCGGTGGTGCCCTCGGGCACGATCCCGGCCGGCGGTCGCGGGTCGGCCTCGGCGTCGGGTCGGGCCATCCCCTACTCCACCGTGACCGACTTGGCGAGGTTGCGCGGCTGGTCGACGTCCGTGCCCCGCGCCACGGCGGTGTGGTACGCGAACAGCTGGAGCGGGATCACGGCGAGTGCCGGCGACAGCGCCTCGTGGGTGTCCGCGACCCACAGCACGTCATCAGCCGAGCGGTGGATCTGGCCGTCGCCCTCGGTCGCGACCGCGATCACCCGCGCGTCGCGGGCGCGGCCCTCCATCACGTTCGAGATCAGCTTGTCGTAGGTCCGCGAGCGAGTCGCCACCGTGACCAGCGGGCACTCCGCGTCGAGCAGCGAGATCGGGCCGTGCTTGAGCTCGCCGGCGGCATAGCCCTCGGCGTGCATGTAGCTGATCTCCTTCAGCTTGAGGGCGCCCTCGAGCGCAGCGGGGAACGAGTAGCCCCGGCCGATGAACATGAAGCCACGGGAGTTGACGTACCGCCGCGCGAGGTCGGCGATGTCGGGGTTGAGGTCGAGCGTCCGGCTGGCGTCCTCCGGGAGCGCGTGGAGCGCGTGGCCCAGCTCCAGCTCCTGCTCGGTCCCCATCGTCCCGCGTGCCTTGGCGATCGCCGCAGCGAGCACGACGAGCGTCGTCACCTGGGTCACGAACGTCTTGGAGGCCGCGACCGCGATCTCCGGACCGGCCTGCAGGAACATCACGGCGTCGGCCTCGCGCGTGATCGCCGAGCCCACGGTGTTCGTCACGGCGACGATCGGGCAGCCCTGCTCGCGCGCCCACCTCGTCGGCGCGATCGTGTCGGCCGTCTCGCCGGACTGGGTGACCGCGACGACGATCGTCGTGGCGTCCAGGGGCGGCGGCGAATAGCGGAACTCGGAGCCCACCGTCACGCGCGCCGGCAGCCCCGTCCAGTCCTGGATCGCCGCCGCGCCCACGAGCCCCGCGTACGACGCCGTCCCGCAGGCGACGATCTCCACCCGGGTCGCCGCGCGGAACGCCGCGTCGAGGCTGTCGACCTCGGGCGCGTGGATGTGGCCGTCCGCGGTGACCCGCCCCGCAAGCGACTGGCGGAGGGCCTCGGGCTGCTCGTGGATCTCCTTGAGCATGAAGTGGTCGTAGCCGCCCTTCTCGGCGGCCTCCGGGGTCCAGTCGATCACGGTGACCGGGCGTTCGCGCAGCGCGCCGTCCACACCGGTCACCACCACGCCCGTCGGCCGCACGTCGGCGACGTCGCCCTCCTCGAGGAACACGACCCGGTTCGTGTGGGCGAGGATCGCCGAGACGTCGCTCGCGATGAAGCTCTCCTCGCCGTTGAGGCCCACGACCAGCGGCACGTTGTGCCGGGCGCCGACGAGCCGGCTGACCTCGTCCTTGTGCATCACGACGAGCGCGTACGCCCCCTCGACCCGCCGCAGCGAGGCTCGCACGGCCTCGGCGAGGTCGCCCTCGTAGGCCTCCTCCACGAGGTGCGCGATCGCCTCCGTGTCGGTCTCGGACTGGAGCGTGTGGCCGCGGGCCTCCAGCCCGTCCCGGAGCTCGCGGAAGTTCTCGATGATCCCGTTGTGGATCACCGTGATCGACCCGGTGCAGTCCTGGTGGGGATGGGCATTGAGGTCGTTCGGGCGGCCGTGCGTCGCCCACCGCGTGTGCGCGAGCCCGATCGTCGCGTGCGGCGTGCCGTTGGCCATCGCGTCGGTCAGGTTGGCGAGCTTGCCTGCCTTCTTCTCGACGAACAGGTCGCCCTCCTCGTCGACGAGCGCGATCCCGGCCGAGTCGTAGCCGCGGTACTCGAGGCGACGGAGGCCCTCGATGAGGATCGGACCCGCCTCGCGGGGACCGGTGTAGCCGACGATGCCGCACATGCGCCTGGGGAGACCTCCTGGGATCGCGCTCCGGCGCCCGAGGGCCCCGGAGAGTCAGTGTAGACGCTCCCCCGCGAGCGTCGCGATCGCATCGGCGAGCTCGGACACGACGTCCGCGTCGCGGCCCTCGACCATCACGCGCAGCACGGGTTCGGTGCCCGAGGGACGGACGAGGATCCGGCCGTGGGGCGCCAGCCGCGCCTCCGCGTCGTCGATCGCGGACCGCAGGACGTCGTCGTTCTCCCACTGGTCGCGGTGTCGGACGCGGATCGCGCGCTGCTGCTGGGGGAGGAGCGGGATCCGGCTCGCGAGCGCATCGAGGCCGGTTCCCGCGGCCGTCATCACCCGCAGCAGCTCCAGCGCGGTCACGATGCCGTCGCCCGAGGTGCTGTGCTCGCGGACGATGACGTGGCCGCTCTTCTCGCCGCCCAGCCCCGCGCCCGAGACGAGCATCGCGGCGAGGATGTGCTTGTCGCCGACGGGGGTGCGGACGATCCGGCCGCCGGCCTCCTCGACGGCGTGCTGGAGCCCGCCGTTGGACAGCACCGACACGACGAGGCTCCGCCGGTCGAGCGCGTTCCGCGCGAGCCGCTCGAGCGCGAGGATCCCCAGCACCTGGTCCCCGTCGACCAGCCGGCCGGCACCGTCGACCGCGACGCAGCGGTCCGCGTCGCCGTCGAGCGCGAACCCGACGTCCGCGCCGTGGGCGACCACCGCCTCGGCCAGCGAGGCCGGGTCCGTCGCGCCGCAGTGGAGGTTGATGTTGTCGCCGTCGGGGGCATCGTGGATCACCGTGACCCGGGCACCGGTCGCGCGGAGGATCTCCGGCCCCACCCGGTACGCGGCGCCGTTCGCCGTGTCGAGCACGACGTGGAGGCCGCCGGCATCGATCGCCGTCGCGAGCGCCGACCGGTGCGCGACGTACTCCCCGAGCAGCCCGCTCGCGTCGATCGCCCGGCCGATTGCCGCGGGCGCCACGCTCGGCAGCTCGTCCGCGCCCAGCACGAGCGCCTCCAGGTCCTCCTCCGCGTCGTCGGCCAGCTTCTGGCCGGACGGGTCGAGGACCTTGAGCCCGTTGTCCTCGGCGGGGTTGTGCGACGCGGAGACCATGATCCCCGCGGCGAAGTGGCCGTTTCCCGCGAGGAACGCGAGCGCCGGCGTGGGCACGACGCCGACCGAGTGCACGTCGACGCCCATGCTCGTCGCGCCGGCAGTGATCGCGGACACGAACATGTCGCCCGACCGCCGGGTGTCCTGGCCCACGACGAGCGAGCCGCCCGCACCCACGACCTTGTGGGCCGTCGCGCGGCCCAGCGCGTAGGCAAGCGACGGGCGCAGGTCGACATTGGCCGCGCCGCGGATGCCGTCCGTGCCGAACAGGCGGGTCATGCGCTCCTCCGGGTGGCGGGTCTCGCGGGCCCGCGGTGGTGTCGTTGGTCAGGGGGTGGCAGAGGCGCCCGGGCTCGGCGTCGCGCCCGTGGTCGGGCTTGCCGTCGCTCCCGGGCTCGGCGTCCCGGTTGCCGCGGTGGGCGACGCGGCGCCCTCCGTCACCGTCACGGTGACACGCTCGGGCGAGATCGTCACGACCTCCACGCCGGACGGGATCACCGGAACGACCGCCACCTCGTGCTCGCCCGGACCGAGACCCGCCACGTTGACGCCCACCTCGAGAGGTCCCGCGGAGAGCTGGTCCAGGTCCGCGACCGAGCCGAACAGCGTGAGCAGCACCTGCTCCGTCGAGAGCGTATAGGTCAGGCCGTTCGCCCGGCCGTCCAGCCGGATCCCGGCGCCGTACGTGCGCGTCTGGGTGATCGGCTCGATCGTCACCTTCACGGTGACGGATCCCGCGCTCGTGGGGGCGATCCCGTTCGGCGGCGCGAGGGCCACGGTCTGGCTCACGCCCGCCGTCGCGCCGGCGACGGACACCGGCGCCGTGTCGATCTGGATCAGCGTCGTGAGCTGCTCGGCGTCCCCCTCCACGGTGACGGTCGTCGGGTCCACCGAGACCGCGGTGATCCGGAAGCCGGGCGCGGGCTGACCGGCGATGACCGGGTTGACCGGCAGGGTCCGTGACTCCTTGTCCGTGAACAGCGGGATCTGGACGTGGACGGTTGCCGGCTCGACGTCGACGCCCGTCACGGTCTCGCCGTTCGCGTCGACGGGCCTCGCCGTGATCTCCCTGTTCACGTCGAAGCCCTGGGGGTCGAGCGCGACCGCGACCTCCGCCTCGACCACCTCCGCGACCGCCGACGCCGGGCCACGCACGAGGACGGTCTGGGGCTCGTACGTCTCCTGGCCCACCTCGATGCCCTCCGGGGCCGGGCCTCGGACGAGCCGCACATTCACCTGCTTCTCGGCAGACGTCTCGAGCACGACCTGGATCGTCCGCGGGGTGACGTCGATGACGGTGATGTCGGGGTCGACCGGCGTGACCCGAACGGGGACGTTGACCGGCTTGCCGTCCGGGTTGACGTTGGTCAGGTCGATGGTGGCGAGGAAGTCGCCCGGGCGCGGCCGCGGCGTGTTGGCGGGCGCGATGTAGCGGATCGCGTCGACGTCCCGCAGCTGGTTGGTGATCACCGTGCCGGGCGGCCGATTCTGGACGGTCACGACGATCGGTCCCTGGATCACGCTCGAGTCCTGGGAGGCCACGAGGCCTGCGTACAGCAGCGTGGCGAGCACGATCGCGGCGACCTTGAGCGGCCAGTTGTGCACGACCAGCCCGACGGCCCGGCGGATCGCGCGCTCGAGGGTCACCGGTTGGCCACCGCGGTCGCGGTGGTGCCGCCGTCGTCCTCGCTCGGCACCTCGGGGACCCGGTGGGTCCCGTCCTCGTCCTCGGCATGATCCGGGACGGTGGCGTCCGGCGCCGCCGGGGCGGGTGCCTCGGTGCCGCTCCCGGCGCTGCCCGAACCGGCCGCAGGGCCGGTCGCGGCCGACTCCGGGGACGCCGCGGAGGCACCGGTTGGCATCGGCGTCGACGGCGTCAGCGCGGCGGTCGGGGCGCCGGTCGCGTCGGTCCGCCGGATCCGGCGGCGGGCGATCCGCAACCGGGCCGCCGTGCCGCGCCGGCCGCGGGCGAGGCCCGCCTGGGCCGCGGGTGCCTCGAGCAGCGCGACGAGCGCCCGCTCGAGCTGGGCCTCGGTGGGGACGCGGACGATGCGGGCGCGCTCCACGACGCTCATCTGGCCGCTCTCCTCGGACACGACGACCGCGACGGCGTCCGTGTCCTCGGTGATGCCGAGGGCGGCGCGGTGCCGGGTGCCGAACCGCTCCGACAGCGTCATCTCGGTGAGCGGGAGCAGGGCCGCGGCCGCGAGCACGTCCCCGCCCCGGATGATCACCGCCCCATCGTGGAGCTCCGTTCGTGGCGCGAAGATCGTCGTCAGCAGCTCGTGCGACAGGTCGGAGTGGAGCATCACCCCGGACTCCGCGATCTCCTCGAGGCCGGTCTCGCGCTCGATGACGATCAGCGCGCCGTGGCCCTCGTGCGACAGGATCCCGCAGGCCTTGGCGACCTCACTGGCCACCCGCTCGATGCGGCGCTGCTCGGAAGGCGCCAGCAGCCAGCTCAGCGAGCCGACCCGGCCGATCCGCTCGAGGGCGCGCCGCAGCTCCGGCTGGAACACGACGACGAGCGCGAACAGGCCGACGACCGCGCCGGCCTGGAGGAGCTGGGTGAACAGCCGCAGCTGGAGAAACTGGGCGAGCGCGTACACGGCGAGCAGCACCGAGACGCCGATGACGAGGGTGACGGCACGGGTGCCCCGGATCAGGCTGAACAGCCAGTAGATGAAGATCGCCGTGATCGCGATGTCGAGCACCGTCGTCAGCGTGATCTGCCGGACGAGCGACTCGACGAGCGGGAGCATCCTCGATCGAGTGTAGCACCGGGCCCTGGGCGATCCGCCGTTCGGCGGGCCGTCCCGAGCGGCGGCCGGCCCTAGCCTCGAGCCCCCCGGGCGGCCGCCACGCGCTCCGCCCCGGCGCCGCCGTCGAGGGTCACGAGGCGGTCGAGGAGATCGAGCTTCTCCGCGGCAAGGACCGTCCACCCTCGGTCGTCGTAGAGCTCCACGAGCGCCAGGTGGAGGCCGATGTCGTCCGGCTCGAGCGACAGGGCGAGGTAGCACGCATCGAGTGCCGCGTCGGTGTGCCCGTCGCGCCCATGCGCGGCCGCGAGGTCGAGCAGGAGCGGGAGCGCCGCGCCGGCGTCGCCCGCAGCGACCGCGTCGTCGGCCCGCGCGGCGAGCTCCGCGACATCGAGGTCGTCGGGCAGGTCGCGATCGAGCGCCGCCCGCACCGGGACCGGCTCCGCGAAGGTCTGCGCTTCGTCGATGACCACCGTTTCGATGGCGTCGGAGGTGCCGGCGTCCCCATCGGCGAGGATCGCCGGCGCGTCCGCGTCCGTGCGCTCGGCGCCGGCGACCTCCGCGATCGCCGCCGCGTCCGCGTCGCCCGGCGCATCGGCGACCGGCGCGTCCTGGACCGGTGACGGCGTGAGCTTCGTCGTCGCCTCGGCCACGGCAGCACCATCGAGCACGCGCACCGCCTTCTCCATCGCGAGCCGACCGGGTTCGCCGGGCGACGACGCGCGCAGTCGCTCGATCAGCTGCTCCAACGCCCGGCGGCGCTCGCGGCCCTCCGCGAGCTCGAGCCCGCGCCGAGCCGCATCGACCGCGTCGGCCAGCTTGCCGTTCGACACCCGCAGCTCGGCCAGCCGATCGTAGGCGTCTGCCGCCTCCGGCCGGCGGTCGAGGGCCGCAAGTGCCTGGGCGCGGCCCAGCATCGACGCCTCGTCGCGCGGCGCCAGCGCCAGGGCCGCGGTGTAGTGCCGGAGGGCGTCGGCGGGTCGCTTGCGGCGCATCAGGGCCGTCGCGGCGCTCGTGTGCGGCGTGGCGCGTTCCGGGGCGATCGCCGCGGCCTCCGCGTACGCCGTCAGCGCTTCCTCCAGCCTGCCGCGGAGCGACGCGACGTGCCCGCGCTTGAGCGCGTCCTTGTAGCGCTCGTACAGGGCCTCGCCGCTCATCCGTGCCTCCGTGCTCAGCCGGCGCCCGCGATGAGCTCGACCAGCAGTGCCTTCTGCGCGTGGAGCCGGTTCTCCGACTGCTCGAAGATCCGGCTCTGCGGCCCGTCCATCACGTCGTTCGTGATCTCCTCGCCGCGGTGCGCCGGGAGACAGTGCATCACGATCGCGTCGGGCGCCATCGCCATTAGGTCCCGGTTCACCTGGTACGGCGCGAAGGCGTCACGGCGCTCCTCGGCCTCGGCCTCCTGGCCCATCGAGGTCCACGCGTCGGTGTACACGATCGCGGCACCCTCGACGACGGCGCGCGCGTCCTGCTCGAACACGAGCCGCCCGCCGTTGGCCGCCGCGAGCTCGCGGGCCCTGGCGACGATCCGCTCGTTCGGCCCGTAGCCGACGGGGTGCGCGAGCCGGATCTCCATGCCCAGCGTGGCGCCCAGCAGCGCAAGCGAGTGGTAGACGTTGTTCCCGTCGCCCACGAACGCGAGCGGCACGCCGCGCAGGTCGCCACCGACGACCTCGCTGACGGTGAACAGGTCGGCCAGCGCCTGGCACGGGTGCTCGCGGATCGTGAGCCCGTTGATGACCGGGATCGACGCCCGCTGGGCGAGCTCCACGACGACCTCGTGGGGCCCCGTCCGGGCCATGATCGCGTCGACGAAGCGCTCGAGGTTGCGGGCGACGTCCGCCACGGTCTCGCGACCACCGAGCACGATGCTCTCGGTCAGGTAGATCGCGTGGCCGCCGAGCTGGGTCATGCCCGCCTCGAACGTCACCCGGGTCCGCAGGCTCGGCTTCTGGAACAGCATCGCCAGCGTCCGCCGCTCCAGCGGCGGGCTCGCATGCCGGCGCTCCGCGACGTACTCCGCCTTCAGCTCCGCCGCGAGCCGGAACAGCCCCCGCGCCTCATCCCCCGTGATGTCCGCCGCCGAGACCAGGTCCCGCCCTCGAAGCCCCACGAACCCTCCAGAATCGCGATCGCCCGCGGCACCTGCCACGGGCGATCAATGGTATCGGTT
>DASSRG010000314.1:0-3979 GCA_035701885.1 Candidatus Limnocylindrales bacterium
GATCGACGTCGGCGGGTTCGGCGGGACGTCGTTCGCCTCGATCGAGGCGGACCGGGCCGAGACCGCGGGCGACGCCGCGAAGGCCAGGCTGGGGCGGACGTTCGGGTCGTGGGGCCTGCCGACGCCGGTCTGCGTGGCCCAGTGTGCGGGGATCCTCCCGGTGATCGCGACCGGCGGCGTCCGGACCGGCCTCGACGCGGCGAGGGCGATCGCGCTCGGCGCCGCGGCGGTGGGGGTCGGCCGCCCGATGCTCCAGGCCGTGCTCACCGGCGCGGACGCGGCGGACCGCTGGGTCGATGCGTTCCACCAGGAGCTGCGGACTGCCGTGTTCCTGACCGGCGGCCGGCGGCTCGCCGACCTGCCCCAGGCACCGCGCGTCGTCACCGGCGACACCGCGTCCTGGCTCGCCCAGCTCGCGCCCTGACCTCGTCTTCGACCGCCGTTTCCGTCAGCCGCCCGAGGAGGATGCCCGTTCCGATGCTCGACCTTCGAGACTTCATCCGCGCCGTGGAGGCCGAGCAGCCCGACCGCGTCGTGCACGTCGACAAGCCCGTCGACCCGGCCGAGTTCGAGGTGACCGCGGTCCTCCAGCAGCTCGAGGACGCGGGCCGAAACCCGATGGCGATCTTCCACCGGCCGAAGAACCTGTTCGGCGAGGTCAGCCGGTTCCCGCTCGTGACCAACATCTACGCCGAGCGCGAGCGGTGCGCCCAGGCGCTGGGCCTGCCGATCGCGCAGGCGAAGTTCCCGCTGTCGCTGGAGTACGGGCGGCGGGAATTGCAGCGCATCCCGCCGACGGTTGTCCCGCGCGAGGAGGCGCCCGTCAAGCAGGTCGTCCAGGTCGGGGAGGCGGCGGACCTCCGCCAGTTCCCGATCGTCCGCCACCACCACATGGACCCGGCGCCGTACATCGACATGACGCCGGTCATGAAGGATCCCGATACGGGCGCGTACAACGCCGCGTACCTGCGGATGATGTACAAGGGCCCGCAGAAGCTCGGGCTCCACATGTCGCCGCGGCACAACTGGCAGATCACGCGCAAGCACGAGGAGCGTGGGCTCCCGACGCGGGTCGCGATCGTGGTCAGCCACCACCCGGCGTTCTACCTCGGGACGCTCAACGTGGCGCCGTTCGGCGACGACGACTACGAGGTCATCGGGTCGGTGGCCGGGCAGTCGTTGCGGGTCACCGCCTCCGAGACGTGGGGCGACGAGTTCCTCGTCCCGGCCGACGCAGACATCGTGATCGAGGGCGAGATCCCGCCCGGCGTGCGCGAGGTGGAGGGGCCGTTCGGCGAGTTCCCAGGCACGTACGGGCCGCAGCGGCTGCGCTGGATCATCGACGTCAAGGCGATCACGTTCCGCGAGGACGCCATCTACCAGGACGTGTTCGTGGGCCACGCGGACGACTGGATCCAGGGCGGCCTCCCCAAGGAGGCCCGGATCTACAACCTGATCAAGGGCGTGGTGCCGTCGGTCACGGCCGTCCACCTGCCGACCTCGGGCGTCTGCCGCCTCCACTGCAACGTGTCGATCGACAAGAAGGTGGACGGCGAGTCGAAGCAGGCCGCGTTCGTCGTGCTGGGCGCCGTCGACATGATCAAGCACGTGTTCGTCGTGGACGCCGACGTCGACGTGTTCGACGACCGCCAGGTGCTGTGGGCGATCGCCACCCGGGTGCAGGCCGACCAGGCGGTCGACATCATCAGGAACGCGAAGGGCAACACGCTCGACCCGTCGCAGACGGATCCGATCATGACGACGAAGATGATCGTGGACGCCACGAAGCCCGTGCAGCGGCCGTTCAGCGAGCGGATCCTGGTGCCGAAGGAGGCGCAGGCGCGGGTGCCGATCGCGGACTACGTGCGCGAGAGCTCGCAGCCGGCGCCGTCCGGCGCCGAGGCGTCGCCGACGGGCGTGGAGGCCTAACGATGGCCCAGATCTTCACCGTCACCTGCCCGTCGTGCGGCGGCGGGTTCCCCGTCCATCCCGAGCTGTGGCAGGCGGGCTACGACCTGCTGTGCCCGTTCTGCGGGAGGACGTTCGCCCAGGAGGAGAGCCCGCTCATCGTCACGGGCAACGGCGAGCGGCGGCCGGGCACGGCGTACCGGGACGGCTCGGCGGCCGCGTCGGCGTCACCGGTCTCGCCCGCGCCCGAGGCGAGCCCGGACGCGCACGCGGAGTCGATGTAGCGGCGGGCGTCAGCCCGGTGCGTCCCACGCGAGGGTGCTGGGCGCGAACAGCGACTCCACGTCGAGCGGCTCGGGGATCAGCCCCTGCTCGTGCGAGAACTGGACGATCCGCTCGAGGACGGCGCGGTTCGCGGTGACGCCATAGGGGAACGGGTCAGGCCCGAACCAGCGCCTCACCTGGTCCATGAACTCCCAGCGGAAGACGAGGCCCAGCGGCACGTCCTCGAGCGGGTCGCGCTCCGCGACGCGCTTCGCCTCGAGGAACGCCTTGTAGACGTTCAGCGCCACCCAGGGATGGCGGCGCAGCAGCTCGCCCCTGATCACGTAGGTGTGGTTGATCGGGATGAAGCCGTGCGCATCGAAAAACCGGCGCCCCTCCGTGATCCCGTCGCCGAACGCCGGCGTGAGCTGGCTGAAGTCGCCCGATCCCTGGAACCGCTGCGAGCGCTCGATGACGTTGTCCGCGCCGACGGTCCGGTTGGGCCGCACGAGCGCCGCGTCCAGCTTCCCGCCGAGGATCATCGAGACGAGGCTCTCGTCCTCCGGGATGTGCTCGAGCGAGATGCCCGCCGGGGGCTGGAACCCCGTCGCCCCGCCGTGGCTCAGCGTCTCGCCGCGCTCCATGAACCAGCGGATGGAAGTCGGGTGGACGCCGAAGTCGTGCTCGAGGATGCCGCGCAGCCACAGCGCCGCTGTCTGCTGGTACTCGGGGACGCCGATCCGCTTGCCCGCGAGGTCGGCGGGCGTGGCGATGTTCGCGTCCCTGCGCGCGTCGAGCTCGATGTGGAAGAACCGCCGCGACGGGAAGGCCGGGATCGCCACGAGGTCGCTGCCCTGGCTCCTGGCGATGAGGAACGAGCTGAGGCTCATCTCGGAGATGTCGAAGTCGCCGAACCGGAGCTGGCGCCAGAACGTCTCGCCCGGGTGCGAGATCGTGGGCACGAGGTCGATTCCGTCGGGGCGGACGGTCCCGTCGACGAGCGGCCGGACGCGCTCGTTGACGCGGGTGGCGAACGACAGGGCGAGGCGGGTCACCGGGTGTCCCTTTCCGAGCGGGCGAGGAGCCGCAGGAGCGGCGTGACGGACGGGGCGGTGGGGAGGCCGTCGACCGCCGCGACGATCGCGTCCGTGCGATCGTGCCAGCCGATGCCGGCCGCGGCGTCGGCGAGCTTCGCGATGATGTCGTCGCGGGTGAGCGGCCGGGCGGGCGAGCCGAGGGGTTCGTCGCAGCGCGCCGATCTCGTGGTCCCGTCGGCGAGCGTGATGGTGATGGAGGCCACGGTCCGCGGCAGGGCGTCGTCCCGGACGACGGCGACCCGGCGGGCAAGCGCGTTCACGGTCTCGTCGCGCCGGCGTTCTGCCGCCACCTGGTCGAGCGACCACGAGCCGTCCGTCAGGATCGCCGCGGCGACCCAGGCGGGAGACTGCATGGCGCCGAGCTGGTCGTGCCACGTGGACGCCGCACCGAGGTCGTACGAGCGCGGCGGGAGGCGGACCTCCACCGTCGCAACCTCGTCGGGTTCGGCCATGCCCTCCGCCACCTCGAGGGCCGCCTCGATCAGCGGCTGGACGGAGCTGGAGCCCGGCCAGCGGCGCAGCGTCAGCTCGTCGAGGTGCCATGCCTCGCCGAGGCCGTCGGTGAGCGCCTCGGGACGGCCCCCGTCCGCGTACGCGGCGAGCAGGCCGCCCTCAGCGGCGGTGAACGGTGCCCGGGAGCCGTCCAGGCCACGTGCCGCCGTCGCGGCAGCCAAGAGACCCGACACGGCGCCGCGGGCCTGGTGGACCTT
>DASSRG010000315.1:0-8669 GCA_035701885.1 Candidatus Limnocylindrales bacterium
CCGAGGGACACGACCAGCGCAGCGCGAGGCAGGTCGTTCCCGGCCACCAGCACGCCGATCGCCGCGATCCCCGGCAGGGCGAGCGCGGACAGGGTCTCGAACAGCGCGGCCACGACGATCCCGGACGTGGCGGTGTCGGCCGCGATTCCCCACTGCCGGTAGAGGACGAAGCGGGTGGCCACATCGGTGGGGCCGGGGATGAGGCTGGCGACAGCGCGTCCCGCCAGGTCCGAGCCGATGGCATGCGGCCACGACAGGCCCGGTACCAGCAGGTACGCGGGCGCCGCGCTGGCGACGTACGCGAGGGCCGCCGCGGCCGCGAGCGTGAGCAGCTGGGCGCCCGTGAGCGTCGCCAGGACGGCGTTGACCTCCGCGACGTTCACGACCCGCGGGAGGATCAGCCCGAACACGACGACGCCGATCGCGACGAGGATCGCGATCCGGGCGAGGATCTGCCGGCGCTTCGGCTCAGCGCCCAGCGTCGTCGGTGCGGCGGGTGCGGCCGCGGTCGCGGTCATCGGGCCTTCGCGCGCATACGCGTGCGTGCGGCAACAGGCCAGGACCAGCCCACGTGCACGTACGCCTCCCGCCCGGCGGCCAGGGACAAATGCCTCGGGCCCGCCGGCGCGGGGAGCGTACAACTCGACGATCGCCGCGCCGACCGGCGCGAAGGTCCTACCTGGGCATGACACCCATCGTGGACAGGACGGACACCAGAGCTGGACCGAGTTCTACGTGGCGTGCGGATGCAGGTCGCCCATTTCGTTGCGGACGCCGGCCTGCCATGCTTCGGTCATGGGGTTCCTGCGACGCCTGTTCGGTGGCGATCGGCCTGGGCCGGGGCGGGAGCACGAGCACGCCGACCTGGACGTCGAGGCGCCCGGGTGGGACGCGATCGACGCGGCGCTTGCGCCGGTCTACGGCGACCAGGAGCCGAAGCACTACGGGACGATCATCAAGTTCGCCCTCGGCGGGCCCGATCCGCTCGACGGCGTCAGCGTCTACGAGAACCCCGGTCCGCCCGCGCACTGGCACTACGTGGGCTACGGCCTCTCCGAGCTGTACACCAAGGAGTCGGAGGACCCGGAACTCAGCGGCTGGGGCATCGAGCTGACGTTCCGGCTCGTCCGCGGCAGCGATCGCGAGCCGCCGACGTGGCCGATCAGCCTGATGCAGAACCTCGCGCGCTACGTGTTCGAGACCGGTGCCGTGCTGTGGCCGAACCACCACATGGACGCGAATGGACCGATCGCGCAGGAGTCGAAGACGGCGCTCCACGCGCTGCTGTGCGCGCGGGACCCCGAGCTCGGCGAGATCTCGACGCCGCACGGCCGGCTGACGTTCGTCCAGCTGATCGGGATCACGCTGGACGAGCTCGCGGCCGTCAAGGCCTGGAACTCCGCGGCGTTCCTCGGGCTGTGGCGGGAGCGGAACCCGCTGCTGGTGACCGACCTGGATCGATCGTCGCTCCTCGAGGACCCGGCGTTCGCGGAGGAGGTCGCCGCACGCACCGCGGCCGAGGGATCGAGCCTCGCCGGGCTCAACGTGGACGTCCTCCGGTGGGCGGCGGCCGAGGGCAGCGGCGCCGTCCGGGTGACGTTCGGGGCTTACGCCATCGAGGGCGTCGCCGATCTGCTGCGCCGCCGCGTCGCGCGCGGCCTCGCGGCGTGGATCGAGAGCGCGGATGCCTCGCTCCAGCTGGATCCCGCCGACGAGTGGGCGATCTCCACCGATGAGGCGTTGCTGACGATCGCGATGCCGGCCGCCGCCGCGCTCGCGCTCGCGGACGCGCTGCGCCCGACCGTCGGGACGTACGAGACGGAGGAGGCGCCCGGCCTGGTCGTCGAGGTCGAGGAGACGATCCTGCGCGACTCCACGGGCGCCGAGATCGGGCGCGTCGGCTGAGGCTCAGGGAGACCCAGGCGGGCGGTTCGGCCCGCGCATCCCGACGATCAGGTCTCGGTACTCGCGATGACGCTTGATGTAGCCGAGGACGAACGGGCACTGCGGCGTGACCGCCAGCCGGCGTGCCCGCGCGTCCTCCAGCGCCGACTTGGCCAGGCGCGACCCGATGCCCCGGCCCTCGAACGCCGGCTGGACCTCCGTGTGGACGAGGACGATCCAGCCGTCATGGAGCTGGTACTCGAGGACGCCGGCGAGTGTGCCGTCGACGCGCGCCTCGTACCGGGAGTCGGCCGCCGCGTCCACGATCTCGATGTCGTCGCCCTGGTCGGTCACGCAGTCCTCCGAAGCCGCTCGTCACGACGATTGTGCCCTGCGCTCCCCCCATTTCGGCATCGGTCGGGCCGGTGGCGTGCCTGCCAATCGCTAGACCCCTGTGCCGGACAGGGTCTCGGTGAGCGACCATGAGCGAACGCCATCGCTGAACGCGAAGTGGATCGAGCTCGAGCTCTTGCCCCGCATCGTCGGGTGGAATTCCACGGATCCGCCGCAGCTCTGGCCCGGGGCCAGGAATGTCCCGTTGACCGCGAGCTCCCAGCACGGGTTCGTGGTCTCGTGGATCCAGTACCCGAACTGGTCGTCCCCGGTGCCGGTCGACGACGAGATCTGGGAGATGAACAGCGTCGCCTTCGTGTTGTTCGTGATCCAGAACGAGATCCTCGGCGATTGCGTCCCGACAGCCACCTTGCCGAAGTTGATCGACTTCGGGGTCGCGTCGACGGTGCCCAGCGGGTTCTTCCCCGCGGACGCCGTCGGCGCGATGCCGAGAACCAGTGCCAACACCACGGGCGCCATCGCGAGGCGCCGAATCTTGGAGCCCATCCGATCCTCCAGATCACTGGCGCGACCCACGTCGCGCTCCGATGAGCTCATGCTCGGCACCGCCGCGACGGCTGCCATCGGGTGATCGACAGATGCTCCCTCGCGGCTCGACCGATGTCCGGTGTCCGGCCGCGCCACGAACGACCGATCAGGTCGCGGACGGCGTCGAGGTCTGGGCGTACTCCTGCTTGTGGGACTGGCGGTCGATCGCGACGGTCCGGTCGACGATGTCGAGCGTCTCGGCGACCGTCTTGTGGTTGCCGTCCGCGATCCGCTTCAGGTCCTCGTAGGTGATGTTGTCGCCCATCTCGAGATGGGCCTGCTCACAGCCACAGGTGAGACACATGCCGCGTGGCCTCCTTGCCTGGGTCGTCCGTGTGACGACGTGACTCCATTCTCTAATGTAAGTCCACGCTATTGGTAGTACGGTTGTGGCACCGCCCGTGTCGGGCGCGTTGCGGAGGCCTGCCATGAAGATCTTCCTGGACACTGCGGACGTCGACGAGATCGCCACCGTCTCCCGCTGGGGGATCCTCGACGGCGTCACCACCAACCCCACGCTGTTCTCGAAGGTCGGCGGGAGCTACGACGACGTCCTCCGCCGGATCTGCGACCTGACGCCAGGCCCCGTGAGCGCCGAGGTCGTCGCCGCCGATGCCGATGGCATGGTCCGCGAGGGCACGCACTTCGCGAAGCTCGCCGACAACATCGTCGTGAAGATCCCGATGAGCGAGCCGGGGCTCGAGGCGATCGCCCGCCTCAAGGCCGACGGCATCAGGACCAACACGACGCTGATCTTCAGCGCGAACCAGGGGCTCCTCGCGGCGAAGGCCGGGGCGTCGCTGCTTTCGCCGTTCGTGGGGCGGCTGGACGACATCAACCAGGACGGCATGGAGGTCGTCCGGGACCTGGTCTCGATCGTCGAGACACACGGGCTGGACACCGAAGTGCTGGCCGCGTCGATCCGCAGCCCCCGCCACATGACCGAGGCCGCCCTCGCGGGCGCGCACATCGCGACGACGCCGATGGCGGTCCTGCGGAAGATGATCGAGCACCCGCTGACGACCTCCGGGATCGAGGCGTTCCGCAAGGATTGGGACGCGGTGCAGTCGAAGTCGGGCTCGACGGATCGATCGAGCTCGAAGCCGAAGGCGGCCGCCTCGAGCTGACCCCGTGGACGCCCGTCACGCCAGCGGTACCGTACGCGCATGGCCGACGACCTGGATCGTTCCGGCGGCATCCAGCGCAAGAGCCTCGACGCACCCGACGACGTGCGCCGCTTCCCGCTCGGCGTGGTCAACCTTGTGCATCTCGGCTCGGTGACGATGGGCCGGGGCGTCCTGCAGCCCGGCTTCCGCTGGTCGACGTCGCTGCGGCCGATCCAGGGCACCGCGTCGTGCCAGATCCACCATCTGCAGCTGATGCTCCAGGGCCGGCTGCATGTGGAGATGGACGCCGGCGAGACCATGGAGTTCGGGCCCGGCGACGTGATGAACGTGCCGCCCGGGCACGACGTCTGGGTCGTCGGCGACGAGCCGGTCGTGGTCGTTGACGTGCTGGGCAACATCGGCGCGCTTGGCGTGCCGGGCGAGCACGCGCGCCTCGTGCTGACCCTCCTGCTGTCCGACATCGTGGATTCCACCCGGACCGCGACGAGCCTCGGCGACGCCGCCTGGAAGCAGGTCCTCGCGGAGCACAACCGGCTGACCCGCGCCCAGCTCGACCGGTTCCGCGGCAGCGAGGTGAAGACCACCGGCGACGGCTTCCTCGCGACGTTCGGCGGGGCAGGCGCGGCGATCCGGGCGGCGATCGCGATCCGGGACGCGGTGCGGAGCCTGGGCATGGAGGTCCGGATCGGCGTCCACACCGGGGAGGTGGAGATCCTGCCAGACGACATCGGCGGGGTCACGGTGCACGCCGCAGCGCGGATCATGTCGCTGGGCGGCGCGTCGGAGATCATCGTATCGGCGGTCACCCGCGACCTGGTCGAGGGCAGCGAGCTGCGCTTCGAGGAGCGCGGCCGGCACGAGGTGAAGGGCCTCACCCGGCCGATCGAGGTGTTCGCGCTCGCGGGCTGACGCCCGGGCCCTACTTCGGGTAGAGCGCCACGCAGCAGAAGCCGTCGCGCGGGTCGGCCCGCGCCTCGACATCGGCCGATCCCACGCCGTCGATCACGCCCTCGAGCAGCGCGAGGTTCATCGAGCAGGTGAGCTGTCGGTGGTCATCGACGAGGGCGTCGAAGGGGCAGTTGCGCAACCGCGTGACGCCGTCATCGGTCGCGACGGGCTCGTATCCCTCGGTCTCGAGGATCTCGATGACGGACCGGGCTCCCGGCGCCTCCGCGGTTGACCCTGCCAACGCCAGACCCCGGCGGCGCGCAGCATCCAGGACACCGGCGGCCGCCTCGGGCCGCTGCTCGATCCCTTCGGCCATCAGCTCCGCCGCGAGGCCGTACTGCCGCGCGGGCAGCGACACGCTGATCTCCCCCGCCGGCCGCCGGTAGAACTTCGCCGGCCGGCCTGCGCCCGGCCCCGTTCGTCCGCTCCGCCGACGGAACTCGACGTCCAGCAGGCCGGCCTCCGCCAATCGGTCGAGGTGGAAGGCCGCGTTCGCGCGCCCCACGCCCGCGCCTGCCGCGGCCGCATCACGATCCACCGGTGTCTCCGAGCGCATGACGAGCTCGTACAGCCGCCGCCGCACTGGGTCGGCGAGCGGCGCGATCGCCTCGAGCTCGGTGCGCCGGGTCGTCATGCGCGGAGTGTAACGCAAACAAATCTTCGCGAAAGACTTGACGCTTTGGGCCGGCGTGTGTAAAACAAGGCTGCATTCGTTATACAGCCACACGAACGGATCGGAGACCCCATGACTCGACCCCGCCGGCTCACCGCTCTGGCCCTGGGGGCCGCACTCGTCCTGGGCGTCGCCGCCGTCGGGTTCGGCGCGAGCGCCCACTCCCCCACCTCGCACGGCGCGCTGGGCAGCAAGGTCGCGTTCCACGACGCGATGCGCAAGCTGTGGGAGGACCACATCGTCTGGACCCGCCAGTTCATCGTCGGCGCCGCGACGGAGCCAGGGAACCTGCCCGACCTCCAGCCGACGGTCGACCGACTGCTCGCGAACCAGGCGGATATCGGCAACGCGATCAAGCCCTACTACGGCGACGCGGCGGGCGCGCAGCTCACGGCGCTGCTGCGGGACCACATCCTCACCGCCGCGGACCTCGTGACGGCCGCGAAGGCCGGTGACTCCGACGCCACCGCCGGCGCGTCGGCGCGCTGGTACGCCAATGCCCATGACATCGCGGTCTTCCTCCACGACGCGAACCCGCGTCAGTGGGCGCTGGCGGACCTCGACCAGATGATGAAGTCGCACCTCGACCTCACGCTCGAGGAGGCGGTCGCCCGGCTGCAGGGCCGCTACGCGGACGACATCGCGGCGTACGACGAGGTCCACGCCGAGATCCTCGAGATGGCCGACATGCTGAGCGACGGGATCATCGCCCAGTTCCCCGCGGCGTTCGCGCGGTGAGCGACATGGCTGACCGCCCGCGGAACCCGCCCATCCCGAGCCTGTCCAGGCTCGGTGCCGTGCTCATCGGCATCGGCCTCGTGCTCGACCTCATCGAGCACACCCTCATCCCCCATCTCCACGACACGGTCGTGGCGGGCTTTCCCGTGGGCGAGCACGCCGCGCACTTCGTGGTCCTCATCGGAATGGTCACGGTCCTCGCCGGCATCGTCGCCGACGGGATCCGTGCCACGAGCCGGGTCGACCGGCAGGAAGGGAGTCCTCGCGATGCCGTTCGGTGACTTCGTCAACAACATCCCCCCGATCGGGTTCCTCGCCATCCACGTGCTGCTGTTCGCGGCCGGCGCCTACTTCGCCTGGCGCTCGTTCGGCGCCGGCGCCACGACCCTCGGCTGGGCGTTCTCGCTGTTCGCCCTCGCCGAGATCAGCTACATGACCTACCACCTCAACTGGACGACCTTCCTGTTCGCCCACACGATCAGCGAGGTCCTGGACCTCGTCGCGTTCGTGCTCGTGTTCGTCGCCGCGACCCAGTCCGTCCTGCTCCGTCGCCCGGCCGCGACGCACGCCTGACGGAGCCCGCCATGCGTACCGTCGTTCGTCTCGTCGTCGGGGTCGCGCTCGCGACCGGCGTCGTCGTCGGGCTCGCCGCGTGCGCCCCGGCCGCGGCCGACACGGCCCCGGTTGCGACGTCCGCCGTCGATCTCCCGCCTTCGTACAAGTTCGCGCCGGTGGCGATCACCGTGAAGGCCGGGACGACAGTCGACTGGACCAACGACGACCACTTCACCCACTCGGTCCAGTTCCTGGACGGCGGGCTCCCTGCCGATCCGCTCGTGATGGACCCGGGCGAGGCGGTCTCGTTCACCTTCGCCACGCCCGGCACCTATCACTACCAGTGCCACCTCCACCCCCAGGACATGCAGGGCTCCGTGACGGTCACCCCGTAACGGACCCTGCGCCACCCAGGACCGCGACGGCTCGTCGAGCGTCGCGGTCCTCGCGCGTGTGGGCGCGTCCGCCGGTTCGACCACGTCCGCCGTCGGCGAGTCGGCCACAATCCGCCGATGCGGATCACGACCGAGGAGGTGGCGCGGCGGCTGGGCATCGACGCCGCGCGCGTGGACGAGCTGGTCCGCGCCGGCGCGATCGAGCCGCCGGAGCCGGGCCTGTTCGAGCCCGACGACCTCCACCGCGTCCGACTGCTCGTGGCGTTCCAGTCCGCCGGTGTGCCGATTGACGCGCTCGTGGCGGCGTACCGGACCGGGAAGGTCAACTTCGCCTTCTACGACCAGCTCCACCCGCCGCCCGGGCCGGCGTCGTCGCGGGCGTACGCGGCGTTCCGCTCGTCGCTCTGTGAGCGGCGCGACCTGCTCCCGCGGGTGTTCGCGGCGCTCGGCATCGCGGAGCCGGATGCGGAGACGTACCTGTCCGAGGCCGACGAGGAGCTGCTCGCGGACCTCGTCGACATCGTGGACACGACCGGCCAGCCCGAGATCGCCCTGCGCGCGCTGCGGATGTTCGGGGGCGGCGCGGAACGAACCGCGGATGCGGCGCTCGGCGCGTACGAGGAGGCGTTCGTCGCCCAGGGCGAGTCCAACGTGGCGTTCGGGGAGGAGGAGTTCCTGGACCGGATGCTGCGGCCGTGGGCGCGCCTCGCGCGGCGGTCGGGTGACCTCGCGGGGTGGCTGACGACGCGGCACATGACCCGGGCCATCGACGAGTACAGCGTCCGGCAGACCGAGGGCGTGCTCGAGGACGTGGGCCTGCTGCCGGAGCGCGATCCGCAGCCGCCGGGCGTCGCGTTCGTGGATCTCACGGGGTTCACGCACCTGACCGAGACGATCGGCGACGAGGCCGCCGCCGGGCTGGCCTTGCGGCTCGGCGACGTGACGATCGAGGTGGTGCGGCCGTTCGATGGGCGGCTCGTCAAGCTGCTGGGCGACGGCGCGCTGGTCCGGTTCGAGTCCGCCGTCGCGGCGGTCGATGGGACGCTGGCGCTGCTGGATGCGCTGCCCGCAGCGGGGCTGCCGACGGGCCACGCGGGCGTCGCGGCCGGGCCGTTGATCCTGCGTGACGGGGACGTGTTCGGGCGGACGGTGAACCTCGCCGCGCGGCTGTCCGACGCGGCGACCGACGGGACCGTGCTGGTGCCGGCGTCGCTGGTGCCCGCGCTGCCGGGCGATCGGTTCGCGTTCGGGGATGGCGGCGCCGTGGCGCTCCAGGGGATCGGGCGGGTCGACGTCGTGACGGTGCGCCGCGCCTGATCCGCCGGTCCGGCTGGCCTGCGGACGGTGGTCCATTTGGCGGATGTCGGGTCCGGATCGCGGGTCGTAGGGTGGCCGTCTTCTGCGCCC
>DASSRG010000316.1:0-13687 GCA_035701885.1 Candidatus Limnocylindrales bacterium
CAGGGTCCTGGGCCCAGCCCGACGCCTGCGCCGTCGTCGTCCCCGACGCCGACGCCGACGCCCACCGCGGTCCCCACGCCGACTCCGACCGTCGCGCCGACGCCGACGCCCACCGCGGTCCCCACGCCGATCCCGACCGCCGCGCCAACGCCAACTCCGGCACCCACGCCGACGCCGACGATCGCCCCGACACCGACACCGACACCGACACCGACGCCGACGCCGACACCGACACCGACGCCGACCGCCACGCCGACCGCCACGCCGACGCCGACCGCGACTGCGACACCGACTGACACCCCGGCCCCGCCCACGCCGACGCCCTCGCCCAGTCCTTCGCCGACGGCGGCCCCGACGCCCACGCCTGCGCCGACGGCCACGCCCGACCTCGCGATCTCGATCGAGCTTGCCCGGTCGCTCGCGGACGACTCGTCGGCAATCGTCGCCGGCACGCTGACGACGGCGCTCGGCGCGCTCGAGAGCGGGCGGAGCGGCTTCGTCCAGGACGAGACCGGCGGGATCGCCCTGTACCTCGACGCGGCGTTCGAGGTGCCCCTCCCCGCCGGGACGACAATCCGCGTCGCCGGCGTGCTCGACACGCGGTACGGCCAGCGGACCCTTCGCGTCGCGGGATCGGACATCGAGATCACCGGTGCCGCGGAGCTTCCCGAGGCCATGGGCGCGTCCACCGGCGAGGCGTCCGAGCCCAACGAGGGCCGGCGCCTCTCCCTGGTCGGCACCGTGACCGAGGCTCCCTCGGCCTTGTCGGACGGGCTCGGCATCACGATCGACGATGGCACCGGGCCGATCCGGGTGATCGCGGGTCCGGACGCGCTCGGCAGCCTCGCGGTCGCAAAGGGCAGCCTCGTGAGTGCCCGCGGCCCGCTCGGGCAGCGCGACAGCTCGGGCGCCGGAACGGCCGGCTATCGCCTCCACGCGACCCTGCCGGGGGAGCTGGAGGTCGGCGCGGCCGCCACTCCCACGCCTCCGCCCAGCGCATCGCCAACGCCGCTGCCGTCGCCAACGCCACAGCCGACCCCCTCCGCGACCACGCCCCCGAACCCGACGCCGACTCTCACGCCGACGCCCGTGCCGTCCGCTTCGTCATCGCCGATCCCTGGCACGGGGCCGCAGACGATCGCGGACGCACGCCTGACCGCTGTCGACCAGTCGCTGCTGACGCGTGGAGTGGTGATTGCCGAAGCCGGGCGCCTTGGAACGCCCCGGGTCCTCGCGATCGGGGACGCCACGGGCGGGATCGGCGTGCGGCTCCCGGACGGCGTGACGGCGCCTGCCCGCGGCACCGTGCTCGAGATTCGTGGCGTGATGGCCGACCCGTACGGGCAGCTGGAGCTGCGGCCATCCGCGACCGGCATCGTGATCGTCGGCACCGGCGCCCTCCCCGCACCCTCGACGATCACGGCGGGGCAGGCAGGCGAGCAGACCGAGGGCCGGCTTGTGGCCGTTCGGGGCACGATCACGGCCGCACCGGCGAAGGCGACCAGCGGTGACATCACGCTGACGATCACGGGCACCGACGGCGCGGCGCTCAAGCTGTATGCCGACGCGAGCGCGAACCTGGACACGGGCGTGCTGCGCAAGGGCGCGACGGCGACGTTCACGGGGATCGTCGGTCAGCGCGCATCCCGCAAGGGCGTGCTCGACGGGTACCGGCTCTGGCTGCGCGATCGGGCCGACATCTCCTCCCTGACCCAGCCGTCGCCGTCGTCGTCGGCGAGCCCGAAGCCGTCGGGCTCGTCCGGGGCGCCATCCGCCAGCGTCGTCACGATCGCGACGGCCAGGACCCGCGACGGTTCCAGCGTGACGATCGAGGGAGTCCTGACGACGGGCCGGACGCTCCTGGACGCCAGCGGCCGGCGAGCGATCATCGAGGACCGGACCGCCGCGATCGAGGCGTATCTGCCCGAGGCCGACGCCCGGCTGTCCCTCGGGACGCGGGTCCGTCTCACGGGGACGGTCGGCAAGGCGTGGGGCGCGCCGCGCCTGAAGGTCACGGACGTCCGGGTGCTGGGCACGGGCAGCGTCTCCCCGTCGACGCTCCGTGGCGCACCCACCGCGGCCGTCGAGTGGCGGCTCGTCCGGGTCACCGGCACGATCGCCGACGTCAAGCGGAGCGGCGACCGCTGGACCGCGGATCTCGTGATGTCGGGCTCGACGAGGATCGCCATCGCCGGCCTGGCGGGGAGCGGGATCGCGGGCGCCTCCGTGATCGAGGGTCGCAGCGCGACCGTGACCGGCATCGTCAAGCGGCCCTACCCCACGGCGACGGATCGCCGGTTCGCGGTGGTCCCGAGGCGCCGGTCCGACCTGGCGATGGGTGCGGCCGGACCGTCTCCCTCGCCCGGGAGCCGTGCCTCCGCTGGACCCGGTGGGAGCGGCGTGGCCGGAAGCCCCACGGGATCTCCCGGTGCCGCCGCGGGCGCCCCGGACATCGACCTCCGGGACCTTGCGGCACACCTGGGCGTTCGTGTGCGGGTCGGCGGGCTGGTCACGAGCCTCGAGCCGGACGGGTTCAGGCTCGACGACGGCACGGCGGTGGCGCGAATCGTGGTGGCGGACGCGGCGGCGTCGCTGCTCGAGTCGATCAAGCCGGGCGATGCGCTCAACGCGACGGGCACGCCCGAGCAACGCGACGAACCCGTCCTCGTGATCGCGAACGCCGCGGACCTGGAGCTGGTCGGCGACCTGGGCGCGGGCGCCATCGCATCCACCGAACCTCCCCCGGCCCCGAGCGACGACCCCGGGACACCGAACCTCGCGGCGTCGTTCGGCCCGACGCTGGGCGTGGATCCCGCCTCGGCCGGGATGGGCACGCTCGTGCTCGTCGCCGCGCTGTCGGTCGTGGTGACGCTCGCCCGGCGGCACCGCTCGCAGCGGGTCCTGCGGCAGCGCATCGTTGCGCGGCTCGAGGCGATCGCCGGGCACGGCGCGCCCGTCCCGGTTGCGGCGTCGGCGCTGGACGGCGCCCCGGTCGGAACGTCGTCGGAGCCGCCGCCGACCCAGACCTTCGAGGCCCGAATCCGCCGTGCCGACCCGCCCGCATGACGCCCGAACTCGGGGTGCCCCGCCCGTCCCGGGGGGCCGGGCACCCCGCCGAGCACGGCTCACGCACGGCTCGAACGTGCGTGGATCGGCTTGACGCTCGCAGAATCGCGCCCCTATGCTCGGCCGCAGCCTCGTGCACGAGCGTGCGTGGCGCGAACAGGAGAGCGAGTCCTTGCCAAACGCGGACACCCGCGTCGCAGTCCCCGCCGGCGAACGGCAGTACCACATCGGGCTTGGTCCGGGTGAGCTCGCCGACTACATCCTTCTCCCCGGGGACCAGGACCGCGTCGAGAAGATCGCTTCTCATTTCGACTCGATCGAACGCACCCATCGGCACCGGGAGTTCGCGAGCGCGACCGGCGAATACAAGGGCCTGCGGGTCTCCGCGCTGTCCACAGGCATCGGCACGGACAACGTCGAGATCGTGCTCGCGGAGATCCTCCAGATCACGGACCGGCCCGCGTTCATCCGGATCGGGTCCAGCGGCGCGCTGCAGGAGGGCATGGAGCTCGGTGACCTCGTCATCACGACGGGGAGCGTCCGTCTCGAGACGACCACCAGCTGGTTCGTCCACGACGGATACCCCGCCGTCGCGAACTACGAATGCGTGCTCGCCCTCGAGGAGGCGGCGACCCGGCTGGGACACCGTCACCACCAGGGCCTGACGGCCACGGCACCCGGGTTCTACGGTGCGCAGGGACGCCCGATCGAGCGACTTTCCATCCGCTACCCTGACCTCGCGGAGGAGATGACGCGCCAGGGCATCCTGAACTTCGAGATGGAAGCCTCCGCGCTGCTCGTGCTCGCGGGTCTCGGGGGCTGTCGTGCCGGCGTCGTGTGCGCCGTGTACGCCAATCGTCGAACCGGTGAGTTCGTCACCGGTGACAGCAAGGACCGGGCGGAGGCCGCCGCGGTGGAGACGGGGCTCGAGAGCCTCGCGATCCTCGCGGAGATCGACCGCCAGAAGGCACAGGCCGGGGCGGCGCGCTGGCGCCCGTCACTCTGGTCTCCGAGTTGAGCGCCAGACCCAGCGATCCCGCGGACCCGAGAGGCGTGCTCTCGTGACGCGGTCTGCGTGAGGAGGAGCGACATGGCCCAGGCCTACTGCGTGAAGGACAAGAAGAAGGTCGAAGTCCAGAACCCGCAGCAGATCACGATGAAGAACGGCAAGCCTGCGCTCCAGGGGACCTGCCCCGAGTGCGGCGGCAAGGTCTTCAAGATCGGCGGCTGACCGCCACACGACCTCATGACGAGCCCCCTCCGGCCCAGCCGGAGGGGGCTCGTTGGCGTCCGGGACCGATCCGCTTGGACCCGACTCACCGGGCCACTCGTCCGCGGACCATTCGAGGTCGTTTGCTAGGATTCAGGTGTCACGCTCCCCGATCGATCCGAGGTCACGCCCTGTCCGCAGCACCGGCTCTCGCTCCTGACCTCGGCACCGATATGGGAAGCGCGGGGACGTCCCTCCGCGAGCACCGGCCTTCAGAGCGCCACGCCCAACCGGACGTGACGCGAAGCTTCGGGGTCGCCGCCGCCGTCGCCTCCACGGCGACCGCAGCCGCGCTCCCGACGTCGCCGTCGCCGGTCGTCGCCGTGGGGCAGCATCGGGCTCAACCCATCACGCGTCCAGATCCGTCGACCAGCGCGCATGCCCACGCGCCGGCCGGCCTTCCGCTCTGACCAAGGAGGTCCATCGATGACCGTTCGCGTCGGCATCAACGGCTTCGGCCGCATCGGTCGCCAGTCCCTCAAGGCGCTCATCGAGCGCGCCCCGGGCGCGGAGGTCGTCGCCGTCAACGACCTCGTCGACGTCCCGACCAACGCGCTGCTGTTCAAGCACGACTCGACGTACGGCGCCTACCCGGGCGAGGTGACCCACACCGACGACTCGATCGTCGTCGATGGCAAGGCCATCAAGGTCCTCCAGGTCAAGGATCCCGCGGAGCTGCCGTGGGGCGACCTCGGCGTCGACATCGTCATCGAGTCGACCGGCATCTTCACCGACGCGACGAAGGCCAAGGCACACCTCGACGCCGGCGCGAAGAAGGTCATCATCTCGGCCCCGGCCAAGAACGAGGACATCACGGTCGTCCTCGGCGTGAACGAGGACAAGTACGACCCCGCCGCGCACAACATCATCAGCAACGCCAGCTGCACGACGAACTGCCTCGCGCCGGCGGCAAAGGTGGTCCACGACAAGTGGACGATCAAGCGCGGCCTCATGAACACGATCCACAGCTACACCAACGACCAGCGGATCCTCGACGTCGCGCACAAGGACCCGCGCCGCGCGCGCGCGGCCGGCCTGAACATCATTCCGACGACGACCGGGGCCGCCAAGGCGCTCGCGCTCGTGATCCCGGACCTCAAGGGCAAGTTCGACGGGTTCAGCCTCCGGGTCCCGACGCCCACGGTGTCGGTCGTCGACTTCACGGCCGAGCTCGAGCGGGACGTCACCCTCGAGGAGCTCAACGCCGCGTTCGTCGAGGCGGCCAACGGCCCGCTCAAGGGGATCCTCGGCGCGAGCGACGAGCCGCTCGTGTCCACCGACTTCCGCGGCGACGAGCGCAGCTCGATCATCGACCTGCCGTCGAACATGGTCCTGGGCGGGAACTTCGTGAAGGTCATCGCCTGGTACGACAACGAGTGGGGCTACAGCTGCCGCGTCGCGGACCTCACGAAGTTCGTCGCCGAGCGGCTCGCCTGACCGCTCCCCGCAACACGGCCTGACGGAGCCGGCCTCGACGCCGGCTCCCGGAGGAATCGCCATGGACAAGCTCACGGTCCAGGACCTGGACGCCGCGGGCAAGCGCGTCTTCGTGCGGGTCGACTTCAACGTCCCGCTCCAGGACGGCAGGGTCACCGACGACACGCGGATCCGCGCCGCCCTGCCCACGATCAGGCACCTGCAGGCGCAGGGCGCCCGGGTGATCCTCGCCAGCCACCTCGGCCGGCCGGACGGCAAGGTCAGCGACAGCCTCCGGCTCCGGCCGGTGGGCCAGCGGCTCGGCCAGCTGATGGGCAAGACCGTGCCGGTGACCGGCGACGCGCTCGGCGTCGGCACGGAGGACGCGGTCAAGCGGCTGCGCAACGGCGAGGTGCTCCTGCTCGAGAACCTCCGCTTCCACGCGGAGGAGGAGCAGAACGACCCCGAGTTCGCGAAGGCGCTCGCGTCGTACGCGGACGTCTACGTGAACGACGCGTTCGGCACCGCCCACCGGGCCCACGCCTCGACCGTGGGTGTCGCCAAGTTGCTGCCGGCCTACGCGGGCTTCCTCATGGAGAAGGAGCTCACGAACCTCGGCAAGATCGTGACCAACCCCGAGCGCCCGTTCGCGGCGATCATCGGCGGGGCCAAGGTCAGCGACAAGATCAAGGTCCTCAAGAACCTGATCGACAAGGCGGACGTCCTCGTGATCGGCGGCGGGATGGCCAACACCTTCCTGCTCGCCCAGGGCAAGGCCGTCGGCAAGAGCCTCGCCGAGCCCGACCGGGTGGAGGACGCCCGCGAGATCCTCGCCAAGGCCGAGGCGAAGGGCGCCCGGGTCGTGCTCCCGGTCGACGTGGTGATCGCGAAGGAGGTCACCCGGGGGACCGAGTACAAGACCGTCAGCGTCGACAAGGTCCCGGCCAGCTGGCACATCGTCGATGTGGGCAAGCAGAGCCTGGAGCAGATCCAGGAGGCGCTCGCCGACGTGAAGACCGTGCTCTGGAACGGCCCGCTGGGCGTGTTCGAGATCCCGAGCTTCGCCCACGGGACGAAGGCCATCGCGCGCTTCCTCGCGGAGCGGGCGGAGCACGGAGCGCAGGTCGTGATCGGCGGCGGCGACTCGGTCGCGGCGATCACCCAGCAGGGTCTCGCCGACAAGATGACCCATATCAGCACCGGCGGCGGCGCGAGCCTCGAATTCCTCGAGGGCCGCGAGCTGCCGGGCGTCACGGTCCTCCAGGACCGCGTACCGGAGAAGACCAAGTGAGCGACACCACCATCGCCTGGGTCGACGCGAGGGAGATCCTCGACTCGCGGGGCAACCCCACCGTGGAGGTCGACGTCGTCACCGAGGACGGGTCGCTCGGCCGGGCGGCCGTGCCGTCCGGGGCCAGCACCGGCGTCCACGAGGCGGTCGAGCTGCGGGACGGCGACAAGTCGCGGTACGGCGGCAAGGGCGTCCTGACGGCGGTCTCGAACGTGACCGAGCGGATCGGGCCCAGCCTGCTGGGCTTCGACGCCGCCGACCAGGCGGGCATCGACGAGGTCCTGATCGAGCTCGACGGGACGCCGAACAAGGGCGAGCTCGGTGCGAACGCGATCCTCGGCGTCTCGCTCGCGTGCGCCCACGCGGCCGCCTCCTCGCACGAGCTTCCGCTCTACCGCTGGCTCGGCGGCGTAGGGGCGCGCGTCCTGCCCGTCCCGATGTTCAACATCCTCAACGGCGGCAAGCACGCGCAGGACTCCACGGACTTCCAGGAGTTCATGGTCATGCCGGTGGGCGTCGACACGTACGGCGACGCGCTGCGGGCCGGGGCGGAGATCTTCGCCGCGCTGCGGACCATCCTGCACGACGAGGGGCACGCGACGGGCCAGGGCGACGAGGGCGGCTTCGCGCCGTCGCTGCCGTCCAACGCCGCTGCGGTCGAGGTCATCCTCCGCGCCATCGAGAAGGCCGGCTACCGGCCCGGCGAGCAGGTCGCGATCGCCCTCGACCCGGCCGTGTCGGAGCTGGTCGAGGAGGGGACGGGCGGCGACGGCAAGGCCACCCGCTACGTCCTCGCCCGCGAGGGCCGGACGCTCGAGTCCGGCGAGCTCGTCGACCTCTGGGCCGACTGGGTCGCGAAGTACCCGATCGTGTCCATCGAGGACGGCCTCGCGGAGGACGACTGGGCCGGCTGGAGGCTCATCAACGAGCAGCTCGGCTCGAAGGTCCAGCTCGTGGGCGACGACCTGCTGGTGACGAACGTCGAGCGGATCCGCCGAGGCATCGACGAGCGGGCCGCGAACGCCGTGCTGATCAAGCTCAACCAGATCGGGACGCTGACCGAGACGATCGACGCGATCGAGCTCGCGCGGCGTGCCGGCTGGTCCGCGATCGTGTCGCATCGCTCGGGCGAGACGGAGGACACGACGATCAGCGACCTGGTGGTCGCGATGGGCACCGGCCAGATCAAGACCGGCGCGCCGTCGCGCTCCGAGCGCGTCGCAAAGTACAACCGGCTGCTCCGGATCGCCGACGAGCTCGGTGACGAGGCGCGATACCCCGGCCGCGCCGCGCTGTCCGGCGCCGCGCTCCGCGGGGAGTTCTAGCGCTGGGCCGGTTCGTCGATCGGGGGGCCGTCACCGCCGCGTGGGTCGGTGTCGGCATGGCCGTCACGATCGGGGTGTCGTTCCTGCTCGTCATCCCGATCGAGGCGATCTACACGGGGGTCATCGCGCCCGGCTTCCCGGTGGCATGGCTGGCCGGCCTCACGATCGGCTACTACGCGAACGGCCGCTCGAACCGCCACGGCGGGCCGTGGGGCCGGATCATCGCCAACGCGCTGCTCGCCGGCGCCGCGACCGCGGTCACCTTCGCGCTGCTGTTCCTCGGCGTGAAGGCGCTGTTCTTCGTCGCGGACAACGGCTATCGCGACGCCTCCACGGGCGGGCCGCTCACCTGCGCCTCGGGCGCCGACTGCGTCTACCAGCGCTACGTGGAGCTCCAGCCCGACGTCCTCGCCGCGGCCGGGATCACCAACGTCGACCAGTTCAGCTCGTTCTACTGGAACCAGCAGCTCAACACCGCGCTCGGGCTGGCGGTGGCGACGGTCATCGCCTCGGCGGCCGGCGGGGTCGTGTTCCGGCTGGCCAACTCCACGCCGCTCGACGCCGGCGCAAAGGCGGGCGCGCCAGCGCGCTGACCACCCGCCGGCGCGATGCGCGGCGGGCACGCACCCCGTGAGAATCGAAACGCCCCGGTCGGTGACCGGGGCGTCGTCGCGTCGAGGGGAGCGGGTTACTCGGCCTTCTTCGCCTTCGTCGTCTTCGAGGCGGTCGACTTCGGCGCGGCCTTCGTGGTCGCCGCCTTCGCCTTGGTCGTCGTCGCCTTGGATGCGGCGGCCTTCGCCGTCGACTTGGCCGGCGCCTTCGTCGTCTTCGGCGCGGCGGCGGTCGTCTCAGGTGCGGCAGCGGCCGGGGCGGCCTCGGCGCGGGTCGTTCGCGACAGCGCGGCGCGAGCCTTGCCGGCGGCCGTCTGGGCGCCCTTCGCCTTCGTCGCCTTGCCAGCGGCGATGCGGGCCTTCGCGGCCTTGGTCGCCTGGGCCTTGGACGTGCTCTTGGCGACGTGCCCGCCGACGACGGCGTTCCCGCCGACCGCGGCGTTGACCTTGCGGGTCAGGCGCGACTTGCGGCGAGCGGCGGCGTTCGGGTGGATCGCCCCGGACTTGGCCGCCCGGTCGAGGGCCGACACGGCCTCCGCGAGGGAGACGGCGACATCTGCGCCTTCGGGCTGGGTCTGCGCGACGGTGACGGCCTTGGCGACCAGCGTCTTTGCGGCGGAGCGCCGGGGCTGCAGGATGGCCCGTCGGCGCTCGGCCTGGCGGACGCGCTTCAGCCCGGACGGGGTGCGAGCGCCCTGCCACTTCCGGGGGGTTCTAGCCACGTTGGCTGATCTCCAATCGGTGTAGTCGAGTGTGTGAACGACGCGCGCGGGCGTAGCCTGCCCGAGGCGCGACGGCGAATGGTAGCAGAGGCCCGGTCGAATCGACCAGCGCCCCGCGGCCGGTCGCCGGCGGTCAGCCGGGGCGCACCCGGTGCGCGCGGTAGCGCGCGATGAGCGCGGAGGTCGAGGGGTCGTGGTCCGATGCCACGGGCTCCTTCTCGGCCAGGAGCTCGTCGGCGATCTTCGTGGCCAGGACCTTGCCCAGCTCGACTCCCCACTGATCGAAGGAGTCGATTCCCCAGATGGTCCCCTGGACGAACACCTTGTGCTCGTACAGCGCGACGAGCGTGCCGAGGATCCGGGGCGTCAGCCGGTCGGCGAGGATCACGGACGTCGGGCGGTTGCCCTCGAACACGCGGGCGTTCACCTGGTGCTCCGGGACCCCGGACGCGACCACCTCCTCGCGCGTCTTGCCGAACGCGAACGCCTCGGCCTGCGCGAACAGGTTGGCCATCAGCAGATCCTGGTGATGGCCGATCTCCGTGGTCGCGTTGACGAATCCGATCAGGTCCGCGGGGACGATCCGGGTGCCCTGGTGGAGCAGCTGGTAGTAGGCGTGCTGGCCGTTGGTGCCCGCCGTGCCCCAGACGATCGGGCCCGTGTCGTACGTCACGTGCGTGCCGTCCACGCGCACGTGCTTGCCGTTCGACTCCATGTCCAGCTGCTGCAGGTAGGCGGGGAAGCGGGACATCTCCTGGCTGTACGGAAGGACCGCGTGTGTCTCGAAGCCAAACGCGTTCCCGTACCAGATCCCGAGCAGCGCCATGAGCACCGGCAGGTTGCGCCGGAGCGGCGTCCGCAGGAAGTGCTCGTCCATCGCCCGGAAGCCGGCGAGCAGCTCGCGGAAGTCGTCCGGCCCGATCGCGATCATGATCGACAGGCCGATCGCCGAGTCCATCGAGTACCGGCCGCCGACCCAGTCCCAGAAGCCGAACATGTTCTTCGTGTCGATGCCGAACTCGGCGACCTTCTCGGCGTTCGTCGACACCGCGACAAAGTGCCTGGCCACCGCCCCCTGGTCGCCGCCGAGCCCCGCGAGCAGCCAGTCGCGGGCCGTCCTCGCGTTGGTCAGCGTCTCGAGCGTGGTGAACGTCTTGCTCGCGACGATGAACAGCGTCTCGGCGGGATCGAGGTCGGACGTCGCGTCGCGGATGTCCGTCCCGTCGATGTTGGACACGAACCGGAACCGCATGTTGGGGTCCGCGTAGTGGACGAGGGCCTGGGTGGCCATCGCGGGGCCCAGGTCGCTGCCGCCGATGCCGATGTTGATGACGTTCCGGATGCGCTTGCCGGTCGCGCCGGTCCAGTCGCCGCTCCGGATCCGGAGGGCGAACTTCGTCATCCGGTCGAGGACGGCATGGACGTCCTTCGAGACGTCCTGACCGTCGACCGTCAGCTGCTCCTCCGCGGGCAGCCGCAGCGCCGTGTGGAGCACCGCCCGATCCTCGGTGGCGTTGATATGGGCGCCCTGGAACATCTGGGTCCGGCGCTCCTCGACACCCGCCACGCGCGCCACCTCGAGCAGGAGCCGGACGGTCTCGTCGGTGATCCGGTGCTTCGAATAGTCGAGGAACAGGCCGGCCCCCTCGGCGGTGAACCGGGCGGCGCGCTCGGGATCCTCGGCGAACAGGTCGCGCAGGTGGAGGTCCCGGACCAGCTCGTAGTGCTCGAGAAGCGCCCGCCACTCGGGCGTCGCGTCGATCGGGGTGGGGGCAGCGGGTCCGTCGGTCATCGTCGGTGGAGCCTACTCCTCGGGGCTTCGTCAGGGAACCGGGTGCCAGCCGTCCTGCTCCAGCTGGTGGAGCTCCCCGAGAGCGATGTCGAACCAGCAGCCGGCGAGGTGGAGCGTCCCCGCGCGCTCACGGGATCGAACCCACGGGAACGTCTCCAGGTTGACGATCGACTGCTCGACCGAGCGCAGCTCGAGCGCCCGGTGGGCGCGGTCGGGATCGGCCCAGTCGGTGGGTTCCAGGTCGTCTGCCAGGTCGCGGAGGCCCTGCGTCCACGAGCCGATGAAGTCGGTGCTGGACAGCGGGCTCGCGTCGCCGAGCGCGGCGGCAACGCCGCCGCACCGCCCATGACCCAGGACGACGATCGACGACACGTTCAGCTGCAGGACCGCGTACTCGAGCGCCGCGCTGGCGGCGTGGCTCCGGGTGTCGGGCGCGTACACCGGCACCAGCGCTCCGACGTTGCGGACGACGAACAGCTCGCCGGGCAGCGCGTCGAAGATCGTCTCGGGGCCCGACCGCGAGTCGGAGCAGGCGATGAGCATCGTGTCCGGCCGCTGGCCACGCTCCATCAGCAGCTGGTATCGCTCGCGCTCCTGCTGATAGCGGGTGGAGCGGAACCGTCGGAACCCGTCGACGAGCGCGGGGGGCAGCGGGGCGGGCACGGCAACCTCGGCATCGATCGGGCCGGCGTTGCGGCCTCGGCGCCATCCTATCGGGCGGCGGGTGCCTGGCCGAGGACGCGGAACACCGACGCCGGCACGACGGCCCGGTCCTCGAGCGTCGTCGTGGTCCGGACGGTCGTCGACCAGAGACGCTCGAAGCCGCTGGTCGCCGGGTGGGGGAGGTAGGCACGTCCGGGGTCGCCGACGAGGACCGTCGTGCCGGCCGCAGCCGAGGCCCGCAGCCAGGGCAGGATCCGCTCGGCAAGCGGGCCCTCGTACCAGGTGTCGGCGGCGAGGATCACGTCGACGTCGGGCGGGGGTTCGTCGAGCAGGTCTCGGCGAACGAACGTCAGGTGGACGCGGTTCGCGCGCGCGTTGAGCGCGACGGCCGCCTCGGCGAAGGGATCGACGTCCGCAGCGTCGACGTGCGCCGCACCCGCCTGCGCCGCGACGATCCCGACGAGGCCGCTTCCGGTGGCGATGTCGAGGACGTGGCGGCCGGCGACCGTGGCCGGGTTGTCGCGGACGAAGGCAGCCAGGGCCAGGCCTCCGGCCCAGGCGAACGCCCAGAACGGGATCGGCGCGCCGTCTTCGCCGGTCGCCTCCTCGACCGCGTGCCACACGGGCTCTACCTCGTCGGCCAGGTGCAGTCGGACGCCCTCGACGCCATCGACCGGCCGCAGCCGCGTGTGCCGCGCGACGAACGCCCGGCGGTGGGACAGGGGCAGGCGCCGCGGGGCTGCGTCACGTTCGGACATCCCGGGCAGGATCGCACGCACGAGCGCTCGTTCGATGCCATGGACATTCGTCCAATGCAGGAGATGGCGATCGGGTGGATCCTAGGAGCGACCCCCCTTCACCACAGCTCTCCGGAGGTTCCCCGTCCCCGTGCGTCGCAAGGCATCCGCAGCGCTCCTCGCCACCCTCGCGCTCGTCGCCCTCAGCGCGGCCCCGGTCGCCGCCGCCAAGCCCTCGTCCGACTACCAGAACCCGGTGGTCGACTGGGTCGCCCCGGTCGTCGTCGCCCGCGCGAACGGGACCGCCACCGTGCACGTGCAGTACACCTGCTATGGCGGCAATGAGGGCACCCACGTCTACATCGGCGTGAAGCAGGGCCCCGAGGTCAACGCCACCGATCACACCAGCAGCCAGTACGCGCAGACGTTCTACAGCACGAACTGGAACCCGGACAGCGGCGTCAACGCGCTGGAGTGCAACGGCAAGAAGCACAACCAGACGTTCGTGGTGAAGCCGGATCCGTACTTCTGGAACCGCGACAACGCGCCGGCGCTCTCGTCGGGCGAGGCGTTCATCCAGGTGTGCATCTTCGACAGCCACAACACCGGGGAGATGGACCCGACGGGCTTCGCGTTCGACTACTCGATGCGCAAGGTCGTCGACTAGGCACCAGGTTCTGCGAACCTTCGACGGGCGGTCGTCATCCGGCGGCCGCCCGTTTCGATTCCCGGGCGGGCGCGGCGCTAGGCGCGGGGACGTCGCCAGAGGTCGATCTCGGGCAGGTGGTGCAGCC
>DASSRG010000317.1:0-20769 GCA_035701885.1 Candidatus Limnocylindrales bacterium
CAGCTCCGCGAGGATGTCGACGGTGTGCTCGCCGAGCAGCGGGGGTGCCGTCCGGATCGAAGCCGGCGTGGCGGAGAGCTCGAATGGCAGCCCCGCCTGGTGGATCGTCCCCAGCTCCGGGTGCGTGACGTCGACCACCATCGACCGCGCCCGCGCCTGCGGCGTGTCGAACGCGGCGACGACGTCGTTGATGGCGCCGGCGGGGATCCCCGCCTCGTCGAGCGCGGTGAGCCACGCGGCCGTCGGCCGCTGGGAGAACGCCGCCGCGAGCATCGGCCGGAGGATGCCGCGGTTCGCGACCCGGTCGGCGTTGGTCGCAAACCGGCGGTCCGTCGCGAGGCCCGGGATCGCGAGCACGCCGCACAGGCGCGGCCACTGGCGCTCGCTCGCGACCGCGAGGGCCAGCTCGCCGTCGGCGGTGATGAACGTCTCGTACGGGACGATGTTCGGGTGCGCGCTGCCGAGCCGGCCCGGCGCGCGGCCGGTGACGAACGCGTTCTGGGCCTGGTTCACGAGCAGCACGAGGGTGCTCTCGAGCAGCGACACGTCGATCCGCTGGCCGCGGCTGCCGGTCCGCTGGCCCGCGCGCTCCCGGCCCAGGAGCGCCGCCAGGATCGAGACCGCCGCGAACAGCCCGGTGACGACGTCGGTGATGGCCACGCCCACTTTGACCGGGTGGCCACCCTCGGCATCTGGCTGGCCGGTGATCGACATCAGCCCGCCCACCGCCTGGGCGACGAAGTCGTACCCGGGCTTGTGGGCGTCGGGACCGGTTGGCCCGAAGCCGGAGATCGCGAGGTGGACGAGGTCGGGGTTGATCTCGAGGAGCGCCCGCTCGTCGAAGCCGAGGCGGGCGAAGCCGCCCACGCGGGCGTTCTCGATCAGCACGTCCGACGTGCCCAGGAGGCGCCGCAGCACCTCGCGACCCTGCTCCGTCTTGAGGTCCACGCGCACCGACCGCTTGTTGCGGTTCACCGCGAGGTAGTAGGCGGCCGTCCGCGTCCCGGCGTCCTCGTCGCCGACGAACGGGGGGCCCCAGGTCCTCGTGACGTCGCCCTCGGGCGGCTCGACCTTGATCACGTCGGCGCCCAGATCCGCGAGCAGCATCGTCGCGAACGGGCCGGCGAGGACCGTCGAGCAGTCCGCGACCCGGATCCCCGCGAGCGGGCCCGGCGGGGTCCCGTCGAGTGCCGCGGGGTCCGGCGTCGGGTTGGGGGCCATGGGCCGGATGGTAGCCGGGGTCAGCCGGCGGGCGGTTCCCGGGGCGAGCGCGGGGAGGCCGCGGGCGCTCCGGCGTCCTCACGTGGCTCCTCGGGAACCGTGATGTCGACGACCTGGGCATTCGTGGCCCGGACGAGGTCCGCAGGCGCGAGGTGCACGTTGACGCCGCGCGCGCCGCCGCCGATCGCGACCACGTCCAACCCCTCGATGCTCGCGTCGGCGATGACCGGCCACGGCCGGCGGGCGCCGAACGGCGTTATCGCGCCGCGGACGTACCCGGTCTCCGCCTTCGCCTCCTCCTCGGTGGGCAGCGTCAGGCGGTTCGTGCCCAGGAGCTGGCGCAGCTTCGGCCAGTTGAACCGGCGGCCGCCCGGCACGAGCACGAACAGGAAGTCGTCCTGCGCCCGGCGCACGAGGATGCTCCGCAGCAGTGACCCCACGGGGATCCCCTGGAACCCGGCGCTCTCCTCGGCGCCGCGCGCGATCTCCGTCCGGACGACCCGGAACGGCACGCCGGCCGCCTCGAGCGCCTCGATCGCCGGGGTGCGGATCTCGTCCGTCATCCCGCGAGGGTACTCGCCTCCGGGTGGACTACGATCGACGGATGACCGAGTCGTCCGCCCCCTCCGCCCAGTCCGAGGCCGCCCACCGCCCCACCCTCATGACCGTCCACGCCCACCCCGACGACGAGACGATCGGGACCGGCGGGACGATGGCGCAGGCGGTGCGCGCGGGGAGGCGGGTGGTGCTCGTGACCTGCACCCGCGGCGAGATGGGCGAGATCGTCGTGCCCGAGCTGGACACGCCGGACAACCACCGCCGCCTGGGCGAGCTCCGCGCGGTCGAGCTCGAGCGCGCAATGGGGGCGCTCGGCGTCACCGAGTGGGAGAACCTCGGCTACAGGGACTCGGACATGATGGGCCGGGCCGGCAACTACGACGCCCGCTGCTTCTGGCAGGCCAACCTGGACGAGGCGATCGGGCGGCTGGTGTTCCTCGTCCGGACCTACCGGCCCGACGTCATGACGACGTACAACGACTTCGGCGGGTACGGGCACCCCGACCACATCCGGACCCACCTCGTGGCGGTCGGCGCGTTCGCGCGGGCCGGCGACCCGGCCTGGTACCCCGAGCAGCTCGCGCCGGAGCACGGCGGGACGGGTGCGGCGATGGGCGAGGGCGGGCTGGCGCCCTGGGCCCCGGCCAAGCTCTACGAGCAGGCGATCCCCGCCTCGGTCCGCGAGGGGATGCGCGAGCGCCTCGAGGCGCTCGGGGAGCAGAGCTTCTGGTCGCCGCCGGAGAACGCGTCCGAGGAGGAGCTCACCGAGTGGGAGACCCGCTCGGCGAGGATGCTCATCCCCGACGAGTCGATCACGGCCTGGATCGACGTCCACGACGCGCTGGACCAGCGGTGGGACGCGATCAAGGCACACCGGACCCAGATCAGCGACGACAACCCGTTCGTGCGCTTCGGCAAGGAGGCGTGGGCCGAGTTCTGGCACCGCGAGGCGTTCGTGCGCCGCGAGTCGCGGGTCGACGCGCCGGACCGGGAGACGGACCTGTTCGCGGGGCTCGAAGGCCGGGAGCCGGGACCCTACGGCTGGGACGGGCAGGACGTGGCCGCCGCGACCGGCGCGCCGTAGCGCGGCCAGACCGGGCGGGCCTACCAGTCGAGCAGGCCCTTCGACGCGCGGAAGATCTGCGACAGGACGGCCTTGCCGTCGCCGAGCGGATCGAGGAAGTTGGGCTGCGCCTTGTCGAGGATCAGGTGCGGCCGCATCTTCGCCTGCACGAGGTCCTTCCCGTTGAACGTCAGCTCCAGCGTGATCCCCTCCATCGTCGGGATGGACCACGTCTGGTCGAACACGAAGTTGCCGAGCGCGTACCAGATCGGCTTGCCGTCGTGGACCTCGAGCGCGCCCGCCCAGTGCGCGTGGTTGCCGATCACCATGTCCGCGCCGGCGTCGATCGCCGCCCGGGCGAGCTTCTGCTGGCCGGCGAACGGGGTCGAGCGGTACTCGATGCCCCAGTGCGGCATGACGATGACGACGTCGGCGCCGGCCTCGCGCGCGGCCTTGATGTCCTTCTTCAGCCACTTCGCGGTGAGCCGCGCGCTGCCCGGCGTCGTGGGGCCGGAGGCGTAGGCCTTCGCGATCGCGTCGTAGCCCAGGAGGCCCACCTTCACGCCACCGGCGTCCAGGATCGCCGCCTTGTGCGCCGCCTTGTCGTTCTTGCCGAGGCCCGCGTACGCGATCCCCTGCGCCTTGACGTTGCGGATCGTCTGGAGCATCCCGGCCCGCCCGGCGTCCCCGATGTGGTTGTTGGCGAGCGAGACCCAGTCGATGCCGACGTTCCTGAGGCCCTTGATGTACGCGGGGTTGGCCGTGAACACCGTGCCCTTGCCGTGGAACCGGAACACGTCGGGTGCCGGGTTCTCGAAGTTGGCGATCGCGAGGTCGGCGCCGTTGACGAGCGCGCGGACCGCGCCCTTGTTGCCGGTCCGATCGGTGTACGGGAGGTCCCAGCCGAACGGGGAGCAGTCCTTGCAGATCCCCGTGATGTCGACGGTGCCGCCGTCGAACGGGAAGTCGACGCCCTTCGCCTTGATCGCCAGGGCGACGCCGCGGTCGAGGAGAATGTCGCCGCCGGCGACCAGGGTCCACGCGGTGTCCGGCCGGTAGCGCGGCTCGGTGTCGGCCGGCGCGAGCAGCCGCGCCGTGAGCGGCCAGTCATCGAGCGACGCCACCCGGTCGACGCCGAACAGCGACTTCGAGCCCCACGACAACGTCCGGACGCTCTCGTCGACGTCGTCCGCGCGCAGGAACGCGAGCGCCTTGCGGTGCTTCGGCAGCCATTCGCGCAGCTTCTCGGCTGATGGCAACGTGACGAGCGAGTCGCCCAGGTCGTCGCGCTGGACGCCGAGCGCGGCGAGGATCGCGTCCGCGTCCGCCTCGACGAGGGCGAGCTGCGTCCAGGTTCCGCTTCCGCCCCGGATCTTCTCGACATCCGCGGTCCGGGCCACCGTACGGCCCGAGCGGAAGTTGGTGACCGGGACGATGGCGACGTCGGTCTCGACGAGCTGGGCCGGGGACGGCGATGCGGAGGTCCCCGGCGAGGGCTCCGGCTCGCCCGATGCGCCCGGATCGGCACTCGGCGCCTCCGTCCGGGGCGGCGTCGCCGTGGCGGCGGCCACCGCACCCGGCGTCGGCGAGGCGGACGCGCCCGCCGATGCTCCCTGTCCGCGGAAGACGGTGGCCACGAGCCCCACGCCGATCCCGACGACGAGGGCGCCGACGATCGCGGGCAGGAGCCAGGAGGGTCGGCGACCACCGGCGCCTGGCGTGCGCGGGGTGTAGCCGGGGTCGCGGACGGTCACGGGCGGCAGGGTAACGGAGGTGGGCGCGACGCGCGGCGGCGGGCACGAAGAACGCCCCGTCCGGGCGGGCGGACGGGGCGTGGGAAGAAGCGATGAGTGATGGCGGACCCGACCGGATTCGAACCGGCGATCTCCAGCGTGACAGGCTGGCATGTTGGGCCGCTACACCACGGGTCCTCGGCCGGTGGCGGATCATAGCAGGCGGTTTCCGAAGCCGCCACCGACGTCGCCAGGAGAGGCGGCCGCTCGCCTCGTGTGGATGATGCGGCCCGCTCTGCCGGTTCCTATACTCCCGCAGCCACGTAGGCGGCCGCGTACGGCGACGAGGGGTCGCCGCCGTGTCGAGGAGGAGAGGCGTGAGGACGATCCCCGCGACGGGCCGACGATGACCCTGAGCCGCGATCCGGCGGCCAGGACGCGAGCCCGCGGCCGATGGACGACGCTGGCCGAACGCCTGCAGACCGTCTCGCCGGAGTCGGTCGTCAAGGGCGTGATCGCGGCCGGCGTCGTCGGCGCCGGCATCTGGCTGTCGATCGCGAGCTGGCCGGCGCTCGCGCCGTTCCTTGCCGGCGCGGTGATCGCCTACGCCGTGCTGCCGATCGCGAACCGGCTCGATCGGATCATGCCCCGAGTCCTCGCCGCGCTGCTCGCGGAGCTCGTCGCGGTCGCGATCCTCGTCGGCGTCCTGCTGATCGTGGTCCCGCCGGTGCTGGGCGGCCTCGTCCAGGTCGCCCTCAAGCTCCCGAGCGGCGACCAGATCCAGGCGCAGCTCGCTTCGCTGCAGGCCCAGCTGGGCGAGCTGCCGGAGCCGCTGCGCTCGATCGTCACCGCGGTCGTCACCGAGTCGCTGACCAACCTCCAGGGGGCGCTCGACGGCTTCGTGGACTCGGCGGCGTCGGTCGTCTCGAGCCAGATCCTCGGCGTGTTCAACACGCTGAGCTTCGTCCTCGGCCTGCTCGTGATCCCGGCCTGGATCCTCACCCTCGTGTCCGACGAGCGGGCGATCAAGCGCCACGTCGCCAGCCTCCTGCCGCCCGTCATGCGCCCCGACGCGATCGCGCTGGCCTCGATCGCCGACCGGGTGTTCGGGACGTTCCTGCGCGTCCGGGTCGTGCTCGCCATCGTGTCCGGGCTGATCGTCTGGGGCGGCCTCGAGCTCACCAACGCCATCGGTCTGACCGACGTCCGCTACACCGCGACCGCCGGGACGCTGCTCGGGTTCCTCCAGCTCATCCCCGAGCTCGGCTACTTCCTCGGGTTCTTCCCGATCCTGCTGTTCATCCCGGTGAGCGGGCCTGGCGCGGCGGCCGCGGCCCTGGTCGTGTACGTGATCGCCGTGAAGATCGCCGACAGCGTGATGGGAACGCGCGTCGCCCGCGGCGTCCTCGACGTCCACCCGGGGCTGCTGATCCCGGCGATCGTCGTGCTCAGCCAGTTCGGCGCGATCTGGCTGATCGCGGCGGCGCCCCTGATCGCCCTCGTCCGCGACCTCGTCCGCTACGCGTACGGCCGCCTCGGTGATCCGCCGTTGCCGGCGGGCGTCCTGCCCGGCCGTCCGGTTCGGAGGTCCGCCCCGGCCGCGCCCGTGCCGTCCGTGTATCGCTCCGCCACCGGGCGCGCCGCCGTACCGGTCGTCGCCGGCGCGAACGCCAGCGCCGCCCCCACCCTCGCTGCAACCGCGCGGCCCCGTCCCGCGCTGCCCACGACCGCTGACGCCAGCTGGAGGCCCGGAGCGTGACCGAAGAGCAGGTACCCGCCGCGGCGGCCGCGGCCGCAGTCGCGACACCGGCGCCCGTCGACACCGAGGGCGAGGTCCTCGCGAACCCGTACGTCCAGATCGTCGAGTCGAACGCGACGCCGCTCGACGCGGCGGTCGCGCTGGAGCGGCGCGACCAGTACGGTCGCCTGCCCGTCATCGTCCGGATCCAGCGCCAGCCGCCGATCCGGGTGGAGTGGATCCTGGTTGCCATCGGGCTCGGCGCGTCCGGGCTGCTCCTGCCGCTGTTCGCCGCGCTCAAGGCGGTCATCATCGTCGCGGCGATTGCCGCCCTGATCATCGGCTTCCTGTCGCGGATCTTCATCCGGGTCCCGCCGGGTTCGGTGGGCCTCACGGTCCGGTCCGGTCACGAGATCCGCGTCCTCGAGCCCGGGGTTCGCCGGGTGACCCCGATCGTCGCACTCACCCACCTGGTCACGACGCGTGAGATCGCCTTCGACGTGCCCGTCAGCGAGGTCCGCTCGCTCGACGGGATCGCCGTGACCGTCGACCTGCTGCTGACCCTCGCGATCAGCAACCCGCAACGATGCGCCTACAACATCTCGACGAGCGACCTCGATCAGCTCGTCCACGCCTCGACGCAGGAGGCGGTCCGGTCGCTGATCCGCGGGACGGAGGCGCTCGCCGCCCTCGACCTGGGCACGGGCGAGGCCGACACGCTGCGCGCCACGATCGACGCGAAGCTGGCGGCGTACGGCGTGGCCGTGAAGGCCGTCGCGTTCACGCGGGTCCTCCTGCCCGCCGAGCTGATGGCGTCGGTGGAGGCACGGCGGCTCGCGGCGGTCCAGCTCGTCGAGGAGGAGCAGGCCTTCGCCCTCGACCAGCGGCGGATCGCCGACCGCGCCGCGCTCCTCGCGCAGGAGGCGGAAGCCCGCCGCGCGTCCATCGAGCAGGAGGCTGCGGGCGAGGCGATCCGGCTCGCGCGGCTGCAGGAGCGCATCGCGGCGAGCCCGGAGGCCGCCCGGTACGACCTCGACACGCAGCGGCTGCGAGTCGCGCAGCAGCTGGCCGGCAACACGCGGGCGGTCGTGTCGCTCGGCGGCGCGGACCTGCTCAAGGACCTGCTCGTCGCGCGCGAGGCGACCCACGACGGCGCCAACGGCAACGGCGCGTTGGCTCCTGCGGCTGTCGCCGCGCCGGTCTCCGCGCCGCCCGAGGCCGATGCCGAGGACTCGGGTGAACCCCGGGAGCGACGCCTCGGCACCCGGCGACGCGCACGGCGCGAGGAGTAGCACGCCGAGCAGGACCGGGACGAGCCGGCTAGCGAGAGAGCGGACGACCGCGGCCGAGCCGGGACCGCCCCGCGACGACCCGCGCTATGCTCGGCCGGCCATGCCCCGCATCGATCTCCGCTCCGACACCGTCACCCACCCGACCGACGAGATGCGTGCCGCGATGGCCGCGGCCGACGTCGGCGACGATGTCTTCGGCGACGACCCGACGATCAACGCGCTCGAGGCGCGGGCCGCGGAGCTGCTCGGCAAGGACGCGGGCCTGTTCGTCGCCAGCGGCACGATGGGCAACCTCGTCAGCCTGATGGCGCACCTCCCGCGCGGGTACGAGGCGATCGCCGGCGCGAGCACCCACACGCTGATGGATGAGGCGGGCAACCACGCGGTCGTCGTCGGCGCCACGATCAGGCCGCTCCCCGAGAACCCGGACGGGACGATGGACCCGCAGGCGGTCGCGGATGCCTGGCGCGACCCGACCGACCTCCACGAGCCGCTCACCGGGCTCGTGATCCTCGAACAGACCCACGCCCACTCGGGCGGACGTGCGCTGCCGCTCGACTACGTGCGGACGATCGGCGCGATCGCCCACGAGCGAGGCGTCCCGCTCCACATCGACGGGGCCCGCTTGTTCAACGCGACGGTCGCGCTCGGCGTCACGCCGGCCGAGATGGCCGGGCCTGCCGACTCGGTCACGTTCTGCCTGTCGAAGGGGCTGAGCGCCCCGGTCGGCTCGGTCGTGGTCGGCAGCGCGCCGTTCATCGCCCGGGCGCGCCGCGCCCGCAAGCTCATCGGCGGCGGCATGCGCCAGGCCGGCGTGCTGGCCGCGGCGGGACTCGTCGCGCTGGGCGAGGGCCCGGACGGCGACGGCGGCATGATCGCGCGCCTCGCCGAGGACCACGCGAACGCCCGCCGGCTCGCGGAGGGCCTGAGCCGCCTCGACGGCATCCGCTCGCCCGGTGGCATCGCCCAGCCGGACGAGCTCGGCGACCGCCTCGATCCGACGCGGATCGCCACCAACTTCGTCCTGTTCCGGGTCGATCGAGACCGGGCCGCATTCCTCAAGGCCCTCGAGGCGCGGGACGTCCACCTTGTGCCGTACGCGCACGGCCAGATCCGCGCCGTGACCCACTACGGCATCGTCGCGGCCGACATCGACCGCGTCGTCGCCGCCGTCGCCGAGGTCCTTGCCGAGACCGCCCCCGAGCCCGCCGGCGAGCCCGCGACGAGCGCCGCCTGACCGCGCCGAGGCCGCTGCCCACGACCACATCGCCCGCCCGGCGACCGACCACCACACCGCGCCGGCACACGGCGCCGGAGGACCGATGACCGACCGACTGCCCGGCGTCTCGTTGCCGCGGCCCGCCCCGGCGCCCGAGGCGGGACCGCTCGACGAGCGGTTCTACGACCTGGTCGAGGCACGCGTCCGCCGGCTGTTCGAGGACAATCCCCCGTTCGCGACCCACCACGGCATCCACACCGAAGATCACCGGCTCGGAGACGCGAGCCGCGACGCGGTCCTCGCGGAGATCGCCGCCGACCGTGCGCACCTCGCCGCGGTCGAGGCGCTCGATGACGCCGGCCTCTCCTCGGCGGCCCGGTTCGAGCGCGACCTGGAGGTGCACAACCTGCGGCTGTCGTTGTTCCAGGCGGACGAGGTGCGCGACTGGGAGCGCGCGGGCTCGGCCGCCGGCGTCATCGGCGATGCGCTGTTCCTCCTGTTCGCACGTGGTGCGACCCCGCTCGCCGAGCGCCTCCAGCGGATCACCGACCGGATCGAGGCGGTGCCCGCGTATCTCGACGGGTCGCGTTCCCGGCTCCAGGGCCCACCGGTGCGCATCTGGCAGGAGGTGGAGCGCCGGTACGCGAGCGACCTGCCGGGGCTGTTCGGCGAGGTCCTGGCGACGGCCGAGACCACGCTGGGCGCGAGCGAGCTCGGGCGCATGCGCCGCGCGATCGAGCGGGCGAACGGCTGCCTCGAGGACTACGACGCCTGGCTACGCGATGGCCTGGCGAACGCCACCGACGGCTGGCCTCTCGGTCCCGACCGCTACGACGAGCTCGTCCGGCTGCGGGCGTTCGGCGACCTCGACACGGACACGATCCTGCGGATCGGGGAGGAGCAGCTCGTCACGAGCCTCGAGGCTCGGCGCGCCGCCGCGCGCGAGGTGGACCCGGACGCAGACGTCCTCACCGTCATCGACCGCCTGAAGTCCGATCACCCGGCCACGTTCGAGGAGGCGCTCGAGGGCTACCGCGACGCGATGCGCCGGTCCCGGGCGCACATCATCCAGCGCGGCATCGCCACCATCCCCGACGACGAGTTTGTCGAGGTCATCGCCACCCCCGAGTACCTCCGCACCGTCATGCCGTTCGCCGCGTATTACGAGCCCGCCCGGTTCGACGACGACCAGCTCGCCCTGTACATCGTCACGCCGGACGTCGACGGCGAGGCGAACGCCATGCGCGAGCACTACTGGGCCTCGATCTCGAACACGAGCATCCACGAGGCGTACCCGGGCCACCACCTCCAGCTGACGCTCGCGTCGCGACATCCGAGCCTGACCCGGATGCTCGCGGACGCCCCCGAGTTCGTGGAGGGCTGGGGCATGTACAGCGAGCAGCTGATGCGCGAGGAGGGCTTCGACGACGGCCCGGCGTTCCGTGCCGCCATGTACACCGACGTCGTATGGCGGGCGTGCCGGATCATCCTCGACATCCGGATGCACCGCGGCGAGCTGACGGCGGACGAGGCGACCGACTTCCTCGTGGAGCACACGGCGTTCGAGACGCCGAACGCGCGGGCGGAGGTCCGCCGCTACACGTACACGCCCGGCTACCAGCTGAGCTACCTGCTGGGCAAGGTGCTGATCCTGGGGCTGCGCGAGGAGGAGAAGCGCCGCCTCGGGGCGACATACGACCAGCGCGCGTTCCACGACACGCTGCTGCGCAACGGCTCGCTGCCGATCTCGTTCCACCGCCGGCTCCTGCGCGGCGAGGGCTGAGCGGCACGCGATGGACGTCATCCCGGCGATCGACGTGGAGAAGGGCCGCTCGCGGGTCGTGTACTGGCCGGGCGCCTCGGCCGGCATCGGCGCCCCGACGGACCGGCCGGAGCGGATCGCCGAGCAGTTCGTCGCGCAGGGCGCCCGGATCCTCCACCTCGTCGACTTCGACGGCGCGAAGCGGCAGGCGCCCGCGAGCCTGGAGGTGATCGGGGCCGTGGCCGGCCGCGTCGCCGTGCCGCTCCAGGTCGCCGGCGGGCTGGAGGAGGCCGATCACGTGCGGCTCGCGTTCGCGGCCGGCGCGACCCGGGCGGTCGTGTCGATCGCAATGGTCGAGCGGCCGGACGTGCTGCGCGCATGCCTCGACGTCGCCGGCGACTGGCTCGCGGTGGGCCTGGACCCCCGGCCGGAGCGGATCGCCGCGTTTCCCTGGCGGCGGCCGTCGCCGCCCACCCTCGACGCGCTCGTCGGCGAGCTCGTCGGGTACGGCGTGGCGCGCCTCGTCCTGAGCCACGGCGGGCTCACGCCGGACCTCGCCCTGCTCGATTCGCTGGTCCGTCGGCGAGACGCGGATATCCTCGTGGCGGGCGGCGCCAATGACCTCGACGGGGTCAGCCGCCTCCGCGACGCCGGCGTGGCCGGCCTCATCCTCGGCGAGGCACTCCTCTCCGGGGCCATCGACTTCCCACAGGCCCTGGAGGCCGCCGCATGATCCGTCACGCCACCCACCGCTCGCGGCTCGTCGCCGCCGCGATCGCGATCCCCGCGCTCATCGCCGCCTGCTCGTCCGGCGGCGGTGCCGCAACCGTCGGACCAGCCACGATCGGTCCGTCCGAGGCCGGCGGCGGCCCCACCGACTGCCCGACGACGCAGCCGGCCCCGCTGGGCAGCGACGAGAAGCGCCTCGTCACGATCTCGACGAGCGAGGGCGACATCCAGATCGAGGTCGACGGCGCGCTGTCCCCGATCGCCGCCGGCAACTTCGTCGCGCTCGCCGAGTGCGGCTGGTACGACGGCGTCATCTTCCACCGGGTGATCCCCGGCTTCGTCATCCAGGGCGGCGACGGCCAGTTCGGCCGCTCCCCCAACGTCGATCCGAACCAGGTCGGCACGGGGGGCCCGCCGTACACGATCGAGGACGAGCCGGTGACCGCGAAGTACGGCCGCGGGACGGTGGCGATGGCCCGGACGAACGCCCCGAACTCCGTCGGCTCGCAGTTCTTCATCGTCACCGACGACGCCGCCGAAGGCGCCCTCTCGAGCTACAACACGTACCAGATCGTCGGCAACGTGACGTCCGGCATGGACGTCGTCGACACGATCGTCAACGCCCCCCGCAACCAGAACGACCTGCCCGACGAGCCGGTCGTCATGAACACCGTGACCGTCTCGACCCCCTAGGAGGCATGCCCATGACCCGCGCCATCATCAGCACCGAGCTCGGCGACATCGAGGCCGACCTGTTCACCGACAGCGCCCCGAAGGCCGCCGGCAACTTCGTCGACCTCGCGCAGAAGGGCTACTACGACGACGTCATCTTCCACCGCGTGATCCCGGGCTTCGTGATCCAGGGCGGTGACGGGCAGCACGGCAAGAAGGCGTCGCTCAACGCCGGCCAGGTGGGCACCGGCGGCCCCGGCTACAAGTTCGACGACGAGCCGTTCGCGGGCGACTACACCCGCGGGGCGCTGGCGATGGCGAACGCCGGCCCGAACACCAACGGGTCGCAGTTCTTCATCTGCCACCAGGACCTGACCGGCCGGCTGCCGAAGAACTACACGATCTTCGGGCAGGTCACGAAGGGCCTGGACATCGTCGACCAGATCGCGAATGCGCCCCGCAACGCGCGCGACCTGCCGAATGACCCGGTCGCGATGAAGACGGTCACGATCCTCGAGGACTGACGGCGCAAGGCTGACGCAAGACCGGCCGCGCGCGACGCTTCGGGACGTTCCGACGTGACGTCACGAACGTTAAGAGTTTTTCACCGTAAATCTGGATAAACCGCTTCCCCAATCCAGAGCCGGGCGGTAGTCTTTTGTTGCTGCCAGTCAGCCACCGCTGCCCCAGCGGCAGGATCATGGGTAGGTAGGGTTAGGGTAGTCGGTCAAGCCGACGCGATAGATGATCCTGACGCGTGGCAGAAGTGTCTGCCTCACGGCGGATACCTCACCGGGACAGCAACGAGGCGGCTCCTTCGGGAGCCGCCTCGGTCTTTAACCGCCGCTCCACGCTGCGCTACCGTGGCGGCGTGACGCCCGTCGACGTCGATCCGGCCCACGTTCCCCCGGTGCTCTGGGCACCCCCGTCCGATGCACGGGAACGGACCCGGATGGGCCGGTTCCTGGACTGGCTGGGCCGCGAGCGCGGCGTCCAGCTCGACGACTACGACACCGCGTGGCGGTGGTCCGTCGAGGACCCGGGGGCGTTCTGGCGGGCGCTGGTCGACCACGCCGGCATCGCGTTCGACACCCAGGCGGGCGCCCGGGCGCAGGCCCTTGCGGACGCCCGCATGCCGGGAGCCCGGTGGTTCCCGGGGACGCGGCTGAGCTACGCCGAGCACGCGCTCGCGTTGCCCGGGAGGGCGGGGTCCGACGAGGTCCTGGTCGGCGTGTCGCAGACCCGCGAGCGCATGTCGCTAACGGCGGACGAGCTGCGGGACGCCGTCGCGCGGTGCGCGGCGGGGCTGGCGGCGCTCGGCGTCCGGCGTGGGGACCGGGTCGCGGCGTTCCTCCCGAACATCCCGGAGACCGTCGTCGCGTTCCTTGCGACGGCGTCGCTGGGCGCGGTGTGGTCGTCGTGCGCGCCGGAGTTCGGCGTCCGCGCGGTCGTAGACCGGTTCGCGCAGATCGAGCCGCGGGTCCTGCTCACCATCGACGGCTATCGCTACGGCGACCGCGACATGGATCGCACCGCCGAGGTGGCCGCGATCCGAGCGGCCCTGCCGACCGTCGAGGCGGTCGTGCTCGTTCCGTACTTGCGGGACGAGGCCGGCGCGGTCGGCGCGGTGCCGGGCTCGACTGCGTGGTCCGCGCTCCTCCGGGCTGACTCGGCCGCGTCGCCGGCCTTCGATCGCGTCCCCTTCGACCACCCGCTCTACGTCCTCTACTCATCGGGCACGACCGGCCTCCCCAAGCCGATCGTCCACGGGACCGGCGGCATCCTCCTCGAGCACTGGAAGGCACTCGCGCTCCACACGGACCTGGGGCCGGATGACCGGTTCTGCTGGTTCACGACCACCGGTTGGATGATGTGGAACTACCTCGTGTCGGGGCTCGCCGTCGGCTCCTCCGTCGTCCTGTTCGACGGCAACCCCGCCTGGCCGGACCTCGGGACGCTGTGGCGGCTCGCGTCCGAGGAGCGGCTGACGTACCTCGGCGTGAGCGCGCCGTTCCTGATGGCGTGTCGCGCGGGCGGGCTCGCGCCCGGGTCGGACCCGCAGCTTGACCTCGGGCCGTTGCGCGGCGTCGGCTCCACCGGCGCGCCGCTCCCGGCGACCGGTTTCCACTGGGTCGCGGATTCCGTCAAGGCCGGAATTCCCGTCGGCTCGCTGAGCGGCGGGACGGACCTGTGCACCGGGTTCCTCGGGCCATCGCCGCTCGTCCCGGTGTGGGCGGGCGAGATCAGCTGCCGGATGCTCGGCGCTCGGGTCGAGGCGTTCGACGACGAGGGGCGGCCGCGCATCGGCGTCCAGGGCGAGCTCGTGATCACCGCCCCGATGCCATCGATGCCGGTCGCGCTGTGGGGTGACGACGACGGCTCCCGGATGCGCGCCGCGTACTTCGACCGCTACCCCGGCGTGTGGCACCACGGTGACTGGCTCACGATCACCGAGCGCGGCTCGTGCATCGTCAGCGGCCGCTCCGACGCGACGCTCAACCGCGGCGGCGTGCGCCTGGGGACCGCCGAGTTCTACTCGATCGTGGAGGCGGTGCCGGGCGTCGCCGACTCGCTCGTGGTCCATCTCGAAGACGACGCCGGGGGTCCCGGGGAGCTGCTGCTGTTCGTCGTTCCCCGCGACGGCGCCTCGGTCGATGACGCGCTCGCGGCGTCCATCCGTGCGGCCCTCCGTGGCCAGCTCTCGCCACGCCACGTGCCGGACGCCATCCACGCGGTGCCCGCAATCCCACGCACGCTGTCGGGCAAGAAGCTCGAGGTGCCGGTCAAGCGGATCCTGCTCGGCCAGGACCCGGACACCGCCGCCTCAAAGGACGCGCTCGCCGACCCTCGGTCGCTCGAGCCGTTCGAGGCGCTGGCGGCGGCGCGGCGCGCGCGGCGCCGTTCGAGCGCGTGACCTTGGCCTGAGTTCAGTCCGCCGGGATCGTGGCGACCGCGCGGATCGGGAACGTGCCGGTGCCGCGGAACGGAGCCGGCAGCGCGGTGAACGTGAACCCGTCGACCGGCAGCTGCTCCAGCCCGGTGAGGTGCTCCACGATCGGGATCCCCGCGGCGAGCAGGTTCGAGTGGGCGGGCCGGGCGGCGTCGTCCATCGCGTCGATGTTCACCGAGTCGATGCCGACGAGCGCGGCGCCGCCGACGACCAGGTGGTCGACGGCGTCCGCGGTCAGGAACGGGTTGCCGCTGAAGTAGGCGTCGGTGCCCCAGTGGCGCGAGAAGCCCGTGTGGACGATCACCGCCCGGTCGCGCACGTCGTACGGCGCGAGCTGGCGGGCGGTCACGCCCGGCGAGGACGAACCGGTCACGTCGACGCGGATCGCCGGCACGTCCACGAGCCGCTCGAGCGGCAGGCCCGCGAGGTCCGGGCCGTCGGCGTGGCGGTGAAACGGGCTGTCGATGTAGGTGCCGGTGTTGCCGCACATCTCGATGACGTCGATGGCGAACGTCACACCCGGCGCGTACTTGCCGACGCTCCCTTCGCGAGTGAGGAACGGCCGGATCTGCGGCTCGGGGAGGCCCCGATAGGTCGTCATCCCCTCCTCGATCGGGTGGCTGAGATCGACGAGGCGCCGCTGCGGGTGGGCGTCCCGCGCTCGCTCGCCGTCGCCCGCGAGGCCGCGCTTGTGCGGCTCCTCGATGACCCGCCGGTTGGAGATCCGCACCGGGCCGACCATGAGCAGCCGCAGGTCGCGCACCAGCGCGTCGGCGAGCCAGTCGTCGGACACGTCGGCGCTGGGAACGTCCAGCCGGAAGGCGGTCCCCGACAGGCCGCCGCCGTTCGTGAACTCCAGCTCGAAGTCGAACTCGATCCGCTGGTCAGTCATGCGGCGAACGATAGTGGTTGCCTCGGCGCCCGTCCTGCCGCACGCAACAGGGCGGCGGTTCCAGCGCGACGAGGGATTGCGCGACGACCGGGTATCATGCGTCCCTCGCGCGCCTGTAGCTCAGTGGATAGAGCGTCGGCCTCCGGAGCCGAAGGTCGCAGGTTCGAATCCTGTCGGGCGCGCCATGTGAACTCGCGAATGCCTCCAAGGTCGTGTTCTCGTCGACCCTCGGGGAGCCCCTCGCGCTGCCGAATACCCGGCACGTCCGGGCGGGTCCAGTCGACGCCGTCCGGGCCATGAAGCGGGACGGATCGACGCCGATGCGCACCCTTGGCAGGCTCACCCTGTGCCGCTCGCTCCTCGAGGCCGGCCTGGTGGACCGCTTCCGGGTCGTCGTGTTCCCGGTGATCACGGGACGGACAGGTACCGACCGGATCTACGACGGCTACCCCGACGTCGCCCTCGAGATCGTCGCGAGCCGGACGTTCGACGGGGGCCTCCAGCTGCCCGCGTACGTCCCCACCGTCCTATCGGGCCCGCCGGGCCAACGCCACGCGGATCAAACCGAAGACGCAAGGAGGCCGTCTTGACCGCTCTCTACACGTTCGACGTCCTCTCGACCCTCGATGGCTACGCCTCCTACGGCCCGGAAGGCGACTGGGGCGGCTACTGGGGCAAGGAGGGACCGGAGTTCCTCGACCGCCGACTCGCGCTCTACCGCGAGCCGCAGCGGCTCATCCTCGGCGCCAACACCATGCGGATGTTCATGCAGTCCATCGGCCCGCGCACCGGCTTCCTGAAGGACGTCGACCCGGTCAACGACGCGCTGAGGAACCTGCCGACGACGGTCGTCTCGACGACCCTTGAAGGACCGCTCGATTGGCGCGACGCGACCCTGGTGCGGGGCGATGCGATCGACGTCGTTGCCCGGCTCAAGCAGGCGTCGACCTTCCCGCTGCGCTCGCACGGCAGCCTGTCGATGAATCGGGCGCTCATGGCCGCCGGACTTGTCGACCGAGTGCAGCTCACGGTCTTCCCCGTCATCTCGGGTCAGACCGGAACGCGCCCAGTCTTCGAGGGCGCCGCCGACTTCGACCTCGAGCTCATCGAGAGCCGGACCCTCGACGGCCACACCCAGGAGCTCATCTACCGGCCGACCCGTCACGGCTGACGGGCTCGGGCAGCCGGGGGCCAAGGATCCAGACGAGCTGCGCGGTCGTCGCAACGCCCGCCCGGGTCCTGGCATTCGCCATGTGGTGCTTCACGGTCGAGTGCGACAGCCCGAGGCGGTGGGCGGCGGCCTTCTCCGACCCGGTGGCCAGCACTGCCGCCACGACCGCCAGCTCGCGGTCGGTGTCTCACCGACACGACGTTCCTCCCTGCGACGGTGATCCCACTCGTAGATGGCGTGGAGCATGTGGGCCCCTCGGCAGGAGGGTCAGTCCCCCTCCACGTTCCGCACAGCTCCGGGAGCCACGTCACGGCTCGCTTCGTCGAGGTCTTGCCCAGTCGGCGCACCGGTTCGCGTAGAGCTTCCGGTGGCGGCCATCAGCAAGCGTCCCATCGCTCCGGAGCCGGCGCACGCAGGCCTTCGTCGCTCAAGCGACCACCATATCGGTCGAACGACAGATGTCGGCCCGGACGCCGCTCAGGAGAATTCCCGCGACGTGGACAGGCGATAGCGACTGTCAGCCCAGCGGACTTTCGGACGGGAGGCTTGCGATGCGGGTTCGAACGATCGCGGCGATCGCCGCGATCCTGGTGATCGTTGCGCCGACGGCGGCGCTCGCAGGCGGACCGGGATCGGCAGCCCCGAAGCCGCGTCCACCCGTGTTCACGCCGGGGAGCGCTGGTGCCGGCGATCCGTACTTCCCGCTCGACGGGAACGGCGGCTACGACGTCGCCCACTACGACCTGGCGTTCACGTTCGAGCCAGCGACCGGGAAGATCGACAGCGTGGCGACGATCACCGCGGTGGCCACGCAGAACCTGTCCTCGTTCGATCTGGACCTGAACGGTCTCGATGTGCGTTCGATCACGGTCAACAGGAAGACCGCCGCGTTCTCGAGGTCCGGCCAGGAGTTGATCATCACGCCCGCTGAAGGGATTCGAAACGCGTCGTCGTTCACCACGGTCGTGCGGTATTCGGGCGTTCCCTCCCCGCTCGTCAGCCTGGCCTTGGGGATGTACGGCGTCGTGCCGAGCGAGGACGGGGTGGTGATCGTCGGGGAGCCGCATTCGGCCGCGACCTGGTTCCCCGTCAACGACCATCCGACCGACGCCGCGTCGTACTCCTTCGAGATCACCGTGCCGGCCGGGCTCCAGGCGGTAGCGAACGGCGTCCCCGGGAAGACCTCCAGTGCGGGCGGCTGGACCACATGGACCTGGAACGCGACGGACCCGATGGCGTCGTACCAGGTGGCGGTGGCGATCGGCGAGTTCGAGATCTCAACCCACAACGCCCGTGGCCTGAAGATGCTGGATGCGATCGACCCCGACCTGTTCGTCAAGGCCTTCACGATCAGGGACGGCACGAAGGCGGCGTACTCCGGCACCGCGGCCCGGTCGGCGTACAAACGCCTCACCCACGTCATCGACGTCCCGGCAAGCGGTGGCACGCTCGCCTTCGACACTGGCCGCGACATCGAGTCCAGCTGGGACTTCTTCTTCGTCGAGATCCACACCGTCGGCGCAGACGACTGGACGACGCTGCCGGCGTACGACGACACCGGCAGCGAGATCACATCGGACGACCCCGGCCTCTTCTGCCTCTGGGAGAACGGCTTCGGCGATGTGCACCCGTTCCTCGCCCACTACCAGACGTTCAGTGACGACCCGTCCGACGAGCTCGACCCTGTATGCGACCCGCACGGGACGACCGGCGAATGGCATGCGGCCACCGGCGCGAGCCAGGACGCTGAGCGGTGGAATGTCGATCTACGTGCCTACGGCGGCCGGTCGGTGGAGGTCTCCCTGACGTACATGAGCGACGCGTACAGCCACGGTGTCATGGCGATCGACGACGTCGTCGTCTCGACCGGTCAGGGCACCACCTCGTTCGAGGACGATGGTGATCCGCTCGATGGATGGACGGTCTCAGGTCCACCGGACGGCAGCCCCGGCAACACGACCGACTGGACGACCGTCGGGCAGGATGCCCTCCCGGAGTCGGTGGGCACGATCGCCTCGCAGACGTTCGCCCGGGAGCCCGAGATCCTCACCTTCCTGTCGGACGAGTTCGGGCCCTATCCGTTCAAGACCGCGGGCGCGATCGTCGACGACGGCGAGTTGGCCTTCGCGATCGAAACGCAGACGCGTCCGGTGTACGCCCGCGTCTACTTCAAGGATCCGGCGGTCGCAGCGTCCGCGGTCATCCACGAGTTGGCGCACCAGTGGTTCGGGAACAGCCTGCGCCTGGCGCGCTGGCAGGACCTGTGGCTCAACGAGGGGTTCGCCGTGTACGCCGAGTGGCTGTGGTCTGAGCACGAGGGGGGTAGTGCCCCGCAGGACTACTTCGACGACCTCGTGACCAGCATCGCTCCCGATGACGATTGGTGGCAACTCGCCATCGGCGACCCGGGGACGGACGACCTGTTCGATGGCCAGGTGTACGACCGAGGGGCGCTCACGCTCCACGCCCTGCGATTGCGCGTCGGTGACACAGCGTTCTTCCGGATCCTGCAGACATGGACCCGCACCAAGGCCGGCCAGACCGTGACGACCCCGGAGTTCATCGCCCTTGCGGAGACGATCTCGCACCAGGACCTGGACGAGTTCTTCGAGGCCTGGCTCTACACCGCCGGGTATCCGTCCGACGCGATCGCCGGCGCGCAGCAGCGGTGACCGTCGACTGCGCCTCGACGACTCGCGGGTGAGGCGCCGGCGTGAGCGGCCGCCACCGAGTTGTGCCGCTCGTCGTCGAGGCTTACCCGAGCGTGATCCCGTTCCTGGGCGACTGGGTCTACGGCGAGAAGACCCCGCCGATGCCGGGGCACCCCGACTGGACCGTGACGCCCGCCGGGAGGTAGACGGCGTGCCCGGTTCCTGGCGGGCACGCCCTGTGACGATCGGGAATCAGGCTCCCGTCAGCCCTGGCTGCCCGACGGCCATCGACGGCGTCGCGCACGTGCACTGGTTCACCGACGCCTGGCTCGGCCTCGTGTGCTTGTACATCGCGATCACCATCGGGATGAACACGGCGAGGTTGTACAGCAGGTGCAGCTCCGGACGCGGGACGAACTGCTGGAGGATGCTGGTGGGGACCGGCGACCCGAAGAGGTTCTGGCCGGCGATTGCCTGCAGCTGGAGCAGCGTGTGCTCGAGCAGGTGCCACGTCTGGATGGCGAGCGACACCGTCCACCACGTCTTCGCCGAGCCGTGGAACCCCGGGCGTAGCAGGACGAGACCGATGAACATCAGCACCGCATAGGTCCAGTGCATGACCTCGGACTTGACGAGCCATGGCCACAGGTAGCCGAGGGCGCCGAGGGCCTCGGGACGGGGCATGTTCAGGATCCAGATCTGGGCCGCCTGGAACAGGTGCTCCATCCAGTGCACGATCACGATCGCGAGGTAGATCCACAGGGCCCGCTCGTGCCAGCGGCCGTTGAGCTTCTCCATGAAGCCCTCGCGCGGTTCGCTTGTCGCTGCCAAGGTCCTTCCCCTTCCCTCGTGTGGCGTCCCGGGATCAGGCCGGGGTGGCCACGGGTCGTCGCCAGGCTCGGGTGGTCCGCTTGGCCACCCACCATGCCGTCCCCGCGGTGAGCGCGATGGACACGTAGATCAGCTCCTGCATCGGGAGCCACGCCGTCGGGGGTGGCGGCACCACCACCTCGGAGAGATCCCACGACTGGGTTCCGTCGGACAGCGTGACCGCCACCACGTCGTCCTTCTCGAGGCCCATCGTCGTCTCCCACGCGTTCGCCGTCGTCGTGGAGGGA
>DASSRG010000318.1:0-2884 GCA_035701885.1 Candidatus Limnocylindrales bacterium
CTCGAGCTCGACCACGGCCGCGACACGGCTCGTCGGCCCAGCCAGGCGCCGCACGAGGCCTGATCGCAGCCTCCGTCGCGCCGGTCGCGCCGGGTCGTGTACGAAAGTGACCCGGAGCCGTGAACCCGCGACGCGCCGGAGCTCGTGGATCACGATTGATTGCGCCTCCGGCGGGGTACCTCGCGAGTGACGACGAGGGAGGTAAGCGCATGGCGGCCTGGGTATGGATCTTGATCATCGTCTTGATCGTGTTGGTGCTGTTCGGAGGCGTCGGATATTCCCGACGCTAGAGCCTGTCTCGGGAGAGCGGGGTCCGTTCCGCTTCGGGCCCCGAGGGGTTCGCCGTTCGCAAGGGCACGAAAACGCAGATGGGAGGAGTCATGGGAACCAAGGTCCGTGAGGTCATGACCGATCGCCCGCGGTGCGTGACATTGGAGACTCCGATCTCCGAGGTGGCGCAGCTCATGGAGAGCGAGGACATCGGCTCCTTGCCCATCCTCGAGGGGGATCAGCTGGCCGGGATGATCACCGACCGAGACATCGTCATCCGCGCAGTCGCGAAGGGCAAGGACCCGCGTGGCATGCCGGTGCGCGAGGTCGCGAGCCGCGAGCTCGTCACCGTGTACGCCGACGACGACTTGGCGAACGCTCTCAAGAAGATGGCGAGCGAGCAGGTCAGGCGTCTCCCCGTCGTGGACGAGGACAACAGGCTCGTTGGCGTGCTCGCACAGGCGGATGTCGCGCTCGAGGCGAAGGAGAAGACGGTCGGCGAGCTGGTGGAGGAGATCTCCAGGTCACCCGCGGGCCCGCGACTCTAGCCCTCGCAAGCGCGACGACCACGGGAGGCGACCCGCCCATCGGGGGCTGGTGTGTCGCTCTGCGCGGCCCACGTGTGGCGACCGTTACATACCTGGTGTGGCAATCCGTACGGATCCGCACGAGGAAGGGTTCATACTCGGCCCATGAGCGCTGCCCAGGCAGGCATACATACGTTCCTCATCGCCGACATCCGGGGCTACTCGCGATACACGGACGAGTTCGGTGCCGAGGCTGCCGCAGGGCTGACCGCCCAGTTCGTCGAGCTCGTCACCGACGACGTCGAGACGCACGGGGGCAAGGTGGTCGAGATCCGCGGCGACGAGGCGCTCGCCGTGTTCGCCTCCGCGCGTCAGGCGATCCGGTGCGCGGTCGCCCTCCAGGCGCGGTTCGACGAGGAGGCGCATCTCGACCACGAGCTGCCGCTCCGTGTGGGAATGGGCATCGATTCCGGCGAGGCCGCCGCGCTCGAGGACGGGAGCTTCCGGGGTGCCGCGCTGAACGTCGCAGCCCGTCTCTGCGCACGCGCGCACGGGGGCGAGGTGATCGTCACCGAGGCCACCTACCGCCTCGCCGGGCGAATGGAGGGGCTCACGTTCAGCGACCGTGGGCGCGTGCACCTCAAGAACATCAGCGAGCCGATCCACATCCTGCAGGTCTACTCGGAGCAGGACGCCCCGTCCACGAACCGGTGGGTGCTGATGTTCTTCGGGAAGCCGGCGCGCCAGTTCGGCTGGAAGCTCGCCCTGGGGGTGGTCGGCCTCGCCGCGCTCACCGCGGCGGGGGTCGTCTACCTGACGACCGGCGACCACACGGACGGGGGAAGCGCGTCACCCGCGGTACCGAGCGGAGCCGCGCTGCCCGGAACCGCCACGCTCGCGGCGACCGACGGGCTCGGCGCGATCGTCCCCGCCACCCTCTGGAAGGACTGCCGGCTCCAGAGCGTCCCGGAACCGTCGGCCCTCCAGACGGCGGTCTGCCTGCCCGCGAGCGGGATGCCCGATCGCTGGGAGATCTCCTCGTACCCGAACGCATCAACGCTCGCGGCGGCCTACGCCTCCGCGCTGCGCGGCCGCGAGGACATCCGCCGCGACACAGGCAAGTGCAACGCGTTCTCGTGGGGCGGGGAGCACGCCTGGATGCACGGCCCCGACAAGCCCGGCGGGCGGGTCTTCTGCTACTTCGACGGCAACGACGCGGTCGTCGTGTGGACGCACGAGCGGCTGGGGCAGCCGACGCACAGGGACGTCCTCGTCACGGCGCGCGAGGGTGGGATCGACCACGCAGGCCTGACTCGCTGGTGGCGTCCCTGGCACCACGAGATCGGCAAGTCGACCTCGTAGCTCCCGGGAGGAGACGGCGAGGTATCTGCGAACGGAGAGGTTCCATGAGCTGGCGACGCGGCGAGGTGTGGCTCGAGGCGGAGATGCTCTGGTTCCGCGAGGCGGCGGCGGCCCCGGCCTTCGCCGGGATCGGCCCTGCCGCGATCCCGAGCCTCGCGCCTCCGCCGGGGCTGGTCGCGTCGCGTGTCCGCCGCGCTGCGTGGGAGCGGCGCCGCCATCTGCGCCGGGCAAGGACCACGGCCGTTGCGCTGTCGCCTGCGGTCGTGCTCGCGCTCGCGGCGCTCAGGAGCGGATCGGGGCCCGAGTCCTCCGTCCTGCTCGATGATCCGCCCTCGCTGTCGTTCAGGATCGACACCGGCGTTCCGGTGGCGGAGGGCGCGACGATCGGTCCGCCGCCCGGGCGGGAGACGGCAGCATCCAGGCGGGGCGAGGCGGCCGCAAAGGCGAAGGCGGCGCCGACGATTGCCTGGCACCACGGCGTCTCGAGCGGCCTGCCGTGGTCCGGCAGCCTCGCCGACGGGACGCAGCTCCCGCTCCAGGGTCCTGACTGGGTCACATGGAATCCCGTCACGGACAGCGTGCCGAACGCCCCGAAGCGCCTGTACGGCACGGAGCACACGATCCGCACCATCGTCTCGGTCGCCGCCGCCTACCGGGCCGCACATCCGGATGCGCCGCGCATCGTCGTCGGCGACATCAGCCGCGAGGGCGGCGGGCCGATGACC
>DASSRG010000319.1:0-5056 GCA_035701885.1 Candidatus Limnocylindrales bacterium
CGGCTACCTCATCGTCGCCGGCAGCCTCATCGGCTACACCACGTATGCCTGGCTCATCGGCGTCGCCCCGATCCAGCGCGTCGCCACGTACGCCTACGTCAACCCGGTCGTCGCCGTGATCCTCGGCTGGCTCGTCCTGTCGGAGCCGCTCACGCCGCGGACGGTCATCGCGGGCGTCGTGATCGTCGCCGCGGTCGCGCTGATCGTGACCGGGCGGGGCCGCGTCTCGCGCACATCGACGGCGGAGGCGGACTCCGAGCCCGGCGCTCCCCTTCCCGAGGCGGCCCGCCAGGCGACCTAGCCCACCGCGCTCACCCTCTCGGCGAGAACGGTGCGCGCGACGTGGCGGGCCCACGCCATCGTCGTCAGCATCGGGTTCACGCCGAGCGCGCTCGGAAACGCCGAGGCGTCGCCCACGTACAGCCCGCGGATGACGCGCTCACGGCCGGCGCGCGCGTCCGCGGCCCGGAGCCTCCCCGCGGGATCCGCCGCGTGGCGCGCGGCATCGTCACCCGCCCGCGCCGAACCCATCTGGTGCGCGGACACGACCGTCCCGCGGTTGGGCTCGAAGGGGAACGTCCGCAGGCTCGCCCGCCAGGACCCGAACGCGCGCTCGTCCCCGTCCCGTTGGGCGCGGAACCAGCGAGGGGGCGTCCCGACCGCGACCATCTCGCGCGAGCCACCCTCCCACGCGATCGCCGCCGCCTCGGCCAGCATCCCGCCGAGCGTCGCGCGGTCCTCGGGCGACACCGTGTAGTCGATCCGCGGCCGTCCGGCGCGCGACAGCCGGATCGAGCCTGACCCCCGCTCGCGCACGATCCCGATCAGTGGCGCGACGTGGCGGATCCGCCCCATCAGGCCCTCGAACGCGTCGCGGCCCTCCCACGGGAAGACGAGCGCGATGAGCCCTGGGGTGCCCGGCGCGGACTCGACGATGAACCCGCTCGGTGCGTCGTTCGGCCCGTCGCCGATGCCGTCGCCGTCGAGGTCGAGGTGGTGGAGCGCACGCGCTGCCTGCATCGTCCCGCGCCACATCGTCACGTCCTCGTCCAGGAACGCGCCGATGACGCCCACCGGGTGCAGCCGGAGGTTTCGGCCCGTGGCAGGGTGGTCGATGCCCGATCGCTCGAGGACGATCGGCGTCCGGAGCGCGCCGGCGGCCAGGACGACCTGGGGCGCCCGGACGACGAGCCGGCGCCGCACGCCGTCGATCGTCACGGTCGCCTCGACTCCGGTCGCGTGGCCGGCCTCGACGAGCACACGCTCCACCGGCGCGTCGGGCACGATCCGCGCCCCGTGGCACCACGCCTCGGCGAGGTGGACGCGGATCCCGGACTGCTTCGCGCCCCGCCGGCAGCCGAACCCGCACCGGCCGCAGTCGCCGCAGTCGATCCCGTTGCGCCGGATCGTGCCGACCTCCTGGCGGAGCATCGTGCAGCCGCGGAGGATGAGCTCGTCCTTGGGCGGGATGTTCGGCGAATCCGACACGCCGATCTCCGCCGAGAGCGCAGCCAGGTCCGCGTCGAGCTGCGGCGTGTCGAAGTCGTGCAGGCCGTGGGCTGCCGCCCAGTGGTGGCGCGTCGAGGCGGGCGGCGCGATGCACGTCATCCAGTTGACGAGCGTCCCGCCGCCGACGCCCGCGCCGGCCAGCGTCATGACCGATGCGTCCCACGACACGTTGAACCCGTGGTTCAGGTACAGGCGGTCGAAGGCGGTGAGCTCATCGGTGGGCATCTCGGGCTCGGGGACGAACGACCCCGCCTCGAGGACGACGACCGAGCGTCCGGCGTGCGCGATGTCCGCCGCGACCACGCCGCCGCCGGCCCCCGACCCGACTACCACCACGTCCGCCTCGAGGACGATGGGCGACCCGGCCGCCGACGCGGACGCGAGCGACGCAAGATCGAGCGGCCGGACCGGTGTCGGGTCTGCGGTCACCGGTTCGGGCGCGACGTCGTACCCGATCGCGGTCAGGCGCGGGTTCGTGCCCGTCTCGCCCGGGTCCGCGTAGGCGAGGAACGCGAGCAGCCGCTTCAGCCCCTGGTACGCCGTTCGGCGCTGGGGGATGCGCGAGGTCGCCCAGGCGAGGAGGTACGCCTCGCGCGCGGGCTGGTCGAGCTCGGAGAACCGGACGGGCCGCCCCGTGAGCAGCAGGTTCGCGGCCCGCGACTCGAAGGCCGTCAGGACCAGCTTCAGCTGGCGGACCTGGGCGGGGTCCGCCGCGAGGTCGAGAGCGGCGGCCGCCAGGCGGGCGCGTCGCGGCGCGTCGCCCCGCACGATGGTCTCGGCCAACGCCGCCAGCGTTGCGAGGCGCCCGACCGACCAGCCTTCGGGCTCGGGGGTCGCGAGCCCCGGCGTCGCACCGGTCGCGGGTTCGGGAGCCACGGCGGTCGTCATCTGCGCCGGGATCATATCGACACCCTCCCGCTACTTGTCCCGTGCGGGCGCACGCCCCGAGCATCCACACATCGTCGTCCGGACGGTCACACACGGGCGGCGAGACGAAGGAGTGCGAATGGTGCAGGCCTGGGAGACCGCGGCCACCTCGCCGGTACGCCCCGGGCCACTGGTGCCGACCGACGCGGCGCTCGAGCCCGTGCCACCCGCGGACTCCCCCGTCCTGGCCTTCCTCCGCCGCGTCCACGACCGTCACCGCCTCGACGAGAGGGGCACCGTCGCGACGTACATCCCGGAGCTCGCCCGTGCCGACCCGACGTCGTTCGGCATCGTCATCGCGACGGTCGATGGCGCCGTCTACGAGATCGGCGACACGCGGGTGCCGTTCACCATCCAGTCGATGGCCAAGCCGCTGACCTATGCGGCGATCCTCGACCTGCTCGGCGCCGCGGCGGTCCGGGCGAGGATCGGCGTGGAGCCGACGGGTGACGCCTTCAACGCCATCTCGCTCGGGGCGGGAACGGGGATGCCGCTCAATCCGATGGTCAACGCCGGCGCGATCACGGCCGTCGGCCTGGTGCCGGACGCGGCCGGCGCCGGACCGTCGCGCCTCGACTCGCTCGTCGCGTCGCTCAGCCGGTTCGCGGGCCGGCAGCTCGGCCTCGACGACGACGTCTACGCCTCGGAGCGCGACACCGGACACCGGAACCGCGCCATCGCCCACCTCCTCCGTGGGACCGGCGCGATCACCGATGACCCGGACAGCGTCGTGGACGCGTACTTCCGCGTCTGCTCGGTGGCGGTCACGGCGCGCGACCTCGCCCTCATCGCCGCCACGCTCGCGAACGGCGGGCGCCACCCGCTCACCGGTGAGATGGCGGCGTCCGACGCGACCGTCCGGGACACGCTCTCCGTCATGGCGACGTGCGGCATGTACGACGGCGCGGGCGAGTGGATGTACGAGGTCGGGCTGCCGGCGAAGAGCGGCGTCTCGGGCGGGATCTTCGCCGTGCTGCCGGGCCAGCTGGGGATCGGCGTGTGGTCCCCGCCGCTGGACTCGCGGGGCAACAGCGTCCGGGGCGTGGCGGTCTGCCGCGACCTCGCCCGCGAGCTCGACCTCCACCTGGTCCGCGGCGCGCGCCCGCCGTCCGCGGTGCGGACCCGGGCAAGCGTCGCGGCGCTGCCGTCCAAGCGGGCGCGCGGCGCCCACGAACGCGAGCGGATCACGATCGACGGCGACCGGTCCCTGGTGATCGAGCTCCAGGGCAGTCTCGGCTTCGTCGCCGTCGAGACGCTCGCGCGGGTGGCGCTCCCGAAGGACGGAGCCGCGGACGCGGTGGTTGTCGACCTCCGCCGCGTCGAGCGGATCGACACGTCGGTCGCGGGGCTGCTCGCCGACCTCGTCGCGGCGCTCGGGGCGCGCGGGGCGGCGGTGGCGTGGAGCGGAGCGAACCCGCACGGCGATGCGCTCGCACTCGTGGACGACGCACTCGCGCGACTCCGCCTGGCGCCGCCGCGACGGTTCGCGGAGCTGGACCTCGCGGTCGAGTGGGCCGAGGACGTCGTGCTGGCGCGCGACCGCGGGACGGCGGCAGCCGCGCGTCCGTCACGCGTCCACGTCCCCCTGGAGGCGCACCCGGCGTTCGCCGGGCTCGGCGAGGGCGTCGTCGACTGCCTGCGGCGGGTGATGGATCGCCGTCAGCTCCACGAGGGCGAGGCGCTGGTGCGCCACGGCGACCCTGCCGAGGAGCTGTTCCTGATCACCGGCGGCCGGCTCTCGGTGTGGGTCCCGGTCGGACAGCACGACGCACGGCGGCTCGCGACGCTCGAAGCCGGCCAGCTCGTCGGCGAGCTCGCGTTCCTCGGCCGCGAACGCCGGACGGCGGACGTCTACTGCGATTCCGAGGTCGAGGCGTACGTGCTCACGACCGACGCGTTCGACGCACTCGCCCGCGACGACCCGGCGACGGCTACCGTGTTCCTCGCGACGCTCCTGCGGATCGTCTCCAGCATCGCCCGCCGCATGACCGCCGAGGTCGCCCACCTCGCCAGCTGACGCTGACCTCCGCCAGCGTGATCTCGCTCGAGCCGACGAGCCGACGCATTCCGGACATCCAGTCAAAGCACGACTGCACGTCAGCGCGACCGGCCTCACGATTGGTCGAGCCGCGGAAACCGCAACCATGCGCTGTCAGCCAGTCACCTGCGAGACCGATGGCGGGCGAAGGTTGCGATCCGCCTACCCGCAGCTGACGATCACTCGTCCTTTGACTAACTGGCGAGCGACGAGCTCGGCACGGGCAATGCGGTGCTCGGTGAGGTTCAGCCGCGCGGGCGCTCGAACCCCTGGGCCGGCTGCGGCTCGCAGCGGAGCGGCCGATCGTGCCGGTAGCCCAGCGCGTAGTCGGCCTGGATCAGCGTGTGGAGCTGGCTCGTCCCCTCGTAGATCACGGCGGCCTTCGAGTTGCGGAGGTAGCGCTCGACCGGGAACTCGTTCGAGTAGCCGTTCGCGCCGTGGATCTGGATCGCGTCGAGCGCGGCCTGCACCGAGTGGTCCGTCGCGTGCCACTTCGCGAGCGACGTCTCGCGGGTGTTGCGCAGCCCCTGGTTCTTGAGCCATGCGGCCTGGAACACGAGCAGCCGGCCGATCTCCGTCCCC
>DASSRG010000320.1:0-3829 GCA_035701885.1 Candidatus Limnocylindrales bacterium
GAGCCACTGGAGCTCGGCGTTCGGGTGGTTCGGGCACTTCATCCCGCTGGCGGTCTCGAGCAGGTCCGAGGTGTTGCGGAACCCCTCGTTCGGGCAGTACCAGCCCTCGTACGTGTCGAGGTAGATGTCGCCGTTGTCGTAGGCGCGGCGGACCATCTCCTGCGCCGAACGGTAGTGGTCCGGGTCCGTGGTCCTGATGAACCGGTCCGGGCTGATCAGCAGCGCGTCCTCGGCGGCGCGGAACAGGGCCACCTTCTCGTCGACGTAGTCGCGGGGGCTCCGGCCCTCGGCCGCCGCGTTCTGGGCGATGTTGACGCTGTGCTCGTCCGTGCCGGTCAGAAACCGGGTCTCGTCGCCCAGCATCCGGTGCCAGCGCGCGATCACATCGGCCCCGATGACCTCGTACACGGTGTGCAGGCCCGGCGCGTTGTTCGCGTACGCGATCGCGGTGGTCAGGTAGAAGCGCTGGCGGTCGGACATCGCCGGCCGATGGTAGCAAGCGGCTTCAGGCGGACGGGATCGCGGCGCGGGCGCGAACGACGATGTCGCCGCACAGCGCGCCCGCGATCGCGCCGTGGACGGCTGCGGAGGATGGCGCCGAGGCGAGCTGCGAGGTGACCGCCTCGACAGCCTCGAACGCTGCGCCGACGGCGGGCGCGACGCCGCCCCCCGCGACCTGGACGCCGGCAGCCAGCCGCGCCAGCTGGAGCTCGGCCGCGAGGATGCCCTCGAGGAGGTCGAGGGCGCGGGCGGTCAGGTCGGCCGCGAGGGGGGCGTTGGTCGAGTGGTCCTCGACGCCCATGTCCAGCGAGGGGACGTCGAGGGTCACCGGGTTCGCCGCGTGGCGGAGCTGGGAGACGAGGGCAGCCGCCGCGTACCGCGTCAGGCCACCGCCGCCGTCGATCAGCCGCACCATCATCTCCTCGCTGGAGAACACGTCGGCCACCGCGCTCCACAGGTGGTCCATCCGGCGGTCGGACAGGATGCCGACGTGGGCGGCCGCCGGACGCAGTGCGTCGAGGGCCAGCGCGAGCACCATCGGGTGGAAGTTGCCGTTGCTGAGCATCCGGCCGGCTGCCACGTCCACGAGCGGGTTGTCGTCCCGGGCGTTGAGCTCGAGCTGCGCCGCGGAGCGCAGGAGCGCCGCGAACTCCCGGAACGCGCCGTGGACCTGCGGCCCGACGCGGAACGAGAGCGGATCCTGGACCGACTGCGGGCCGCCCGGCTCGAACAGCCGGCTGCCGGCGAGGAATCGGCGGACCGAACGTCCGGCGGCGAGCTGGCCGGGAACGGGCTTGGCGGACAGGACCGCGTCGTCGAGCATCGAGGGGTTGCCGCGGGTCGCCTCGAGCGACGCCGCGAGCACGAGGTCCGCCGCTTCCGCGAGCCGCTCGGCGCGTTCGACGAGCAGCGCGGCATGCCCGATCGCGACGCCGTTCGCCGAGATGATCGACAACCCGTCCTTCGGCTCGAGCTCGATCGGTGCGAGCCCGGCGCGCGCGAGCGCGGCGGCGCCCGGCAGCACGTCGCCGTCCACCTCCGCGTGGCCGTGCCCGATGAGCACCTGCCCGATGGCCGCCATGTGCATCAGGTCGGAGGCGCCGACCGATCCCGTCTGTGGCACCACAGGATGGACCCGTGCGTTGAGCAGCGCCACGAGGCCCTGGGCGACGGGCCGGCTTGCGCCCGACCCGCCACGCGCGATCCCGTTGAGCCGCGCGGCCATCGCCCCTCGCACGACGACGGTCGGGAGCGGATCCCCGACGCCGCCCTCGTGGACCCGCACGACGAGCGCCTGGATCCGGCGCAGGGAGTCGCGCTGAAGCGCGACGTCCCGCTGGTGCCCGAGCCCGGTGTTGAGCCCGTAGACGAGGTCCGGCCCGTCCACGACCGCGTCGACGATCGCCCTGCTGGCGTCGATCGTCGCCCACGCGTCGTCGTCGAGCGCGACGGGTGCGCCGTGGGCAATGGCCACCAGATCGTCGAGGTCCAGGTCCGCCGTCCCGATGGTCACCCCGGGCGCGTCGACCAGCGTCACGCGCGCGGCTCCAGCTCGACCCACCGGCGCCGCCACTCGGGCGGCTCGAACGGCTCCGCCCAGTAGGTCGTCTCGCGAAGGACGCGGCCGTCCTTGAGCTGGATGATGTCGATGACGAGGTACTCGCGGTCGCCCGGGTAGAGGTTCGACCACTCGGCGGTCCAGGTCTCGCCGCCGCCAGCGACGGCGATGAGGGTGCCCGACGGCGACACGACATACTGGTCCTCGCTGCCGCGGAGCCGCCGCTCGTGCGCCTCCCACGGGCCGCCCGGGTACGAGTCGATGATCGCGCGCATGTTCTCGCTCGTCGTGACCCGCTCCCCGCTCTGGGGCCACTCGCACACCCAGTCGCGGTGGCGCAGCGCCTCGGCCGCGGCGTAGTCGCGCGTCGCCACCGCCGTGCAGTAGCGGCGGACGATGTCCTCGTTGCTCACGGGCGCCCTCTCGTACGTGCCGGGATCATGCGCCTCGCGACGGGGAGGTCAATACCGGTCAGTGGCGGAAGTGGCGGGTCCCCGTCACGACCATGGCCGCGCCGGCCGCGTCCACGTCCGCGAGGACCTCCGCGTCGCGCATCGAGCCGCCGGGCTGGACGATCGCGGTAACGCCGGCGTCGAGCAACACGCGCGGGCCGTCCGGAAACGGGAAGAAGGCGTCGCTCGCGGCGACCGCGCCCGTCGCGCCCGCCTCGCCCTGGAACTGGCGCGCCTTCTCGACGGCGCCGCGGCACGCATCGACGCGGCTGACCTGGCCGCTGCCGAGGCCGACCAGCATGCCGTCGCGGACGAGCAGGATCGCGTTCGAGACCACGCCGCGGCAGAGTCGCCAGGCGAGATCGAGGTCGGCCCGCTCGCGGTCCGTGGGGGCACGTTTCGTGACGACCATCCAGGAGCTCGCGTCGTCGGGGATGGTGTCCGGCGCCGTGACGAGGACCGCGCCGCCGGCCGTGCGGAACGAGCCGAGAGGATCCGTGACCGCCGGGGCGGCCGATCCGTCGAGCCCTGCGTCCACGACGAGGCGGAGGTTCGGCTTCGTCGCCAGGACGTCGCGCGCGGCGTCGTCGAACGCGGGCGCGACGACGACCTCGAGGAAGATCGACGTGAGCCGCTCCGCGAGCGCGCGGTCGACGGTCCCCGTGACCGCCACGACCCCGCCGAACGCGCTGACGGGGTCACCGGCGAGCGCCGCGTCCCATGCGTCGAGCAGCGTCTCGCGCTCGGCCGCACCGCACGGGTTGGTGTGCTTGACGATGACGACGGCCGGGCCGCGGAGGAGCCGGGCGAGCGCGGCCGCGGCCGACGCGTCGAGGACGTTGTTGTAGCTCAGCGCCTTGCCCTGGAGCGGCGGCTCGCCCGCGGCGAACGGGCCGTCGGACGGGCCCGCCTCGCGGTCGGTGCGCCGGTACCGGGCCGCCGGCTGGTGCGGGTTCTCGCCGTAGCGAAGGGTGTCGACCTTCTCGAACGACACGGTGAGCACCGGGGGATACGGGTCCTCGGCGCCGGGGAGGCCGGGGTCGGGCGGGAGATCGATGCCGGCCGCGGCCATCCGGCCCGGCAGCTCCGCCGCGATCCGGGCGTCGTACGCGGCCGTGTGCCGGTAGGCCTCCACGGCCAGCGCGCTCCGCAGGGCAAGCGGCACCTCACCGTGGGTGTCGAGCGCCTCGAGGATCGCCGCGTAGCGCCCGGGCGAGGTGACGATCGCGACGTTCGCGTGGTTCTTGGCGGCCGCCCGGACCATCGATGGGCCGCCGATGTCGATCTCCTCGACGAGCTCGTCGAACGTGAGGCCGGG
>DASSRG010000321.1:0-9204 GCA_035701885.1 Candidatus Limnocylindrales bacterium
TGCTGGCGGGTGCCCTCGCCGTCACGGCGTTCGGGGCGTGGGCGGCCCCGACGGTCATGGGCGACCACGTGCTGGTGGCCGCGAGAGTCCTCGCGGCGACCCTGGCCATCGCGCTCACGCTGGTCATCGGGTCGATGACCCGCGCCTCCCACCCGCCCGCGGCCGCGACGACCCTGCTCGTCGCGCTGGGCGGGATCGCGACGCTCGACCAGGCCGTGGCGCTGCTCGCAGGGGTCATCGCGATCGCCGTCGTGGGCGAGGCGGCGCGACGAGTGCGGACGCACCGGGTCACGCCGGCGGAGCGGGCGGCACCACGCGACTCGATCGTCGGCAGGTTCCTGCACCACACGTGACGGCGCACCGAGCGGCGCCGGTCAGCCGGTCGCGTGCTCCATCGCCGCCCGGGCCTCGCGCTTCTCGCGCTGGCGCTGCAGGAACAGCGCCAGGTAGCCGACCGGGATCGGCAGGAACCACGACATCCCGCGGTACAGCATGACGCCGGCGGCGACAAGGTCGTCCCACGAGTCGCTGCCCAGGTACTTCGTGAAGAAGCTGATGTACAGCAGCTCGGGGAGGCCGGCCCCGCCGGGCGCGATCGGCAGGAGGGTGATCGTCATCACTGCCGCGTAGACCGCGAGGATCACGTCGACCGGCAGCACCTCCGCGGGCACCCCGACGGCTCGCAGCGAGATCGTCAGCAGCACGAACCCCATCGTCCGGGCGAACAGCTGGGTGAACGTGATCGGCGCAAGCCGCGAGAGGATCATGTCCTTCGCCGCCTCGCGGAAGCCCATCAGCCGTCCGGTCAGGTCCTCCGGCTCCGGGCGGTGCATCCGGCGCGCGACGGCATCCGTCGCCCGGGTGGCGAACGCGCCCACCTGCCGCGCGAACCGCTCCGAGCGCATGATCCAGACGCCGACGAGAACGCCCAGGGCGACCGGCGTCGCGATCAGGACCGCGAGCAGGAACCCCCAGCCGGGGATCGCGCCGCCGATGGTCAGGATCAGGACGGCCAGGGCGGGCAGGATGAGCTTGCTCGCCTGCGCCGCGAGGCCGTTGATCGTGAGGCCGAGCGCCGCGCGGTCGACGCTGATGCCCCAGGTGCGGAACAACCGGAAGCCGAACGCCATCTTGATCGGACCGGGAACCGTGGAGCCGACCGCGGTCATCGACAGCCAGGTGACCACCGCCCGCGTCACGCCGAGCTCCGGCAGGACCGCGTTGATCGCGAGGCCCTCGGCGACCCAGGTCGCGATCCCGACAGCGAACACCACGACCAGCCACTGCGCAGGCGTCTCGCGGAATGCGTCGAGCACCGCGCGGTAGTCGACGACCCGCGGCAGGAGGATGCCGAAGACGACATACAGGTAGGCGAGGACGAGGACGGTGCGGATGACCGTCTGGCGGCGGGTCCGGCGGCGTTCGTCCGTCGTCGGCGTGGGACGCTGCTCCGGCGGGAACGCCGCCGTCTTGGTGAGCAGGTCCTCGTCGCTCAGCGGCGGCTCGCCCGGCATCTCGAGCTCGCCGGGCCTCACGGGTTCGCCGGGCGTGGCGGCTTCGCCGGGCCGCTCGTCGCTCACGCGGGCACCCCGTCCATCCGCTCGTCGGCGAGGCGGGCCGTCTCGAGCCACTGGAACGCGAACGCCACGCCGCCGCCCACGAGCCACGCGGCCATCGCGAAGGGATCGCCGCGAAGCGCGCCCACCGGCCCGACGCCCCGGAGCCCCGCCGGCTCGAGCAGCCCGACGAGGACGAGTCCGCCGACGAGCGCGACCGCCACGCCGCCCCACGCGGTGAGCGCCGCGATGAGCAGCCGCGGCGCATCCGCGACGACCGCGAGGATCCCCAGCGCCGCGCCGGCGAGGGCGCCGCCGGCCGCCGTGAGCAGCCCGGGCTCGAGCCCGAGCGCCACGAGCAGCCCGCTCCCGATCCCGTAGCCGACGCTGACGGCGAGGATCAGCACGGCGATCGTGTACAGGAGCGTCGCGACCACCGCGAACACGATCCCGAGGCCGACACCCGCGAGCAGCCCCAGCAGCGTCCCGAACAGCACGTCGCCGAACAGCTGCGAGACGAGCTCGGTGCCGGCCAGGAACCCCGCGACCGCGGCCCAGACGGGGAGGAGGAGATAGAAGCCGCGGGTGCCATATGCGGCCACCGCGGTCCCCAGGGCGATCCCGGCGACACCCAGGATCGTCGACGTCATCCGCGACCTCCTCGTCCGCGACGCGGACGCCTTCGTTCGTGGCGGATGATCCCACACCCCGTCCTGCCCTCGCGTCTCCGCGAGGGTCAGGGGCGCCAGGCGGCGATCTGCCGCTCCACCCCCACCTCGGCGAGGCTCGCCCGCCCCGCGCCGAAGTCCACGTCGAGGGCGATCTCGTGCTCGCCGTTGGTCCAGCGCAGCGCGATCGCTCGCTCGCCTGGCGCCTCCACGCGCAACGAGCCGTCGAACGCCGGGTGGGTGTTCCTGAGCCGGATCAGCTCGATGACCCGCCGTACGACTGGACGGGCCAGGGCGGCCTCGACCTCCGGCCGCGCGTAGTCGTGACGGTTGATCGCCCGCCCCTCGCCCGTGCGCTCGACGGCCGCGAGGTCGTTCGCGCCGGCGAGCAGCCCGACGTAGTAGACCTGCGGCACCCCGCGTGCGAACAGCTGGATGGCGCGGGCGGCGACGTATCGCTCGTCGTCGCCGTCCACCGCCGAGTAGTACGTGGCGTTGAGCTGGTGGATGTCCACCTCGCCCGCGTGCGCAGCCGACAGGATCCGGTTCACGTTGCCGCCGCCGTTGGTGACCTGGCCGGCCAGTGCGCGCATCTCGTCCGCATCGAGCACGCCGTCGAGGTCGGGCCGGACGGGGATCCCGTCGTGGCAGTCGAGGGTCGTGAACTGGCGCGCGGGCGACCCCGCGAGGTGCTCCGCGAGCCTCGTGGGCCGGCCGGTCAGGAACGTGTGCAGGAGGAGCCCTGGCAGCACGAAGTCGTAGGTCCAGAAGCCATGGGCGGACAGCCGGCGGTGCGTCGGGTAGACGTCGTGGACCTCGGGCAGGATCACGAGCCCGAGCGCTCCCGCGACGTCGGAGATCCAGTCCAGGAACGCGTAGACGTCGGGCTCGACCATGAAGCAGCTGGTGCCCGGCTTCTTGACGACGTAGCCGACGGCGTCGAGCCGCACGATCCGCACGCCGCGAGCCGCGAACGACTCGAGCCACCCCGTGATCAGGACCTGGGTCGCGGCCGACGTCACGTCCAGGTCGATCTGCTCCGACCAGTCCGCGGTGCCGAACGAGGTCCAGACGCGCTCCTCGCGGCCGGTCTCCTCGATTCGCACGGTCGAGAACGGCGCGTCGGGCTTGCGCAGGAAGATCCGGGCGACGTCGCGCGGGTCCGGTTCGCCACCGGGCCAGACCTTGTCCAGGGTGATGAACAGGTCCGCGGACGGCGAGCGGCGCCCGTGCCGGACGAAGTCCTGGAATTCCGCGCTCTGCCTCGAGATGTGGTTGATCATGAGGTCGAGCAGGACGTCGTGGCGCCGGCCGAGGCGCTCGATGTCGGCCCAGCTCCCGAACCGCGGGTCGATCTCCGCGTAGGTGACCGGCGCGAAGCCGCGATCAGCCGATGACGGGAACGGCGGCAGCACGTGGACCCCACGGAAGAGGCCGTCGAGCGGCCCGTCGAGGAGGTCGCCGATCGCCGCAAGGCTGCCCCCGAGCGAGTCGGGGTAGGTCAGGAGCTGGGGACGTGGGTCGACGGTCGGACGCGGCGGCATGGGGTGATCGTGTCAGACGCGGAGGGCGTCGCGGAGGGCCTCGGTGAGCGACCGTGCCCGCGCGTCGCCGTAGCCGCCCATCTGGTTGCTGAGGTACGCGAAGCCGACGCCGCGATCCGCGTCGGCGAAGGCGAGCTGGCCGCCGGCCCCCGCGTGTCCGAAGCTGCGGGCCCCGAGCATCGGCTGGGTCGGCGGGGACGACAGCTGGAAGCCCGTCCCCCAACGCGCGCCGTCATCGGGCAGCCCGGACAGCTGGGGGCCCGCGGACCGCACGCGCAGCGCGTCCGAGATGCTCCCGGGGCTCAGCAGGGGAGCGGGCATGCCGTCCGAGGCTCGCACGCACGCCGCGTACAGGCGCGCGAGCGACGCGGCGCTGCTCACCCCGTTCGCGCCCGGGACCTCGGCCGCCTGGATCGCGGGGTCGTTGAACGTCACCTCGCCGTCCTGCACCGGGAACCCGAAGGCACCGCCCATCGACAGGCTGCGCTCCACGATCGGATGCCCGGCGGCGAGGCGGCTGGCCTCGCGCGCCTCGTCGGAGTCCTCGTCCGGCAGCGGGACCTCCATCCGCGCGACGTCGGCGCGCGCGTCACCGGGCACGCCGATCCACGTCCGGAGGACCAGCGGCTCCGCAAACCGGTGCGCGAAGAACGTCCCCGGCGTCATCCCGCTCACCCGGCGGATCACCTCGCCGACGATCCAGCCGTACGTCATCGCGTGGTACAGGTGCCCCTCCTCGGGTCGGTGGTGCGGGCGCTGTGCCTCGATCGCCCGGGTCACCGGCGTCCAGGCGAGGACGTCCGCCCGGGAGAGGTCGGTGTCGAGCGCCGCGAGGCCCGACCGGTGCGCCATCGCGTCACGGAGCGTGATCGACGCCTTGCCGTTGGCCGCGAACTCGGGCCAGCAGTTCGCGATCGGCGCGTCCAGGTCGAGGACGCCATCCTGCACGAGCGAGTACGCGCACAGCGCGAGCAGCCCCTTGGTGCACGAGAAGATCACGGCGGCCGTGTCGTGCGTCCACGGCGCCCCGTGCCGGCGGTCTGCGATTCCGCCCCACACGTCCACCAGCGGCCGATCGTCCGCGTATACCGCGCAGCCGGCGCCGAGGTCCGAGCGCTGCTCGAAGTTCGCGACGAACTCATCGATGACGCCGCCGAAGCCCTCCTCGGCGAACCCGCGAACCACGCGTCCGTCGTCGAGGCGCGCGACGACGGCGTCGCCGACCGGGATACCCGCGGTCATCCCTTCACCGATCCCTGGAGCAGGGCCGTGATCACCTGGCGCTGGAACACGATGAACACGAGGAGGGTCGGCAGCAGGATCAGCACCGTCCCCGCGGACAGGAGCGGGATGTCCGTCGCGTAGTGGCCCTGGAACGCACCCAGCGCGCCCGCCATCGTGCGTTGCGTCGGGTCCTCGACCAGCACGAGCGCGAGGAGGAACTGGTTCCACGCCCACACCGCCATGAGGATGCCGAGGGACGCGATCGGCGCTCTCGCCAGCGGCACGTGGATCCGCCAGAACAGGTCCCACGTGCTCGCCCCGTCGACGCGTGCTGCCTCGGTGATCTCGTTCGGCATGTTGACGAAGTGGGCCCGCATCCAGAACACCGCGAACGGCATGAACAGCCCGATCAGCGGAAGCACGATCGCGAGCCGGGTGTTGAGGATTCCCAGCTGCCGCGACAGGAAGTACAGCGGCGTGATGATCCCTTCGAACGGCAGCGTGAGGCCGAACACGAACAGCAGCAGGAGCCACCCGGATCCGCGGATCCGCAGCAGCCCGATGCCGAAGCCCGCCATCGTGGAGATGACGAGGGAGACGGGGACGACCGCGAGCACGATCCATACGCTCGAGAACAGCAGCGCGCCCATGTTTGCGACCCGGAACGCCTCGACGAAGTTGCCCCACTGCGGGTCGGCGGGCCACGACAGCCCGACCGGGACACTGCCCGACGGATAGAGGGCGGTCGTGAAGATGCTCAGGAACGGCAGGATGACGATCGCCATCAGGACGATCAGGAACGCGCGGCCGAGATACAGCTCGCTGCGAGCGACCCTCATCGCGCCTCTCCGCGGGTCAGCCGCTGGATGGGCAGGATGACGATCAGGACGAGGAGCATGAGCACCACGGCCAGCGCCGAGGCGAGCCCGACCTGGCGCTCCAGGAAGGCGAGGATGTAGATCTGGATGCCGGGCACGGACGTTGCGTTGCCGGGTCCGCCACCGGTCGACACGTACACGATGTCGAAGGCGGCGAGCGCCGCGATGATCGTCACCGTGAGACAGACGCCGATCTCGTAGCGCAGGCTGGGCAGCGTGATCGCCCGGAACTCGGACCACCAGCCGGCGCCGTCCATGCGCGCCGACTCGTAGAGCGCCGCGTCGATCTTCGTCATGCCGGTCAGCAGCAGCACGGTGCAGAACCCGAGCAGGACCCAGATCCCGATGATCCCGACGGCGGGCAGGGCGGTGTCGAAGTCACCCAGCCACGCGCGGGTGATGTCGCCGAGGCCGATCGCGGTCAGGCCCTGGTTCACGAGACCCGACAGCGACAGCAGGCGGCCCCAGATGATCCCGGCCGCGACGAGCGGGATGACCTGGGGAAGGAACAGCACTGTCCGGGACACGGTCCCCAGCCGTCCGTGGGCGACGCGGTGGACCACGCTCGCGCTGATCAGGCCCAGGCCCACCGGGATGAAGCTGTAGAACACGACCAGGCGGAACGCGTTGAACAGGGTCTCCACCAGCTTGGGCTCGGTGAGGACGGTCACGTAGTTCGACAGCCCGACCCAGTCGGCCGGTCCCACGCCGTCCCATCGGTAGAGCGAGTACTGGAACGTGAGCAGCAGCGGCTGCAGCACGAACAGCGCGTACATGACGAGGGCCGGCAGGACGAACAGCCAGCCGACCAGGGTCTGCCGGCGGATCCCCGCGAGGGGGACCCGCCGACCGCGCCGCCGGCCGGCGGCCGACGCCTGCGATCGAGCGATCGCGTGCGCCGGATCCGCGCCGCCGGCGGCGTGATTCACCGGGAGAGCTCCTTCTCGTACTCGGCCTGGACGGCCTTCAGGAGCCCGGCGGCGTCCTGCTTGCCGCCGACCATCTTCTGGAGCTCGGGCGTCCAGCCCTGGGCGAAGATGGAGCCGGTGGCGTTGGCGATGAAGTCCATCGCGCCGTTGTCCTTCGAGACGTCCGCGCCGGCGGCGAGGGTCTCGTTGGTCACCGACCCGGGCGCACCCTGCGGGACCGGGAGGTCCGGCGGGCCGCCGGGGTTCGAGCCGCCGATGGCGACGTCGATCTCGCGTGCCTTGTCGTTGGTCGCGACCCAGTTGAGGAAGAACGCCGCGCAGTCCGCGTTCCTGGCGTTGGCCGCGATGCCGTACGTCAGCGGTGCGGACATCGCCGCGACCTTGCCGCCGGATTCCGCGGGCGGGAAGACGAAGAAGCCGACGCCCTCGGGCTGGTCCTTGTCGTAGACCGCGTTCTGCCAGTCGCCGTTGAACATGAACACGCCCTCGCCCTTGCCGAAGCGCGAGTTCGCGTCCGTGTACTCGATGGCGTTGACATCCTTCGGGAAGTAGCCCGACTCGACCCACTGCTGGAGGTGCTGCGCGGCGGTGAGGTTGGTGGGCGTGTCGATGGTCGCGCCCGGCTTCTGGAAGATCCAGTCGTTGATCGGCTCCGTCGGGCCGTAGGCCGCCATCAGGTTCTGGAGCGGGAAGGCGAGGCCGCCGCCGCTCGCGGTCGCGTTCCAGGCCATGATCGGCAGGAGGCCGGCGTCCTTGGCCTTGGCCAGCAGCGCCTCGAACTCCTCGACCGTCGCCGGCGGCTGGGTCATCCCGATCTGCTCGGCGAGCTTCTTGCTGTAGAACACGCCGGTGAGGCTGTAGTTGAGCCCGGCCGCATAGAGCGAGCCGGAGCCCCGCGTGCCGTCCTCGGCGACCCGGTTCTGGGCGAGCTGCGCCGCGGGGAACTTGTCCCAGCCGAAGGCGGTGACGTAGTCGTCGAGGTTCTTGAGCAGGCCGTCCTTCACCAGCGAGACCATCGACGGGAGCCGGATCAGGTCGGGCGGGTTGTCGCCGGACAGCAGCCTCGGCGTCGCCGTCATGAGGTTGGTGAACTGGTCCTGCTTGATGTCCCAGGTGACGTTGGGGTACTGCTTCGTGAACTCCTCGGACAGCTTGAACGGGAGGTCGAAGCCCGTCTCGAAGTAGGCGTTGAGCGTCACGGGATCCGTGCCGCAGTCGGGGCCGGTCGCCTCTGCGCTCGCCGAGGGCGCAGCCTCGGACGCGGACGGAGCGGCCTCGGACGGCGCGGCAGCGGAGGGGCTGGCTGACGGCGCGACGGCGCCGGGTGTTGCGCATGCTGCCGCGATGAGCGCCGCGACCGCGAGACCGGCCAGGCGGCGTGGGATGCGACGGTGGTGGAACTCGTTGCTCACGATGGACGCTCCTCCTGTGTGCTTGCCCTTGGGTTGCCGATCAGCGCGTTGTCCTCACCCACGGCCCTCCTTTGGCGGCCCCGTGGTCACACGGATCACCAGCTCCGGGTTCAGCTCCGCGACGGCCGCCGACCCGGACCGACGTTCGATCTCGGCCAGCAGCAGCTCCGCACCCCGGCGCCCGGACTCGAACAGCTGCTGGCGGATGGTGGTGAGGCCGACGTAGTCGGCCGCCTCGATGTCGTCGTAGCCGATCACGGAGAGGTCGTCGGGCACGTGCAGCCCGATCTCGCGGGCGGCCGCGATGACGCCCAGTGCCTGGGTGTCGCTCGCCGTGAAGATCGCCGTCGGGCGAGGCCGTCGGTCGAGGATCCGGCGCGCGAGCTCGCGGGCTTCGTAGCGGCCATGCGCCCCGTGGCCGATCCATTCGATCGGGATCGTGACGCCCGCCTCGGCCAGTGCCTCGCGGAATCCACGCTCCCGGTCCCGGCTCGAGGTGAAGCCGAACGGGTCCGCGACGGCGTCGCCGATGAACGCGATGTCCCGGTGCCCGAGGTCGAGGAGGTGCCGCGCCGCGAGGGCGCCCCCGGCCACGTCGTCACCGATCACGCGGGGGAGCTGATCCACCGAGGGCGTGTGGACGTCGATGAACACCACGGGGACGGGCGAGCGAACAAGCGCCTGCGCGGCCTCGTCCGACGGGGGGAGGCTCATCACGAGGAGGCCATCGGTGCGCTGCGAGCCGGCGAGCGTGCTCAGGTAGTGATCGCCCTTCTGGACGGACTCGACGTTGTAGATGACCAGGTCGAACTCGCTGTCGGCAAGGATCGCGTCGACGCCGCGCAGCCGCTCCGCGGCCTGGGGCCGGGTGAGGAACGACACGACCACGCCGATCGTGAGCGTGCGGCCGAGGCTGAGGCGGCGGGCCGCGGGGCTGGGGCTGAAGCCGAGCTCGGCCATCACGGCCAGGATCCGGTCGCGCGTGAGCGGCCT
>DASSRG010000322.1:0-2202 GCA_035701885.1 Candidatus Limnocylindrales bacterium
GATCGGCATCGTGATCCCGGTGATGTCGCACTCCTGGAACGCGTCGGTGCCGATCAGGGTCGTTCGCACCTGGCCGGTGATGCAGACGAGCGGCGTCGAGTCCATCCAGGCGTCCGCGATCGGCGTGACGAGGTTCGTCGCTCCAGGCCCTGAGGTCGCGATCGCGACGCCGACGCGACCCGACGCCCGCGCGTAGCCCTGCGCCATGTGCCCGGCACCCTGCTCGTGCCGGGCGAGGACGTGCCGCACGGTCGTGCCGCGGGCGATGGCGTCGTACGTCGGCATGATCGCGCCGCCGGGGATGCCGAACATCACCTCGACGCCCTCGGCTTCGAGCGCCCGGAGGATCGCGTCTCCGCCCGTCATCCTCACGGCCCGACCCCGAGGGCGAACTCCGTGTCACGCCGCGCGCTCGGCAGAAGCCCGAGCACAGCGTCGACGAACTCCCGTGTCGTCGCGGCCACGCCCGGCGCGGCCACGTCGACCGGACGTCGCGGGCCGCGGAGCGCTGCCGCCAGGCTCTCCTCGAGCGCCTGGCCGGCTGCTGTTCGGCCCAGGCCCTCGGACAGCATCAGCGCGGTCGCAAGCAGCATCGGGCTCGGGTCGGCAACGCCCTGTCCAGCATCGTCGCTCGTCGTCGACCCGACCGGGGCGAAGAGCCCGGGGCCGTCGATCGAGAGCCAGCCGGTCGCGACGAGCCGGCGACGGCCGCCCAGGCCGGGCGCGGCCGCGACGGTGTCGGCGAGCACGCCCTCCGCGACGAGGACGCCGGCCGAGCCGGCGCCGAGCCGGCGCAGCGCCTCGAGCAGCGGCACGTGCTCGAGCTCGACGCCCGGATGGCGATCGGCATGGCGCTCCACCCGCACCGCCCAGCCGGCCGAGACGCCGACCGACACGAGCCTGCCGGAGCGGGCCCGCGCGGTGTCGAGCGCGCGTTGGACCGTCCAGTCCGCGGCACCCTCGTCGAGCGGGGCAAACGCGATCGCCTCGCCGGCATCGTCGAGCACCCGGGTGACGGTTGCCCGAAGGTCGAGCGCAGCCTTTACGCCCTCGAGCGCGGGCGCCGCGTCGCCGGCGACGAGCACCGCATCGGCGGTTCCGGTCGCATGACGCGTGGTCGGTGGCAGCAGGTGGCCCGAGCGGGTCAGCGCCTCGGTATCGAACGGCGGGTGCAGCTCCTCGACGTCGAAGCCGTGCTCGCGGCCCAGGCGTGCAAGCGCGCGGCTCGCGGCCGCCGTCACCTCGGGCCCGATGCCGTGCCCGGCGAGGCAGGCGACGACGTAGCGGTCTCGGGCGGTCATCTCGGTTGGTGGGTCGGGGGACTGACGGTCATCGGGAAAGGCTCCTCTCGCTCGGTGCGACCACGGGACGCACCTCTGGTGTGGTCTCGGTCGGCGTGTGCGCCGTCGGGGGCGCGTGAGCGTCGATCTCCCCTAGACGGGGAGAATCGCGATGAGCTCGATGCCGACGCCGGTCGCGACCGCGGGGCGCGGTACGAGAAGACGTACGGGTACGGCGTGGCAGAGCATCATCGTCGTCGCAGAGTGCCTGGCGCGGGGTGCGCCTGTCAACACCCCAAGCGTCCAGTCACCCCGCCGCGGGTCCAGGTCCGTCGCCGGACCTTCGGATTTGCGGTCGGCCGCTCCTGCCACTACCATCGATCATCGATGGTACGGAGAGTGACGCCGATCGCGAGCCCCGTCGCCCCGAAGCCGGGCCCGGGCATTCGCCCGTTCGCGATCGCTGCGCCGTCACGGCGCTAGCCGGCGACTTCTCTCCCGCCTCCGCCCGCTAGCGCAGACCACACCAGGCGGGAAGCTCGTTCGCCCGTTCCCTACGACCGACCGAAAGGCGGTTACACCTGGTGTCCACGCCACTCCACGACCCGACCCGCGAGCGCGACGCCTGTGGCATCGGCCTCGTCGCGGACGCTCGAGGGCGCGCGTCGCGCGAGCTGCTCGACCGCGCGCTCGCAGGCCTCGCTGCGGTCGCGCATCGCGGCGCGTGGGCGGCAGACGGGGTCACGGGCGACGGCGCGGGCCTCCTCCTCCCGCTCCATCCCGCCCTCACCGGAGTCGACGGCGCGGGCGTCGCGATGTGCTTCCTCCGCGAGCCGTGGCTCCGGGGCGTGGTCGAGGAAGCCTGTCGCGCGGAGGGCCTGGAGCCCGCCGGCTGGCGGGAGGTGCCGCACGACGTCAACGC
>DASSRG010000323.1:0-3504 GCA_035701885.1 Candidatus Limnocylindrales bacterium
TCCTGATCGCGCTGTCGGTGGTGGTGTTCCTGGTGGCGGTCGTCGAGGCGCTCCGGCGTCCGCGGGATGCTGGCCCGGACCCGTGGGAGGGGAACTCGCTCGAGTGGTGGGCCGACTCGCCCCCCGGGCACCACAACTTCCGGACCCTGCCGCCGGTGCGGTCGGAGCGCCCGGTGTTCGACGCTCGGGTCGCCGCGCGCGAGGCGGAGCGGGCGGCGGCGGCCGAGGCCGGGCTGACAGGCACGCCCGAGGTCCGTCCGTGATCCGCCGCATCCTGCTCCTCGACCATCCCCAGGAGACGAGGTTCTTCGTGTTCATGGGCCTGTTCGGGCTCGTGCTCGGCACGATCTACTGGTTCCTCTCGTACGAGGTCGCGGGCACGTTCCTGCTGTGCGGGTTCGGGGCGGGCGCCGGGCTGCTCGGCCTCGGGCTCTACCGGTCGCGGCCGGCGGCGGTGGCGATCGGCGCGAAGCGCGACGCCGGTGCGCCGATCGTCGGATCGGACGTCGCGTCGGGCGATGGCCGCGACGCGTCCGGCGGCGGCGCGGGCGGTGTCGACAACCCGTTCGAGACGCCGCTCGGGCGGCTGCCGGGCGAGACGCTCGCGCCCCTGGCGCTGGGGCTCGGCGCGGCGCTGGCGCTCACCGCCGTCGTGTTCGGCCCGTGGCTGCTGGTCGCGGGACTGGTGCCGCTCGCGTGGGGCGGCTGGACCTGGTACACCGCGGCGCGCGACGAGCTCCGGGCCACCGCCCGCGACGAGCTCCGGGCGACCGCCCGCGACGAGCTCCGGGCGACCGCCCGCGACGAGGTGCGTGCGACCGCCGCGGCCGGACGGGCGGCCTCGCCGCGCGATGCGGCTGATACCACCGGCGACCCTGCGTGAGCGCGACGGGTACGGGCAGCGCCGTACGCTTCCGGCCCTGACGGCTGTCGCTCGCGCCCTGGGTGCGCGGGCCGGGCGCCGTCCGTCCGTGGAGTCCAGGTTGATGGCCGCGCGTCCGCCCGATCCTGCCCGCTTCAGCCCGCCGATCGCCCTCTGGTGCCCCTGGTGCCGCGAGCCGTTCGTGGGCACGGTGGAGCGGTCGACGGGCCGGTTCGCCCATGGCAGCTGCCCGGTCGCCGCGGTTGACCTCGAGCGGCTCGAGGACCTGGCCCGCGGCGAGTGGTTCTGGGCTCGCTTCCGGGACCGGATGCGCGGGCGGGCGCAATAGGGGAGCGTCGGCCGCGCATCGTTCGGGTGACGCTTCGCCCGTCCTGGCGGTCGCCCGCGGCCTACCTCCATCCTCCGAACCCCTGGCGTGCGAGGCGGCAGAGCGACGAGCTCGAGGCCAGCCGACGACGTCTCACTGGCTCGAGAGATGCCGATCGCCCTCTACGGTCCGCCGACCCGGATCCGGGCGACCTCGTCCCAACCCGCGAACAGGCCCCGCAGCCCGCCTGCGCTCGCCCGCTCGGCGAACAGGACGACGTTGGGTCGGTCGGGTCGATCGAGCAACGCCATCGAGGGCACGATCATCCCCGCGTGGCGCTCCTCGGCGCGGACCACGTCGGCCACGAAGCGCGCCAGCTCGCGGTTGAGGTATCTCGCGAGGTCAACGGGAGCTCCCAACGCCCGCAGGACGGCCTCGTCCCGAAGGTCGACGAGCGCCCGGATGGCGCCGGGACGCGGCTCCAGCCGCATGATCCGCCGCTCGACCGCCGCCCCGCCCGGCGGGTGATGGCGGGCCAGCTCGGCCATCGCGACCCCCGCGTCCGAGGCGAGGTACGCCGTCGGGGATCCCTCCTCGCACCAGCGGTCCCCGCCGTCGCCGGCGTCGCCGAGCGCGCCGGGGTCGAACTCCACGTCGACCGGCGCGTGGCAGTACAGCGGGGCGTCCCACGCCAGCAGCGGCAGCGGGACGCCGGGCTGGATCGCGATCGACGGAGACGGTGCCGTCCGCTCGGTCACCGGTTCTGGCCGGCCTCGCGGAGCGTGTCGTCGTCCGCCGCCGGTCCCTCGGCGTGGCCGCTGGGCTCACGCTCAGGCTGGCCTCGCTCGTCGGGCCGGCCCGCGCCGGTGCCCTGCGTCGAATGGGCCGCGACCCGCTCGTCATCGTCGCGCAGCGGCTCGGGCAGGTGGTCCGCCGCGCGCTCGGGCTCGTGGCCGATGTACGAGCCGGCGTCGTCCGGCCATTGGGGCTTCGTGCCGTCCTCGCCCGGGGCACCCGGCGTGGATCGGAACGGGTCGTGGTCGTCGCGTTCGCGTTCGCTCATGACGGTCTCCTCGTGACAGCGTTCGAATCAGTTGTCCTCTGCCGCGCCGCCCGGCCAGCCGAGGCTCAGCAGCAGCGCCGCGTCCTCCTCGACACGGATCGCCCACCCCTCGCCCTCGGCGATCCAGATGGCCGACCCGGGCCCGAAGCGCATCCCGGCCCCGGAGCGGCCGATCTCGACCGTGCCGTCGAGCACCTGGATCGCCATGGCCGCCTCGGTGTCGTCGTCCCCGAGGTCGGTCCCCGCGCGCGCCGCGGTGATGACCAGCCGGAAGTGCCGGCTCTTGCCCAGCGTCTTGGATGAGCGGCCGAACTGCGCGTACCCCGGCTCCTGGCGGAGCTGGGCGACCTCCCGGTCGAGCTCGAAGGCCATGACCGGATCGTCCAGCGTCCGCGCCTCGCGGGAATCGCTCCCGCTCGTGATGTCGTTCACCTCACCCTCCATTCGATCGCCGGATATGCGAACGCCGGAGCCCTCGCGGACTCCGGCGCATTCGATCGCTCGGGCTCTTACGAGCTGGCTGCCGACTCGCTCGGGCTCTCGAGCATGTCGCTCGGGCTCTCGAGCGGCGCCGCGCTGGCGCCGGTGTCGGTGCCCGCGCTGCTGCCGCTGCCGCTGTTGCCGCACGCGGCGGCCGCGAGGGCCGTCAGGCCGAGCACGATCGCAATCAGGGTCTTTCGCATGGGTGGTGTACCTCGCTACGTTCGGGGAACCGGTCAGGCCCGCAGGTCCTGGGTTCCGGCGCCTCGCCGTCGGGCAGACGACGTGCACCTGTTGGCAGCGTCAACCGTAGGGCTCGACGCGCCGCGTCCATTGCACGCCCCGCACCTGTTGCGTTGCGCCTGACTCGCAGATCGCCCGCGCCGTCGCCCCTCGCGTGGGGGGCTGCAAGAGCATTCGCCGGGCGCGTGCCGCCGCCGTCACGCGCTGCGGCGCGCGTCGGGAAGTGCCTGCTGCAGCTGCTCGGTGGCCGTCTCGTCGGGCGTCTCGACAGCCGCGGGTTCCTGCGACACCGGGACGCTCCGATCCTGGAGCCGGCCGAGCACGACCTCGATCGCCGCCGCGATCGGAACGGCGACCAGGGCCCCCACGATCCCGGCCGCGGCGGCGCCCACGAGGAGCGCGAGCATCACGATGAGCGGCGACAGGCCGATCGTGTTGCGCATGATCACGGGCACGAGGACGTTGTTCTCGACCACCTGGATCACCGCGGTGACGGCGATGACGAGCAGCGCGAGCTCGGGCGACACG
>DASSRG010000324.1:0-5828 GCA_035701885.1 Candidatus Limnocylindrales bacterium
CATGATCACCGGCATCGACCGGCCCACCGCGGGCTCCGTCGTGATCGGCGGGACGAACCTCACCGGCCTGTCCGAGAGCCGCGTCGCGCAGTGGCGTGGCCGAACGGTCGGCGTCATCTTCCAGTTCTTCCAGCTGCTGCCGACGCTCACCGTGGTCGAGAACGTGATGCTCCCGATGGACTTCGCCGGGCTGTGGAGCCCCCGCGAACGGCAGGAGCGGGCGATGCACCTGCTGGAGCTGGTGGGGCTGGCGGACCAGGCGACCAAGCTCCCGGCGTCGACGTCAGGCGGCCAGCAGCAGCGGGCGGCGATCGCCCGGTCGCTCGCCAATGACCCGCCGCTGGTCGTCGCGGACGAGCCGACGGGCAACCTCGACTCGGTCACGGCCGAGGACGTGTTCGCGCTGTTCCAGCGGCTCGTGGACGAGGGCCGGACGATCGTGATGGTGACCCACGACCCGGACCTCGCCGCGCGGACTCGGCGCACCGTCCACATGGTGGACGGGGAGATTCTCGATGGGACCCTGGTCGAGGGTCCGTCCCCGGTCCCGGCGGAGGCTGGCGCACCGGCCTGACACGCGCGGCTACTCGACCCGGTGGACCACCCACACGTTGGGGTCGAGATATACGCCCTCGCCCGCTTCGACATCTACCTCGACGGGCGCGGCGGCGCCCTTCGGGAGGTACTGGCCGCTCTCGGGAAACGACAGCCCGGTCCACGCCGCCCAGTCGGCGATCGGCGCGCGGAGCGTCATCGACGCCGGGGAGGGGCGGACGATCCGGCCACCGGCCCGGACGTGGACCCGGATCCAGGGATCGAACGGCAAGCCGTCCTCCCGCGTCCAGGTCGCGTACCGCTCGATCGGCGTGAGCGGATAGCGCTCCTTGTGGTTCGGCCGGACGCACGCGATGAGCGCCGGGAGGCCGTGGGCGCGCGCATTCGCCCGCATCGCGGCGAGCATGAGCCCGCTGATGCCGCGTCCCTGGGCGTCGGGGCGGACCGTGATCTGGAGCGCGCCGAGGGCGCCGGCAGGCTCGTGCGACGCGAGCGCGCGGACGCTGCGCAGGAACTGGTCGTCCCAGCCGGCCGGCAGCCCGTCGTCGGTGCCGTCCCAGGGCAGCGGCGCGCTGTTGGCGCCGCCCACGACGTCGCCCGCCTCGTCCAGCAGCACGAGCTGGAACTCGGCGAAGTCGGTCGGGAGGTGGTGCCAGTTGTCGTTCGCGACCGGGAAGTTGAGCATGAACTCCGGCCATACCGACGCGTTCACGTTCGTCACCGGCCGCCACAGGTCGGGCCGCTCCCCGACGTCGTGGAGCGCGTGACCGGGCGGGAGCGCCAGGCCGAACGCGGCGAGACGCTCCCCGGCGGTCATCGGCGTCAGGCCTTGATGACGACGGTGCCGCCGATCAGGTCGTGCCAGCACCGGCGGCGCTTGTCGACGAACGCCCACAGGTAGCCGATCGGCAGGCCGAAGATGATCGAGTCGATCGTGAACCCGATGAGGCGCAGGATCGCGCTCCCCCAGCCCACCTTGCCGCCGTCCTTGTCGCGGACGACGCGGATCCCGAACACGCCCATGCCGGGTGTCTGGCCGTCGCGCTGCCAGAAGAACGGGAAGTACACCAGCGGGACCAGGATCGAGAAGCCGACCATGATCGTGAACACGATGCCGCTGTTGCCGCCGCCGCTGAACAGGATGCCGACGAACATGAGGATCCCGACGACGACGCCGATGAGGATGACGTCCACGATGTAGGCGACGATCCGCGCGCCGTAGTCGGCGAAGTACACGCCCGGCGCGGGCCCTTCCGGTCCGGGGGCCGACTGCCAGTACGGCGGGGCCGAGTCGGCGGCGGGCGGGATCGGCGTGGCCGCGGGCGGCGTCGCGACGGCCGCGGGCGGCGCGGCGGGGGCGGCAGCCGGGGCAGCGGGGGCAGGAGGCGCGCCGGGGGTCTCGGAGGCGGGCGCGGGCGTGGTCGGAGCCTGGTCCGCGGATGCCGGGGGCGGCTCCTGCGGCGCGGGCTCGCCCGTGGGCGACCCGGTGGGTTCGGTCATCGCAGCGTATCCCTCCAGCGATCGCCGGAAGGGAGCGGCGCTCAGGCCTCCGGCGGCGCCCCAATCCTAGCCGTCCCCATGTACGGCCGGAGGACCTCCGGGACGGTCACCGTGCCGTCCGGGTCCTGGTAGTGCTCGAGGATCGAGGCGACGATCCGCGGCAGCGCGAGGCCGGAGCCGTTGAGCGTGTGGACGAGCTCGGGCTTCGCCCCCTTCTCGCGGCGGTAACGGATCGCCATCCGGCGTGCCTGGTAGTCGCCGAAGTTGGAGCACGAGCTGACCTCGAGCCAGCGCTCCACGCCCGGTGCCCAGACCTCCAGGTCGTACTTCTTGCGCTGGACGAAGCCCATCTCGCCGGTGCTCATCAGCAGCACCCGATACGGGAGCCCGAGGCGCTGGAGGAGCACCTCGGCGCGCGCCGTCATCCACTCCAGGGCCTCGGCGCTGTCCTCGGGCTTCTCGAACAGCACCATCTCCACCTTGTCGAACTGGTGGACGCGCAGGATGCCGCGGGTGTCCTTGCCGGCGGCCCCTGCCTCGCGGCGCCAGCACGGCGTGTAGGCGGCGTAGCGGATCGGAAGCTGGTCCGCCTCGAGGATCTCGTCGCGCAGCAGGTTGGTGACCGGGACCTCGGCCGTGGGGACCAGGTACAGGTCGTCGCGGGTGACGACGTACATCTGGTCTTCCTTGTCCGGAATCTGCCCGGTGCCCGTCGCGCTCGCCGTGTTGACGACGGCCGGCGGCCAGACCTCGGTGAAGCCGTGCTCGCTCGTATGGACGTCGAGGAACCAGCTGATGAGGCTGCGCTGGAGGCGGCTGCCGGCGCCGGTGTAGACCGGGAAGCCCGAGCCCGCGATCTTCGCGCCGCGCGGGTTGTCGATCATCCGCAGCGCCTCGCCGATCTCCCAGTGGGGCCGGCGCTCCCAGGTCGATCCGTCACCGGCAGTCTCCACGCGGGCGCGGCGGTCGCCCCACTCGCGGACGGAGACGTTCGCCTCCTCGCCGCCGACGGGGACCTCGGGGTCCGCCGGGTTCGGGATGCGAAGCAGGAGGTCCTCGAGCTCCTGCTCGGTCGCCGCGAGCTCGGCATCGATCGCCGTGATCCGCTCACCGGCGGCCGTGCTCCGCGCCTTGAGCCCGGCGACCTCGGGACCGTCGGGTGTCGCGCCTCCGCGGATCGCCTCGCCGATCTGCTTGCTGGCGGCGTTCCGCTCCGCCTTGAGCTGGTCGGACTCGGCCTGGAGGCGACGACGCGCGGCGTCGACCTCGATCGCGCGGTCCACGAGCGAGGGGTCCTCGCGCTTGTCGATGGCCCCCTTGCGGATGCGGTCGGGCTCGTCGCGGAGCCGCTGCACGCCGACGCTCATTCGTGGCCCTCCCCTGCCGTGCCCGCCTCGGTGAGCCGGCGGATGACGAAGTCGCGCTCCAGGCTCGCCAGCAGCCAGCCGGCGCGGGGCCCGTTCGGGCGGCCGAGGAACGCGAAGTACAGGGCGTTGAACGCGGCCTTCGCGTCGATCCCGTGCTGCTCGGCGACCGCGAAGATGGCGGCCTGCCACTGCTCGCCGCTGGACAGCGCCTCGCCGTGGGCGGCGTCGGTCATCGAGCGCAGGAAGCCGAGCTGCTCGGGGCGGAGGAGCTCCACCTCCGGGGGCAACGCGTCGCGCTTGATCTCGATGATCGCGCGTTCGGGCGCGTACGCCTCGAGCCAGCGGCGCACGGCCGCCAGCCGCACCTCGAGCTCGGCGGCTTCGTCGTCCGTGAGCGGGCTCCCCTTCTCGGCCTCGACCCGTGCCCGGACGTCGATCCCCGGGATCTGGACGAGCAGCGCGAGGTGCGCGAACGCGGGCCGGAAGCGGCCGGCCGCGGCATCGACGTCCGCGTCGGGGTCGAGCAGCGAGTAGCGGAAGATCGACTCGTGGCCCGACGGCAGCTCGCCCTTCACCTCGCGGCCGGCCGTCGCCGCAGCGAGCCGGTCGAACTCGTCGAACAGGCGCGGGATCGCGTCGGTGCCCTCGGGATCGAAGTCGAGCGCGCTCTCCGGCCGATGGCGGACGAACAGGAACCGCAGCTGCTCGGGCGGGATGACGCTGCCGATCGTGTGCGCGGCCGCCCCGCGGCCCTTGGACGTCGACATCTTGCGCCCGCCGATGTTCAGGAACTCGTACGGGAAGTTGAGCGGCGGCTCGCGGTCGAAGACCTCGCGCGAGATCGCGTTGCTGCGGTCGCGTGAGCCACCCGCCGTGGCGAGGTCCTTGCCGTTCGGCTCGATCGTGACCCCGAACAGGCTCCACTGTGCGGCCCACTCCAGGTTCCAGGGCAGCTTCGCGGCGCCCCCGAACGGGCTGACGCGTCCGGTCCAGCCGCAGCCGGTCGCCCACTGGACGAGGTCCGGCTTGCACGCGACCGCCACGGTCTCGCCGTCCCAGTCGGAGGCGATCGTCGTCCCGACCTTGCCGCAGTTCGGGCAGATGACGCCCAGCGGGAGCCAGTGGTCGGGGTGCTGGACGTTGGCCACGCGGCGATAGACGTCGCGCACGACGGCCGCCTTGTCGAGCGCGGTGCGGATGAACGGGTCCATCTGCCCGGTCGGGTAGATGTCGCTCATCCAGTAGTAGCGGTCGGGGTGGATGCCGAGGCCGGCGAAAGTGTCGATGAAGATGCCGGCGAAGTGACGCGCATAGCTGTCGTGGCAGTCGCCCGCGGGGTCCGGCACGTGGGCGAGCGGACGGCCCATCTCCCGCTCGATGGCGTCGGGGCTGAGCAGCGCCTGGGCGTCCATCGGGTCGAGGTCGTCGACGCCGTAGAGGAGCGTCGTCTCGAGGCCGCGCGCCCGGAGGGCGCGGGTGATCACGTCGAGGATGACGGGGCCGCGGAGACTGCCGACGTGGACGGTTCCCGACGGTGTCTTCGAGTCGTTGACGACCTGCGGGCCATCGACGCTCGCGGCCAGCTCGTCCGCCCAGTCCACGTCCGGTCCCTCCGCCGTTGTTGCGAGCCGTCGCCGTTGGCGCCTCGACGGCCTCGGCGACGATGGCAGACCGGGAGGGAGGTTGCTAGCTGATCTCGACGATCGTGTACGAGAAGTCCCCCGCGGGGACCTTGACCACGACCTTCTCGCCCTTCTTCTTGCCCAGGAGCGCTCGACCGACGGGCGACTCGTTCGAGATCCGGCCCTGCGACGGCTTGGCCTCGGCCGAACCGACGATGAGGAAGGTCTCCGGCCCGTCCTCGCTCTTCACCTTCACGGTCGAGCCGATCTGGACGTGGTCGGTCGAGGTGTTCTCGTCGATGAGCGTGGCGTTCTTGATCATCGCCTCGAGGGTCTGGATCCGACCCTCGACGAACGCCTGCTCGTTCTTCGCGTCCTCGTACTCGGCGTTCTCGGACAGGTCGCCGTGCTCCTTCGCGTCGTGGATCCGCTGGGCGACCTCCGACCGGCGGACGTTCACCATCTCGTCGAGCTCGGCGCGGAGCTTCTCGAGGTAGTCGCGGCTGACGTAGGTGGGCTTCGTGTTCACTCGGAGAAACCCCGTTTCGGGTGGTCGCGCTGCCGGACTTCGGGCGGCCGACATGGCTGGCTGCGCCAGCGAGGTGATGAAAAAGAACTCCAGGTCCCGGGTGCCGCGGACGAACGGCGCAGGACGCTGAAGTTCGAGAGTCGCGCCATGGTAATCACGCCTTCGGGGGGCGTCAAACGGGCCAGGCCGAACTCGGAGAAGGCCGCCGGGAGCAACGGACCTGCAAGCGAGGGTCGCCGGACACCGGCGCGCGTC
>DASSRG010000325.1:0-2461 GCA_035701885.1 Candidatus Limnocylindrales bacterium
CGACTACTACCGCGACGTGTTCGGCTTCGCGCAGCTCATCCACTACGACGACACCGTCATCCACACCGACTTCAGCGCGCTGATGTCGAAGGTCATGACCAACGGCAACGGGCGCGTCAAGTTCCCGATCAACGAGCCCGCCACGGGCAAGAAGAAGAGCCAGATCCAGGAGTTCCTCGACTGGTACCGGGCGCCCGGCGTCCAGCACGTGGCGCTGCGCACCGAGGACATCGTCGGCACGGTGCGGACGCTGCGCGACAACGGCGTCGAGTTCCTGAAGATGCCGCACGCGTACTACGAGGGCCTCGCCGCGCGCGTGGGCGATGTCGGCGTGCCGATCGCGACGCTCGAGGAGCTGGGCATCGAGGCCGACCGCGACGAGGAGGGCTACCTCCTCCAGATCTTCACCCGCCCGATCCAGGACCGCCCGACGTTCTTCTTCGAGATCATCGAGCGCCACGGGTCGCGCGGCTTCGGCGTGGGCAACTTCAAGGCGCTGTTCGAGGCGATCGAGATCGAGCAGGCCCGGCGCGGGAACCTCTAGCGAGAAGTCGCCAGAGGTCCCGCGGCGTCGGTGCGGCCGCAGCCCGTCAGGGCATGATGACGCTCGTCTCCACGATGGCGTCGGCCTCGGAGACTCGCTCGGCAGGCGAGTTGGATGAGGTGTTGCGGAAGATGACGATGGGCTTGGCACCGATGTCGAGGATCCAGAGGCGGAACCGGGTGTACGGGCCGTAGGCTCGGTACCCGCCACCGTCCGGGCTGGCGAACACCATGTAGTTGCTGCCGTCCGCACAGGTCGAGCCGGCCGGCACCTCAAGGTCGATGCGGCTGCCCGAATACCCGCCCACCGTCACGTCGACCGGCGCGGAGACGGTCCAGTCATCGCGCGCCTGGACGGCCGCGACGAACTCGGCCACCGACGCGGCCGGCGTGGTGCTCCCCGCGGCGCACGAGTCCGTGGGGACGCCCGCGTTGACGTTGGGGCCGCCCACCGAGACCTCGTGGACGTCGGGGGCAATGTCATAGGACACGAACCAGTCATCGGCACCGATCCACCCGGCCGGGACGGTGATCGTCCACCTCCAGCCGGGAAGTGGATGCGCGGTGTAGGCCCCCGGCGCCAGGCTTCCGTTGGGAAGCGGCGGCGGAACGGGGGTGGGCACGGGGGCCGCCGTCGGCGTGACGACGATTGCCTCGCCCCGGCTGCCGCCCCCGACGAGGACGGCGCCGGCAGCCAGCGCAGCGATCAGCGCCGCGCCGATGAGGATGAGCTTGAGCGGGGAGGACATGGCGGGAAACCTCCAGGGCTGGAGGCGCCACGCCGGCCGCTGGGGCTGACGGGTGATGCGCGCGGCGACATCGTCGATGACGCGTTCGGGAGCCGACATGGGTCCGTCCGCGAGCCACGCGTCGAGGAGGCGTTCGATCTGACGGTCGTTCGTCATGCCGAGCGACCTCCTTCCGCGAGGACGGCGCGCGCGTCCGCCTCCAGGGCGGCCCGCATGGCGCGGTGGGCATGGAACAGGCGGGATCGGGCGGTGCCGGGCGGGATGCCGAGGTGCTCGGCGATCTCCGTCGGCGCGTACCCGAGGAAGTGGTGGAGCACGAGAATCGCGCGCTGGTCGGGTTGCAGGCGCCGGAAGCCGCGGTCGAGCAGGTCACGGTCGGCGACCGAGAGCAGCTCGTCGGGCGCGGCCGGCCCGTCGACTGGCAGCACGCGGAGGTTGGCGGTGCGGCGGCGCTCGCGCGTCGCCTGGCTGATGCACACGTTGACGAGGACACGGGTCAGCCACGCGTCGAGCCGGTCCGGATCGCGGAGCCCGCGCAGGTCGCGCCAGGCGATCACCAGCGCGTCCTGGAGGGCATCCTCGGCCCGGTCGACATCGCGGAGGATCCGCTGGGCGATCGCGAACAGGCGGTTGCTGCGCGGGCGGATGAGGTCGACGAACGCCGCCTCATCGCCGTGCTGGGCCGCCGCAAGGAGCTCGCGTTCCACCCTCGGTCCGTCCCTCGGGCGCCCATCGGGGGCGCCGTCCGATCCTACTGGTCGTCCCACGGCGCCCGGCGTTCATTCTTCGTGCCGCCGTCGCGTTGCCTCGTGGTCGGGTCGCCGTCCTCGCCCGCGGGATCTGAATGGAACTGAAAACCGCGGTGGCACGCGCGGGCGTACCGCTCCCTGTCGGTCATTCCTTCGACAGGAGCCCTCCATGCGAACGCTCAGCGTTGCCGCCCCGATCCTGGGGTTGAGCCTCATCCTCGCCGCCTGCAGCAGCAGCGGTGGTGCCGCCTCACCCGCGGCGAGCGCCGCCGCGCCGTCAGAGGCCCCGGCGAGCTCCGCCGCGGCATCCGAATCGCCGGCCGCGTCCGAATCCGCGGCCGCGTCCGAATCCGCATCGGCGGCCGCCGGCGGTGCCACCGTCAATCTCGCGGACACCTCGCTCGGCTCCGTGCTCGTCGG
>DASSRG010000326.1:0-29462 GCA_035701885.1 Candidatus Limnocylindrales bacterium
GTTCGGTCGGCCGATGAGCAGCAGGCCGATCGCCACGGACGCGGCCAGCAGGACGACCGACGCGATGTCGAGATACGTGATGACGGCCAGTCTCGCCTCGGTGTCCCTGGACACGGCGAGCGGCCGCACGACCGTCATCCCGACCCCGGTCGGCGTCAGCTTGTACGTCCCGCGGGGAAGCGGGCCGAAGCGCACCGTCCCCGAGGAATCGGTGTCGAACCAGTCCTGTCGGCCACCTGGGTACTCCAGCATCACGTGCGACTTGACCGGGATGCCCAGCAACGCGTCGGTCAGGGTGACGGACGTGTCGTAGAACAGCACCTTGATGTTCCAGTCACCGCCCTGCCGGGGTGTGAACCGCTGCTGCGCCCGGTTGACGACGTTCGTGCCCTCGATGGTCACGTCGTCGACGCCGTAGAGGATGTCCTTGACCTCGAGCCCGCCGGCGAGGGACACGACCCGCACGCCGTGCACCCGGAACGGCTCGGGCCCGTTCACCTTGATGATCTCGCCGATGCTGCTCCTGATGGTCGTCCCGGAGACCGCCGCGGGGTCGATCGGATTGCCCAGCCGGTCGGTGTAGCGGACCGCGACGTCGTAGAAGACGTCGAAGCTCGCGGTGAGGTTGGGGGCATTCCCCCACCACCGCGTGAAGACCGTCTCGCCCCCCTTCCTGGCCGGGATCGACACGATGGTCGGACGGTCGTCCGGGGCGGGGAGCTCGTCGAGCACGACCGAGCCGACGCCATCGGCGCCGGTCGTGAACCGCCGGCCATGGAAGTCGAACTCGATGCCACGTCGGGCTGGCAGCGTCGCGACGGTGATGGTAGGCGCCGCGATGGTGATGGTGGCGCCCGCCCTCGCGCGCGCGTACGCGCGCGATCCGGCGAACAGGACGGTCAGCCGGTGTTTGCCGACCTTGATGTCGCGCGACACGCTGAACGTCGCAACACCCTGCTTGGTTGTCCGCGTCCGGGCCTCGAAACGCCCGTCGATGGACAGCTCGATCAGCTCGTCGGCGATCCCCTTTCCGCCCGCGGTATGGAGGGTGGCCGTGATCGGGATGCGGACCGAGTAGAGGACCGTTGCCGGGCTCTGCATCCAGAACCTGACGGGCGCACGGGCAGCCACGACGGGCGCGAGCATGCCTGTCCACGCGATCGCGACGACGAACACGATCACGGCGCGCAGGGCGGCGCCCCGGCTCATGACACGGATGCCCGGCGCGACCGGCGACGCGTGACAAGGATCGCGCCGGCGATGGACAGGAGCTCGAAGGCGATCGACGATCCGTATGCGACGTAGAGGACCGCGCGGTTCGGCTGCTCACGCTCCTCGGGCGGGATCCGGTCCGTGGTCACGAAGAACGGCGCCCGCGGCGGCTGGTCGAACGCGAATGCCTCCACGATCGAGCTCGCCGCCGCATCTCGCGAGCCCACCGAGGCGAGGTTCCAGTTGTCGGTGATGAAGCGCACGATCGACGCGAACTCGTGCTGCGTGCTGTCGATGTAGCCCTGCTTCGCCATGGAGCTCACCAGGAGCGAGGGAACGCGGAACCCCAGGCCGTACTGGTCGACCTGCGGCGGCGGGACGTGGTCGTACCAGCCGCCCCAGTCGTCGTAGGTCCAGGTGAACGCCGTGTCGCCCCAGTACTGGCTCCGGATGATCGCGTTGATCAGCGTCTGCACGAACCGCTGCCCCGCGCGCACGCTGCCGGGCGGATGCTCGCTCGCGCCCGACGGAACGAGGTATGCGACCGAGGGAAGGGTGCCGGCCTCGAGGTCGGCATAGAACTGGTCCATGTCGACGACGTGGGACATCAGCTCCGGGTTGTCGATGTACCGGGGCATCGTGAGGATCGGCGCCCACACGACCTGGGACGCGCGGTCCCCCTCGCCCTCGAGCCCGCGGAAGGTGATCGTGGGGTCGTAGTTCTGGATGTAGAACTTCCAGCTGATCCCCGCCGCCTGCAGCCGGTCGAACACGACCGGGATGTCGATGCCCTCGGGTGGAATCGACTCGCCGGCCGCGCCCGGGGCACCGGCGATCCAGTAGAAATGGTTCTGGAGACTGCCGCCCCCGCTCGAGCTGAACCAGTTGTCGAACAGCACGTACTGGTCGGCGATGTTGTAGTAGTACGGCAGGTCCTGATCGTTGTAGTAGCCCATGACGGTCCTGGAGCCGCCCTGGGCCGCCACGAAGCCATCCATGGCGCCGTTGCGGTACTGGTCGTCGAACGCGAGGCGGCTGTGCCCGAGGTCGAGCGCCGGCTGGCCGTTCATGGGGAACGGCGTGACGCATGGCCCGCCCTGCACCTCCGGATCCTCGGGCATGCACACGCCCGGTGGGATGCCGTTCGCACCCGCGTACGTCCCGAAGTAGTTGTCGAACGTGTGGTTCTCCTGCATCAGCGTCACGAAGTGCTTGATCGGCGTCCGGGTCGGCGGATCCTCGGCGGCGCCCGCCGGCCGCGGTCCCACGCCGCCGACCAACAGGAATGACAGCGCCACGCCGCCGATGACGCCGCGAGCACGCCGGGCCGTCACGGGCGCACCTCGTAGATCACGATCACCGGGCGCGCCTCGACGGCGCCGTCCGGGTGCCTGACCTCCACCGCCTCGGTGTGGACGCTGCGGCCGTGGTACCGGTGGACGAAGTCCAGCAGGGTCTCCGAGAAGTGCGCGGAGCGAGCCGCGGAGTACGAATCCCAGACGATGTACTGGACGGCGTTCGACCGGATCATCGAGTCGGCGTTCGGCATCGGGTCGTATGACGGGTTGCGGTTGAGCGGGTTGGTGCTCACCGACAGCCCGTACGTCCGCCGGTTCCCGTAGAACTGGATGATGTTGGCCATCGACGGCCCGATCGCGAGCAACTGTCCACCCGGCGGCACATGCTCCTTGACCCAGCCTCCCGCCTCGCGGCCGCCGGGCACGCCCCCAGAGCCCGCGAGGAACTCGCCGTTGGAGGACGGGATCACGGCCTGGTATGACGGGATGACGAGGCTGATCGCGATCGCCACGCCGAGGATGGTGGCGAGGCGGCGGCCGGGAACCTCGAGCTTGCGGACCCGGATGGCGGGGCGAGCGGCGAGCCGCGCGACGCCGGCGCCCGCGAGGATGCATACGGCGGGCGCGACGACGATCGGGTACTGGAACCCCTTCGTGGGCCAGATCTCGAAGAACAGCAGGGGGACGACGCACCAGGCGCCCAGCAGCCGTTCGCGCCACGATGCGCGACGCGCGAGGACGATGAACGTCACGACCGCTGTCAGGACCACCAGCCAGCCGATCGCCGGGGGCACGACGCTGGGGTAGAACAGGAGGTCGTGGTTCGGACGCCGGAGGAGCTGCCACACGAAGTAGGCCTGGGTCTTGGTCACGCCGCCGCCCCCCGCGGCCGCGAGGGAGATCGGGAACGGGAGGACGATCAGCGCGATGGCGATCGCCGAGCCGACGAGGTCGCGGAGCCGGACCTTGATCTCCGGGGACAGCGCGAGATACGCGTAGACCGCGGCGATCAGGATGACCGCCGTCTCCTTGGTCTCGAACGCGAGCCCGATCGCCCCTGCGGCCGCGTACAGCCACATGGCGCGCTGGGTGATCGCGTGACGCGCGAGGAGGTACAGGGCAAGCGTCGCCCACAGCGCCATCGGGCCGTCGAGCAGCACTTGCCGCGTGACGACGACGTGGTAGGGCATGAGCGCGAGGAACACCGCCGCCGCGAGCCCGGCGATCCGCCCGTACATCAGCCCGCCGGCCAGGTACGCCAGCCAGACCGTGGACAGACCGATGATGACGCTGACGTAGCGGCCCATCACGTCCACGACCCCGCTCGAGAACGAGAGCGCGATCAGGAACTGGAACAGGAGCGGATGCGCCCGGAACACCGGGAAGTACGGATGGAGGTCCTCGTTGCCGACGATCCCGGCGGCCTGCCCCGCATACACGGCCTCGTCGCTGTTGTAGCCGAATGCGTTGATGTTCGTGAGCCGGAGCGACGCCCCGATGAGCATCGCGACGACGAGGACCGCCCAGGTCGCAAGCGTGGCGAACCGGGGACGGGAGGTGACCTCCAGCCCCATCGCTCGGACGCGGGTCAGCAGCGACTCTCGAGCGTCAAGCTCGGCCGTTGCACCGGGCGGCGCCAATCAGCTCCAGTACCCCTCGGCGGGCGGGAGCGGAGGCTAACACCGCTGGCCAATCAGCGCAGTCGTTCGCGAATTGATGGTGCGCCGGCGCACCGGACGCTCAGGCAAGCCCCCGAAGCGCGAACAGGGCGGCCCGCGCTTCGTCGAACGCGGACGCGATCGCCTCGACGCGCGCCGGCGCCTCGGTGACCGAGCCGGCCCGTGCCCCCTCCTCGAGCACGCGGCTCAGCTCCGCGACGACCGTCGCCCCGACGTTGAGGCTGCTCGTCTTGAGCGAGTGGGCCCCGATCACGAGCGCCGGCGTGTCCCCGGCCGCTGCCGCGACACGGAGACGCTCGACCTGCGCTGCGCCGTCCTCCGCGTACGTGCGGATGAGCTCGTTGACGAACTCGTCGTCCCCGCCGGCGATCTCCAGCAGGTTGCCGAGGGCGTCAGTGTCGATGACGGTCTGGTCGATCACGAAGCCTCCACTGGGGAACCGCGGGTGCTGCCTGCCCCGATGAGCACGGCGGCAAGGGCGTCCGGCCGGATCGGCTTCGACAGGTAGTCGTCCATCCCCGCCTCGAGGCACGCCTCGCGGTCGCCCTCCATCGCGTTCGCGGTCATCGCCACGATACGCAGTGCGCGGTCCGGCCACATCGCACGGATGCGCCGGGTTGTCTCGAGCCCGTCGAGCTCGGGCATCTGGACGTCCATGAACACGAGGTCGTAGTCGCTCCCCTCTGGCGCGTCCAGGGCATCGAGCGCGGCCAGCCCGCTGGCGACGACGTCGACGTCGTAGCCCAGGCGCTCGAGGAGCTTGGCGGCGAGCTTCTGGTTGAACGGCGTGTCGTCCGCGAGCAGGATCCGATGCGGGACGCGCGTTGCGAGCGTCTGATCGATCGCGGGCTGCCCGGTGGCCGGCGCCGCGGCAGCCGACGACGACGCGGCGGGGGCGTCGCTCACGGCGGCGTCCGGCGCGATCTCCAGGAGGGCCGTGAGGCGGAACGTCGACCCTTCGCCGGGCACGCCGGAGCTCGACGCCGTGATCGTCCCGCCCATCAGCTCCGCGAGGCGACGGCTGATCGCGAGGCCGAGACCCGTGCCGCCGAACCGCCGAGCGATCGAGGCATCGGCCTGGCTGAACGACTGGAACAGCCGGTCGATGCGATCAGCGGGGATGCCCATGCCGGTGTCGCTGACCTCGATCTCGAGCGGCCACCGGCTGGTGCTGCCTCCCGCCTCGGCCCCCACAGTCCCGCCGCGCACGTCGATGCGCACGCCGCCGGTCGCCGTGAACTTCACCGCGTTCGACAGCAGGTTCAGCACGATCTGGCGGAGCCGGCCCGCGTCGCCGATGACCGTCCGCGGCAGGTCCGGCGCGAGCGTCGCCGTGAGCTCGATCCGCTTCTTCTGGGCCGCCGGCCGGAGGACGGCGACGGCGCCATCGATCGTCTTCGCCAGGTCGAACGGGTGGCTGTCGAGATCGAATCGGCCGGCCTCGATCTTCGAGAAGTCGAGGATGTCGTTGATGATCGTCAGCAGGGCCTCGCCCGAGCTGTGGATCGTCTCGGCGAAGTCACGCTGCTCGTCGTCGAGCCTCGTGTCGAGGAGCAGCCCGCTCATGCCGATGACGGCGTTCATCGGCGTCCGGATCTCGTGGCTCATGGCGGCGAGGAACGAGCTCTTCGCCTGGTTGGCGGCGTCGGCGTCGCGCCGCGCCGCCTCCAGCTCGGTGATGTCGTGGTAGATCGCGTAGTAGCCCACGTGGTCGCCGTCGATCACGAGCGGCACCATGACGATCTCGACGTCGACCACCGACCCGTCGCGACGCATCCGCTGGCTGTTCAGGTGCGACGAGCCCGTGTCCAGCGCCTGCCGCGCCAGGTCATGGCCCTCCTCGCGAAGCGCGTCGGAGCGAAGGATCAGGTCGTCGATCGGGCGGCCGATCGCCTCGTCGGCCGAGTACCCGAACAGCGCGCTCGCCGCCGGGTTCCAGGCGGAGACCCGCTCGTCCCGGTTCATGGTCACGACGGCGACCGGGCTCACGTTCACGAGCGATTCGAAGTACTGCTTCTGGCGCCGCAGCTCGGCCTCGGCCTCGGCCTGCTCGGTCACGTCCAGGAAGAACCCCAGCATGTACTCCGGCTCCCCCTGCTCGTCGCGGACGAGCCGCACGTCGTCGCGGACCCAGACCACGCGGCCGTCCTTCGCCATGACCCGGTAGATGCCGCCGGCGGCGTCGCTGGTCTCGACCATCCGATCGATCTTCCCCAGCACCATCTCGCGGTCGTCGGGGTGGATGATCGTGCCGAAGAACCCCTCCTGCAGCCAGTCCTCCATCGGGTAGCCGAAGATCGCCTCGATCGGCGGGCTCACGTACTGCGATGCGCCCAGCGCGTCCCCGGGCGCGTCGCGGTAGACGGCGAGCGGCAGCTGCTCGACGAGGCTCCGGTACTGGCGCTCGGCGGCCGCCTGCCGGGCCAGGGCCTCGGTCAGCTCGGCGGTCCGCTCCTCGACCCGCCGCTCGAGCAGCTCCACGTCCTCGCGGAGCTGGGCGGTCATGCCGTCGAACGCCGCCGCCAGCGCGCCCACCTCGTCCTCGGCGTGGATCCCCGAGGTCGCCTCGAGGTCGCCCGCCTGGACCCGGGCCGCGGTGTCGGCGAGGGCGAGGATCGGCCGCGTCACGCGTCGGGCGACGAGCCAGATCCCGATGGCCAGCATGAGGGCCGAGAACAGGCCCACCACCCCGATCGTGAGCGCCAGCTCGCGCGCGGGCCCGAACGCCTCGTCCTGCGCGATCTCCGCGATGATCCCCGCGTTCCGATCGGCGAGCCAGCGATACACGCCGATCACCGGCAACCCGTCGGAGGCCGGGTAGAGCGCCTGTCCGCTCTCGCCTGCGAGGAGCCCGTCGACGGCCCGCGAGCCGATCGCGCCACCCGTCCCCGTCCGATCGGTGATGAGCTGCCCGTCCCCACCGACGAGGAACGCGCGCCCGGTCGCGCCGAGACCCGTGTCGTCGCGCACGATCTGGTCGACCCGCTTGAGCGACAGGTCCGCGACGAGGATGGCGACCTTGCGTCCCGAGCCGTCCGCGTCGAACAGCGGGCTGGCGACCGTGATCGTGGATCGCCCGGTGAGCGGCGACGTGTAGGGGTTCTGGACGGCGAGGTGCGTGGAGCCGGCCTCGTAGAACGGCTGGTCGGCGACGGAGCGGCCCTCGTGGTCCGCGACCGTGGACAGCCGGATCGTGCCGTCGAGATCGGTGATGTAGATCTCCTGCGCGTCGGCGGTCTGTCCCACGACCCTGGCCAGGACGTCGCGCAGCCGGGTGGCGGCCGCGTCGCGGGACGCTGTCCCCGTCGTCGGGTCGAGGAGGTCGCGGGCATCGTCGCCCACGCCGGGCATCACGCCGATGAACACCACGTTTCGCTGCTGCTCCGCGATCCAACGTGCGAGGGCGTCCGCCTTGATCCCGGCGACCGCGTCCAGCCGGTCGTAGATCGACGCCGTGAGGTCGTTGCTGGCGCGCACGTACACGGCGAGGCCCACGACCGTCACGGTGATCGTCGAGAGCACGAGGAAGTACGCGACCAGGCGCGCTCGCAGGCTGCGCCGGATCGGCCGCAGCATCCGGTTCACCGAGGCGGTGGGGCCACGGGTCAGGGCACCGACTGGCCGAGCTGGTCGAGATCGAAGGCGGCGGCGGGCCTCGTGTAGTCCTTGGTGAAGAACTCGTTCGACAGCTCGGTCAGCTTCCCGGAGGCATGGAGGTCCGCGATCGCGGCATCGATCGCGTCGAGGAAGGGTCCCGGTGCGAGCGTCAGGGAGCGGTCCACGTAGCCGGTCTTGTGGGTGAAGTACGCGGGCTTGTCGAGCGGGCGGAGCGCGACGCCCTTCGCGATCGCGCCGAGCCCGACGGGCTCGCTGGCCAGGAAGGCGTCGAGCTTGCCGTCAGCGGTGTCCTGCAGGCCGGGGGGCTCGCTGTTGTACGTCTCGATCTTCGGGTCGTCGACGAGCCACTCGATCGTCTCGCCCGGCAGCTCGAGCTGCCGCCGCAGATACCGGTCATGAGTGCACCCGGAGCACGCCCCGATCGACCTCCCGGACAGCTCCTTCGGATCCTGGATGGGCGAGTCCTTGGCGACGAAGAACGTCGCGGGCGTCGAGTAGTAGGGCTGCGTGACGTACAGGTTCTTCATCCGCTCGGTGGTGATCGCGCCGGACGCCCAGGCGACGTCGAACCGGTCGTTCCAGTCACCGGCGATCATCGCGTCGAAGGGCGTCGAGACGAAACACGGCTCGACGCCGAGGGCGGCCGCGACGAGCTTGCCAACCTCGGCGTCGTAGCCCGTGACCTCTGGGGCCGTCGTCTCGTTGGGGGCGCACTTCGTGTCCGCCTTCCGGGTCGCGCCCTCGACCGCGAACGACTGCGGCGGATACTCGAGGTCGGTCCACAGGACGAGCGTGCCGCGATCCTGCACCTGGGCCAGCTTGTCCCGTGTCGGATCGGCGGTCGGCGCCGCCGACGGCGCGGCCGGCCCGGCGCTGCAGCCTGCGGCAAGGATGGCCACGAGGACGAGAGCCACCGTCGCGCTGCGCACGCTTCCTCCTCCAGCTCGCCCGACCCGAGGTCCGACCGGCGGCCCATGGCGCCCGCAATCCCTCCAGGTCGCCGGCCGCGAGTCTACTGGCAACGCGCATGCCCCGTACACCACCTCCAGCCACGCAGGAGTCTGGCCCGTGCCGACAATCTGTCACGCTTGCGTTATGCCCGGGCGGGTAGGCCGCGTCGATACTCGCGGTTCGGGTAGGGATTGGAGGTACGCGCGCGTCCGTTGGCGGATCAGCACGGGGTCCTGGCACAGCCAGGCCGACCACTTCGCTGGGCGGCGGTCGTCATCGCGCTGTTCGCGATCGCCGCCTGCCTGCTCGCGTATTCGAGCTACCAGAGCCAGGTGGGTCGCGTCATCGATGAGGCGCAGCTTCGCGCCCGCGGCGCCGCCGCAGATGTCGATCGATACGTCCGCGAGCGACACCAGACGCTGAACGCGATCGCGGCGCTGCCCGCGATCGTCGACGGCGACGCGGCCCGGATCCAGCCCGTGCTCGAGGACCTCGCGACCCGGGACCTGGGGTTCGACGCCGCGATCACGTGGGTCGACACCACGGGCATGATCCGCGCCCGCAGCGACGGAGCCACGGGCCCGCCGGTCGACGTGAGCGACCGGCCACACATCCAGGCGGCCCTCGGTGGCAACCCGTCGGTCAGCACCGGCGTGATCGGGGCGATCAACGGCCGGCCCGTGATCGGGTTCATCGTGCCGACGTACGACGCCAGCCACCACGTCAACGGCGCCGTGGGCAGCGGGATCCTGCTGGACGAGTCCACGTCGAGCACGGAGCGCCTTCGGTTCGCGGGCGGCAGCGACGTCGTGGTGATCGACCAGGCGAACCAGGTGATCGCCGGGCCGCGGCCGATCACGGACCTCCAGGGCGTCGACCCATCGTTCCCGGTCGACGAGCTGCGCACGCACCCAGACGGCGGCGCCGAATCGTCGGCGACGGGACCCTACGGCGACCCGGACGAGCTGCTCGGTTACTCGTTCGTGCCCAGCGCAGGCTGGCTGGTCCTCGTGCAGCGCTCCGCGTCCGAGGCGTTCGGGCCGGCGACCGCGGCGTTCATCCTCCAGCTGGTGCTGATCGTCGCCGGGTCGGCGATCGCGATTCTCGTGCTTTGGTGGGCGTCCCGGCGCCTGGACCGCGCCGTCCACGAGCAGTCGCTCGCGTTCGCGTCGGAGCGCGCGACGCGCGAGGAGCTCGAGGCGGCCGTGGCCAAGCTCGAGGAGCGGCAGGTGCTGCGCGACGCGTTCGTCGGCGTCATGTCGCACGAGCTCCGGACACCTGTCACGACGATCTACGGGGCCGCGAAGCTGCTCGCCAAGCAGCCGCGGCGCGAGGAGCTTGAGACGCTGGTCGAGGACATCGAGGAGGAGGCGGACCGGCTGTACCGGATCACCGAGGACCTGCTGGTGCTGTCGCGGGCGGAGCACGGCCTGGTCGAGATCCGGCCGGAGCCGGTGCTGGTCCAGCGCCTCGTGCCGGCGGTCGTCGCCGAGGTGCGTCGCCGGTACCCGCAGCTCGAGGTGGTCGTGGACCTCGCCCCGGCGCTGCAGCCGATCTCGGGCGACGAGGCCGCGCTGCGGCAGGTGCTCGTGAACCTCGTCACCAACGCCGCGAAGTACGGGAACGGGGCGCCGGTGCTGGTGACCGCCGACGCGGATGGGACCACCGTGCGGATCCGGGTCGAGGACCGCGGCCCGGGGCTGCCCGAGGCGGACCTCGAGCCGATCTTCGACCTGTTCTATCGATCGGGATCCAACGCGCGGCGCGCGTCAGGGACCGGGATCGGCCTGTACGTCGTACGCCAGCTCGTCCAGGCGATGGGCGGCACGGTGACGGCGTATCCGGTGACGCCCCAGGGCCTCGGGTTCCTCGTCGAGCTGCACTCCGAGCCGAGCGCGGAGCCGGAGCACGCGGCGGCGCGGCACGCGCCGTTCGGTGCGAACGGGGCATCGGCACCCGGCGCAATCGTCGCGGAGCCTTCGGCGGCGCCGGTCGCGGCGGACTAGCTGACCGCTATTCCTCGGGCGTCGCGGGAAGGCGGTCGGCCAGGACCTCGGCGAGGTGGCGGGCCCGTCGCCCGTGCAGGAAGGCGACCTGGGTCCGGCAGCTGAACCCGTCGGCGAGGATCGTCGTCTGGTCGTCCGTCTCGCGGAGCACGGGGAGCAGCTCCAGCTCGGCCACCGCCCTCGTGATCGCCTCGTGGCCCGCCTCCGCCCCGAAGCTGCCGGCGAGGCCGCAGCACCCGGTGAGGATCGCGGCGGGCTCGATGCCCGCGGCAGCCATCACCCGCGCGTCCGCCTCCTGGCCGAGGATCGCCTGCTGGTGGCAGTGCGGCTGGACGAGGGCGCGGATGGGCTCGACGGGCTCGACCGGCTCGCCGGCGCGACCGGGTGGCGGCGTCCACCCGGCCCGGTCGAGCGCCTCGGCGAACGTCACGACGCGGGCGGCGACGGCGGCGGCCCGCGGGTCGTCGGGGAGCAGCTCGACGAGATCCACCCGGAGCGCGGTCGCGCAGGAGGGCTCGAGCACGACGATCGGGTCCGACCCGTCCCCCACCCCTGGCGCCTCGATCGCCCGGCGCAACACGGCCTTCGCGTCGTCGAGCTGGCCGGTCGCCGTCCACGTGAGCCCGCAGCAGACGTCTCCGCCGGGGAGCGCGACGTCGTAGCCCGCCGCGGCGAGCACGCGCGTCGCCGCCAGGCCGACCTCGGGCGCCAGGTGGTTCGTGAACGTGTCCGGCCACAGCAGGACCTGCCCGCGGGAGGGCTCCGACGGCGCGGTGCCCTCGAACCGCTGCGTCAGCGAGCGCGGCGCGAGCCGGGGGATCCGTCGCTCCCCCGCCATCCCGCCGACGGCCGCCGCCAGCCGGCGCGTCGGCGGGAACGCCGTGACGGCGTTGACGAGGCGCGGGCCGCCCGGGACCCGGCGTGCACGGCGCAGCCACGCGGGTAGCCGGCCCAGGAGGTAGTGGCTCCGGGGCCGGAGGCGACCGCGGTACCGCTGGTGCAGGAACTCCGACTTGTAGCTCGCCATGTCGACGCCGGTCGGGCAGTCCGTCGCGCAGGCGCGGCACGAGAGACACAGGTCGAGTGCCTCGTCGACGGCTTCGGACTGCCAGCCGTCCGCGACGAGGGAGCCGGCCATGAGCTCCTGGAGGAGGCGGGCACGGCCGCGGGTCGAGTGCCGCTCCTCGCCGGTCGCGCGGTACGACGGGCACATCGTCGCGTGGCCCTGCCGCGACACGCACCGTCCCACGCCGATGCACCGCTCCACGGCGTCCCGGAGGTCGCCGTCGTCGGCGTGGAAGGCGAACCCGGGCGGGGCGGGCGCCAGCAGCGTCGGCAGCGGCCGCCGCAGGTCGATGGTGAGCGGCGCCGGCCGGACGATGACGCCGGGGTTGAGGATGTCGCCCGGGTCCCAGATCGACTTCCATTCCGCGAATGCCGCGAGCATCGCGGGGCTGAACTGCCGGGCCAGCAGCTCGCCGCGCGCCCGGCCGTCGCCGTGCTCGCCGCTGAGCGAGCCGCCGTGCGCGATGGTGAGGTCGGCGGCGGCCTCCGTGAACCGGCCGAGCCGGTCCTCGCCGCCCGCCCGGTGGAGCCCGAAGCCCACCCGGAGATGGACGCACCCCTCGCCGAAATGGCCGTACGTCACGCCCTGGAGCCCGTGATCCCGCAGGAGTGCGCGGAGGTCGGCGAGGAACGGCGCGAGCCGCTCCGGCGGCACGACCGGGTCCTCGAAGCCGGGCCAGGCGGGCGTCCCGTCCGGCAGCCTCGAGGAGCGACCCGCACCATCCTCGCGCACCCGCCACAGGGCAGCGCGGGCCAGTCGGTCCTCCACCAGCGCGACGTCGGGCGCGTCCAGGAGCCGGCCAACCGCCGCGGCGAGACGGCCCGCGTGTTCGCGTGCCGCAGCGCGGTCGTCACCGCCGGCGTCCACGAGCAGCCACGCGTCCCCCGCCGGCAGGGCGAGGCCGGAACGGCCACCTGGCAGGATCGCGGGGTCGAGGCTCTCGACCGTCAGCGGCCCCTCGGGGAGCAGCGAGGGCACCGCGGCCGCGGCCTCCACGTCGTCCCTGAACCCGAGCACGAGCAGCGATGTGGCGGCGGGTGGCGCGACCAGCCGAAGCGTCACCGAGGACACCACGGCGCACGTGCCTTCCGTGCCGGTGAGCGCCCGCGCGACGGCGAAGCCGCGCTCGGGGAGCAGCCAGTCGAGGGCATACCCGGAGACCCGCCGCGGCCACGGCGGGAGCTCGGCGCGGAGGAGGTCCGTGTGGCGGCCGACGAACGCCTGCAGCCGCGCGTCGAGCGCCGGCCCGAGCTGCGCCGTGGAGCGCGCCACGCCGTCGGCCGTGACGAGGCCCAGCGCCAGCACGTTCTCGGCCGTCGTCCCCCACGCCACGCTGTGCGCGCCGCAGGCGTCGTTGCCCACCATGCCGCCGAGCGTGCAGCGAGAGTGCGTCGAGGGGTCCACCGCCACCCGAAGCCCGTGCTCGGCGACCGCCGCATTCACGTCGTCCACGACCGTCCCCGGGAGTGCGGTCACGGTCCGCGCGCCGACGTCCAGCGACGTGATCCCGTGGAGGTGCCGCGCGACGTCGATGACCAGCCCCGGCCCGATGGCATTGCCCGCGAGGCTCGTCCCGGCGCCACGCATCGTGATCGGCACCCCGGCCTCGCCGGCCAGCCCCACGACCGTGGCCAGCTCATCGACCGTGGCCGGCGCCACCACGGCCGCCGGGACCACCCGGTAGTTGGAGGCGTCCGAGGTGTACAGCGCCCGGACGCCGGCCTCGGCGGCGACCTCGCCGCGGATCGAGCCCTGGAGGCGCGCCACCAGCGCGGCGATCGCGTCGGCCGACGGAGATGACGGGCGCATGGGTGCAGTCGGCGACGCGGTGATGGGAACCCTCCGGGCTGCGTCGATCGAGCGTACGGCACGCCGCGGGCGGTCCGCGTGGCGTCCGCGGGCCGTTCACACGCCGGTCGCGGCCGGTATCCTCGGCCTCCCGCCCATCCGCATCCGGAGCGACCCGTGTCCGACCCCGCGCAGCGTGCCGTCATCCTTGACATGGATCTGGGCATCGACGATGCGATCGCCCTGCTGTACCTCGCGAGCCGCCCCAACGTCTCGATCGAGGCCGCCGGATCGGTCCACGGCAACACGCCCGCCGACCTGGCCGCGCGGAACCTCCGCCACGTCCTCGGGCTCGCGGGGTTGCCGGACGTGCCCGTCGCACGCGGCGCGATGCGGCCGCTCGTCCGCGACGCGCATTTCGCCGGCGAGGTCCACGGCGAGGACGGCCTGGGCAACACGCTCGATGCCGGCAGCGAGGTCGGCGGCGTCCAGGCGCCCGAGAGCGCCCCGGAGCAGATCGTCCGGCTGGCCAGGAGCGCGCCCGGTCGGTACGACATCCTCGCGACGGGCCCGTTGACCAACCTCGCGATGGCCCTGGTTCTCGAGCCCGAGCTGCCGACGCTCGTCCGGAGCGTCGTGATCATGGGCGGCTCCGCCGCGTACGGCGGCAACATCAGCGCCGTCGCCGAGGCGAACATCTGGCACGACCCGGAGGCGGCGAAGCTCGTCTTCGACGCCGGGTGGCCGCTCACGATGGCCGGGCTCGACGTGACGATGCCGACGATGCTCGACGAGGCGGCGATCGACCGGATCGCCCAGGGCACGAGCGAACACGCCCGGTTCGTGACGGCCATCCTCCGCCACTACCTCGACTTCTACGAGATGATCAGCGGCCGGCGAGCGTGTCCCCTCCACGACCCGACCGCCGCCGCGGTGCTCGCGGATCCGTCGCTCATCACCCGCGCCCTGCATGGCGACGTCACGGTCGCGCTCGGAGACGACACGCGCGGCCAGACGATCGTGGACCGGCGGAAGGACGGCGGGCCATGGCAGCCGCCGCAGGCCGGCGAGCGGACGATCGTGATGGAGATCGACGCGGACCGCTTCGTCGAGGACCTGGTCCAGACGCTGCTCCGCTAGGCCCGGCGCCGCTCCACGGGGCCCGTGCCGCCGTCTAGGACGTGTCGGTGGCGTCGGCCACCGAGTAGGGCACGAACCGGTCGTCGGTCGTCTTGAGGAACACGACGTCGAGGCAGGCGCCGTTCCGGACGCAGACGCCGTCCGGGCAGGTGGCCCGCGTCCCGACCACGACCGGCTCCGCACCGGCGCGGGCGCGCGCGGAATCGAGCGACTCGGGTGTCGCCGCCACGAGCGTGTACTCCACGCTGCAGACGGTGATCGTCGCGGGCAGGTTCGCGGCGTCGACCGGCGTCGGCGCGCCCGAGAACATCGCCCCGAGCGCGGGGAGGAAGATCCCGACGGTCACGACGATGGCGACGACGGCGGCCCCGCCGAGCGCAGCGAGACCGACGATCCGGCCGCGCTCGCGCTCCTCGGGGGTGGGCGGCGGCTTCGGCTCGTCCGCGGGGCGGCGGTCGGCGTGGCGGTGGTCCGGGGCGCGGTGATCGGCGGGTCGCGCGGCCGTCGACGACCGCGAGCCGGGCGGCGTCAGGCTGGGGCGGGCGCGGGGTCGAGGCGCGTCGTCCGGCATGTCACCGGAGACGCTACACGGTCAGGCGACGCCGCGGCGGCCGGACGGGCGCGCCGAAGGAGTCTGGCGGCGATCAGCCGGCGAACCGCCTGCGCGCGTCCGTCGCGTGATAGCGGTCCATCAGCTGCGCGACGGCGTCGCGCGCCGCGGCCCACTCGGCCTGGTCGCCGAAGATCTGCGGCTCGCGGCCCCACTTCTGGATCTGCGTCATCGCCATGACGATCGCGTTGTGCTGCGCCAGCCGGTTGCGACCGGCGTCCACCACGCCCGTGACGAGGTAGCGGCGCACGAGGTCGAACGGCGCGCTCCAGCGCCCCACCCGGATGCGGTCGTGGTCGCGGAGGGTCTCGAGCCAGGCGTCGTCGCCCACCGGGAAGCGATCGTGCTCGTCGATGTGGGCGTTGATGTCCAGCCGCCGGCCGGCGTTCGCCATCGACGGGAGCCGGCCGTCGTCCTCGGTCGTCCGGTAGCACACCGGGCAGCTGGCGAGTCGCGCGAACTCGGGCGGCGCGTCGCCGAACCGCAGCCCGCAGCGCCGACAGATCTGGGCGCCCGTGCGACTGGCAACCGTGCCGCACTGGAGGCACACGAGTTCGGCGGACTGGACGGGCATCGATCGGCTCCACGGAGGACGTCGTCCGGGCACGGGACGACAGGCGTGGACGCATCCTCGGGTCTGCGACACGCGCGCGCGAGCGGCGAACTGGTCATGGGTCGCCCAGCCGATCGGGCTAATCGACGACTCGGGGCGACCGCCGGAGTGGACGGACGACGATGGTCCGCGACGCGGCCCGCGGCGAGGATCGGGGCATCGACACCGCCGGCACCCTCAGCGGCGGCGTCCCCGATGAAAGGCACCACCACCCATGAGCCGCCCCGACCCGAACTCCACCCTCGCGCGCTTCCACGTGCGCCACCTCGTCCCCCACCCCGGCTGTCCGCTGTGCATGCGCGCCAAGCGGCCGACCGATCAGCTGCCGCGCTGGACCGCGCCGCGCTCGTCGGTGGCGTCATGAGCTCGCTCGTCGCTCCCGTCGCGGTCGCGATCGAGCACGAGGGTCATGCCGGCCCGCTGCTCGCGTGCACGATCTGCCGCCGTCGCGCGTCCCAGGCGACGTTCCGCCGCCGCTACTGGGCGCTCCGCAGCCGCCGCAACGGGGTCGCTCGGTCGCGGCTCGGCGCCTGACGTCACGCGCGCTCCGGCACCGCTCCCGTGCCTCGGCCCGGGTCCCGCCTCGGGCCCCGCGAGCGCGCCCGCGCCTACGCCCCGCGGCAGCTCCCGTGCCTCGGTCGGTTCCGCGCCTGGGGGCCCGGTGGCCGCTCCCGTGCCTCCGCCCCGCGGCGGCTCCCGCGCCTCGGCCGGCTCCGCGCCTGGGGGCCCCGGCGGCCGCTCCCGTGCCTCGGCCCGGGGGCCGCTCCCTCAGCCCAGTCGGCCTGATCACCGGCGGTGCTCAACCGCGTCGGATTCATCACGCCGGGGCCCGATCCCGCGCAATACGCCCCGGTTGATTACCCCGAGTGATGATCACGGGCGCAAGGCCCGGCCCTGACGAGTTACTGCCTCCGATGAGCACCCACGGTGATCAGGTGGCGATGCGCGACGTCAAGGCGCCAGCACGACGAGGTGGCGGCCGCACGACGAGGCGGCGCCACGCGACGACGCGGGCGGGGCGCGACGAAAGGCCGCAGCACGACGAGCCCGCGCCGGGCGACGAGCCGGCGCCGCCTGACGACGAAACCAACCCCGCTACACGGCCGCGGCGACGATCGCCTGCGCCTCCTCGAGGATGCGCGCAAGGTGCTGCTCGCCGCGGAACGATTCCGCGTACAGCTTGGTCACGTTCTCCGTGCCCGACGGCCGGGCGGCGAACCACGCCTGCTCCGTCACCACCTTCAGCCCGCCGATCGGCGCGTCGTTGCCCGGCGCTCGGGTCAGCTTCGCGATGATCGGGTCCCCGCCGAGCGTCGTCGCGGTCACGGCCTCGGGCGCGAGGCGCCCCAGCGCGGCCTTGGACTCAGGCGTCGCGGGCGCGTCGATCCGGCGATACGCCGGCGCGCCGAACCGCTCGGTCAGGCCGGCATACACCTCGGACGGGTTGCGGCCCAGCTTCGCGGTCAACTCCGCGGCCAGCAGGCACGCGATGATCCCGTCCTTGTCGGTCGTCCAGACCGTGCCGTCCCGGCGCAGGAACGACGCGCCGGCACTCTCCTCGCCGCCGAACCCGACCGACCCGTCGACGAGCCCCGAGACGAACCACTTGAACCCGACCGGCACCTCGAGCAGGCGGCGGCCGAGGTCCGCCACGACGCGGTCGATGATCGACGAGCTGACCAGGGTCTTGCCCACGGCGACGTCAGCACCCCAGGACCGCGCGCCACCGAACAGGTACGAGATCGCCGCGGCCAGGACGTGGTTCGGATTCATGAGCCCGGCCCCCGGCACGACGACGCCGTGGCGGTCGGCATCGGCGTCGTTCCCGAGCGCGAGGTCGAACCGGTCGCGGAGCCCAACCAGCCCCGCCATCGCGGACGGACTGGACGGGTCCATCCGGATCTTGCCGTCCCAGTCGAGCGTCATGAACCCGAACGTCGGGTCGACCGCCTCGTTGGTGACGGTGAGGTCCAGCCGGTAGCGGTCGCCGATCTCCGCCCAGTACGCGACGGCCGCGCCGCCCAGCGGGTCGACGCCCAGCCGAAGACCCGAGGCCGCGACGGCCTCCAGGTCCACGACCGAGCCCAGGTCGCCCACATACGCGGCCATGAAGTCGTACCGGCCGGCGCCGGCGTGCGCGCGGTCGAACGGGACGCGCTCGATGCCGTCGACGCCATCACGGCCCGACCCCTCGAGGATCCGGTTCGCCTCGTCCTGGATCCACCGGGTGACGTCGGTGTCGGCGGGCCCGCCGTTGGGCGGGTTGTACTTGAACCCGCCGTCGTCGGGCGGGTTGTGCGACGGGGTGACGACGATCCCGTCCCCGAGGCCGGCTGCCGCGCCGCCGCCCAGGTCGCGTCCCCGGTTCGCGACGAGGATCGCGTGCGACACGGCCGGCGTCGGCGTGTACCCGTCCCGGGCGTCGATTCGCACGTCGACCCCGTGCGCGGCCAGCACCTCGAGCGCCGTCCGCCACGCCGGCTCCGACAGCGCATGCGTGTCCCGGCCGATGAACAGCGGACCCGTGTACCCCTGGGCCGCCCGATAGCGGCAGATCGCAGCGGTCGTCGCGAGGATGTGGTCCTCGTTGAACGCGGCGCGGAACGCCGACCCGCGGTGGCCGGACGTCCCGAACGCCACGCGCTGGGCGGGATCGGACGGATCGGGGTGGATCTCGGTGTACGCCCGAAGCAGCGCCGGAACGTCGACGAGGTCGGACGGCTGGGCCGGCTGGCCGGCGCGCGGGTGGTTGGTCATCGGGCGGCCCTCGGTGCGATCGGGCGGGCGGACCCGGCCACGATACGTTCCCGGACGACGCGCGCGGATTGCAGGTTCGTGGCGAGGGGCCGAAGGTCGTTGCCCGAGCCACCTCTCGCGTCGTACGATCCGCGCAACCCGAGCCAGCACCTCGTACGGGGCTCGTTCGAGTCCGGCGGCTTGTCGTCCGGCCGAATGCATGAGCCCGCGATGACCTGGACGGAGGAGGTTTTCGCATGGCGACCGTGACCTTCGATCACGTGTACAAGCGATACGGCGATGTCACCGCCGTGTCGGACCTCAACCTCGAGATCGGCGACGGCGAGTTCATGGTGCTCGTCGGGCCGTCGGGCTGCGGCAAGACGACAAGCCTGCGCATGATCGCGGGCCTCGAGGAGATCAGCGAGGGCGAGCTCCGGATCGGCGACCGCGTCGTCAACGACGTCGCCCCGAAGGATCGCGACATCGCGATGGTGTTCCAGAGCTACGCGCTCTACCCGCACATGTCGGTCCGCGACAACCTGGCGTTCGGCCTCAAGCTGCGCAAGGTGCCGAAGGCCGACATCGAGAAGCGGATCTCCGAGGCGGCCGGCATCCTCCAGCTCGAGAAGCTCCTCGACCGCAAGCCGAAGGAGCTGTCCGGCGGCCAGCGGCAGCGCGTCGCGCTGGGCCGGGCGATCGTGCGCGAGCCCGCCGTGTTCCTCATGGACGAGCCGCTGTCCAACCTCGACGCGAAGCTGCGCGTCCAGACCCGCGCCGAGATCGCGCGCCTCCACCAGCGCCTCGGCACGACGATGGTCTACGTCACCCACGACCAGGTCGAGGCGATGACGATGGGCCAGCGGATCGCCGTCATGTCGGACGGCCTGCTCCAGCAGGTCGGCACGCCGCAGCAGCTGTACGACCACCCGATCAACCGGTTCGTCGCCGGGTTCATCGGCAGCCCGTCGATGAACTTCCTCGAAGTCGACAAGCCCGATGGCGCCGCGGAGATCCGGAGCAGCGACCTCAGCATCCCGCTCGCCGGCGCCTTCCGCGACGGCCTCGCGAACGCCGGCAGCAAGGTCGTCGTCGGCATCCGGCCCGAGCACCTGGAGCTGGGCGATGTCGACGGTCCCACCGGGAGCCTCCAGGGCACCGCGGACGTCGTCGAGTACCTCGGCAACGAGGAGCTGCTCCACATCACGTCGGGCGGCAAGGACATCGTCGCGATCGTGGACTCGGAGTTCCGCGTCAAGCCGGGCGACGTGGTCAGCCTGAAGGTGCCTGTGGACAAGGTCCACATGTTCGACGCCGAGACAGGGGCATCGATCCTTCGCAACCGCGAGGCGGCGACAGCGGCCGCCTGATCGCGAACCACTGACGGCCGGCTCGTCCCCGCGGCGAGCCGGCCGTTTCCATGCATCGGAGCCCGCCGTGAGCGACGCGTCCACACCCCCCACTTCGTCCGTGCCCTTCGGCGACGACCCGCTCGAGGAACAGGTCGTCGAGTCGACGCTCATCCACGAGGGCCACCTTGTCACGGTCCACGTCGACACGATCCTGCGGGCCGACGGCTCCACGGGCACGCGTGACGTCGTCAGCCACCCGGGCGCGGTCGCGGTCCTCGCCGTGGACGACGACGAACGCCTTCTTCTCGTGCGCCAGTGGCGCATCCCCGCGGGCCGGGCCATGCTCGAGATCCCGGCCGGGACCCTCGACGTCCACGATGGCGTCACCGAGGACCCCGACATCGCCGCGCGGCGCGAGCTGGAGGAGGAGACCGGGTCGCGCGCCTCCACGTGGCGTCGGCTCGCCTCGTTCTGGACCGCGCCCGGCTTCGCCACGGAGTACATGCACCTGTACCTCGCGACGGGGATCGAGAGCGTCCACGGCGACGACCGGCTCTCACCCGACGAGGACGAGCGGCTGGAGCTGTCGGCCGTCCCGATCGACGATGCCCTGGCGATGGTCGAGCGAGGCGAGATCGCCGACGCGAAGTCGATGCTCGGAATCCTGTGGCTCGACCGGCTGCGCGCGGCCGGCGAGCTTCGCTGAGTGGCGGACCGGACGGCCCTCCCCTTCCCGCCCGGGACCCGGGCGCTCCGGCCCGAGGATGCTGACCCGATCCTGGCGGCCGCCCTCGCATCGCTGGATCGGGGCGAGCTTGAGGGCGTCAACCGTCACTTCCTGGAGGAGTCCGCCGACCGGCTGCGGCACGAGCCGGAGCTCGGCGCGGTCGCTGTCGAGGGCGAGCGCGTGGTCGGCTGGGTCGTGCCGCGGCACGACGACCTGACGGTCGACCTGCCGTACCGGCGGCGAGGCCACGGGACCCGGCTCGTCGCGGCGGGTCGGCTGCTCGAGGCGGCCGAGGGTCACGAGCACCTGCGGCTGTGGGTGCCGCGCCGGCCGGACGCGGAGGGCTTCGCCCGGGCTGCAGGCCTCCGCTACCACTCCTCGCTCTGGAAGCTGCGGCTGGACCCGGCGGTCGAGGCGAGCGCGCCGTCCTTCCCGGAGAACGTCGTCGTCCGCTGGATCGAGCCGCGAACCGACGACGCGGCGTTCACCGAGCTGCTCAACACGACGTTCGCCGGCCATCCCTCGCCGCTCGAGGTGGACCTCGCGACGATCCAGCGGGTGCACGGCCGCCGCGAGTTCGACCCGTCGACGATCCTCCTGGTCGCGCCCGCCGCCGACCCGGACGGCCTCGTCGCGTTCTGCCGCGTGGGCGCCTACGCCGAGGACGACGGGCGCCTCGTCGGCGAGATCAAGCACGTCGGCGTCCGGCGCGAGTGGCGGGGCCGTGGCCTGGGCCGGGAGCTCGTGCGCTGGGGCATCGCCGCGTGCCGCGAGCGCGCCGCGGTCGACGTGTACCTCAGCGTGGAGGGCGAGAACCGCGGCGCCCTGCGCCTGTACGAGTCACTCGGCTTCCGGCCGGATGTCGAGTGGCCGCACTGGACGATCCCCGTCCGCTGACGGGTCAGGCGTCGGGCTCGTCCTCGGTCGCCTTCGGATCGGGAACGCGGGCCAGCGCCTGCCGGTAGAGCGACGTTCCCGGCGACAGCGCGACCGCCAGCCGGAGGTGGACCCACGCCTCCTTCTCGCGACCCAGCTTCTTCAGGCTCTGCCCGAGCGCGAACTGCGAGTAGTGCGAGGAGGGATCGATCTCGAGCAGCGCCTCGAACGTCTCGCGTGAGCGCTCGTGCTGCCCGGAGTTGAAGTACGCCCGGCCGAGCGCCTCCAGGATCGACGCCTTGCCCGGCTCCATGCGCGCCGCGCGCTCGAGCACGACGGCCGCCTGTGCGTTGTGGCGGGCGCGCATGAGCGTCTGGCCGCGCTGGAGGAGCTCGTACGCGGACTCGTGGTCGACGTCGTCGGTCGTCTCGATGTTGTCGGTCGTGTCGGGGTCGTCGGCGTCGGGCGGGACGCGGTCCTGGGTCACGACCCGATGCTTGCACGGATCGGCGGCGAGCGCCGGTACGATGGCCTCCCGCCCATCCCGCGGCCGAGCCCTTCCCCGCCCACCGGAGTCTCCGAGCCCACGTGACCCTGCCGGTCGTCCGCCTCGCCATCGCGCTGTTCCTCGTCCAGGCGGGCTTCCATGGCTACACGGCCGCCCTGCCGCTCGCGCTCGCCCGGGCGTCCGTGCCGGACGCGGCGATCGGGCTGATCGTCGGGACGGCCGCCCTCGTCCAGGTCCCCGCGGCGATCATCGGCGGCCGCCTCGTCGACGCGTTCGGCGGCCTGCGGCTGTTCGCGATGGGCGGGGCCGCGTACCTCCTCGCGAGCGGCCTGCTCCTGCTGCCGAGCGTCGAGCCCGGCGGGTCGGCGCTGCCGCTCGTCGTGGCGCGGGCGCTCCAGGGGGCGGGCATCGCGTGCACGCTGCCGGCCGCGCTGTCGCTGGTCCCGCGGATGGTCGCCCGGGAGAACACGAGCAACGGCCTTGCCTTTGTCGGCGCCTCGCACAACCTGACGCTCGTCCTGCTTCCGCCGCTCTCGATCGCGGTCCTCGACGCCACCTCGTTCGACGGCGTCGCGGTGATGGTCATCGCGTTCGTCACCGCCGGCCTCGCGCTGTCGTACCGGCTGCCGGTGCGCGAGGCGACCCGCGAGGCGGCCCACGCGCTGGGCGACGCGAGCCGCCGCTTCGGGATCACGTTCCGCCGCGAGTGGGCCGTCCCGCTGCTGATCGTCGTGACGTACGTCGCGCACTGGGGCGCGATCACCGCCTACCTCCCCGTCCGCGCGTCGCAGGCGGGCGCGGACATCGGCCTCTACTTCGCCGCCGATGGCGTCGCGATCTTCGCGATGCGCCTGACGAGCGGCTGGCTGATCGACCGGATCTCGACCCGCATCCTCGTCGTGACCGGCGGGGTGCTCACGTCGGTCGCCGTGGGGATGCTGCTGCTGCCGCTGACGACGCCGCTGCTGATCGTGTCCGGGCTGCTCGGTGGCGCGGCCGGCGCGCTGGTCATGACGCCGATCCTCGTGGAGCTGTCGCACCGCTCGTCGGACGCGGACCGCGGCTCGGCGTTCGCGCTGTTCTCGGGCGGCCTCGCGACGGCGATGACGCTGGGCTCGATCGGCGGCGCGCCGGTCGTTGCGGCGTTCGGGCTCTCGGCAGCGCTGGCGCTCGGCATCGGGCTGATCTTCGTGTCGATCGCGCTGACGCTGTCCGACCCGTCGCTCCGCAACCGGCGCGGCGGGCCGCAGGATCCCGAGCCGCCCGGGCACCTCCATCTCGACACCGAAGCCGAGGCCGAGATCGCGGCGGGCACGCTGTAGCGGCCGCTCAGGCGAGCGGCGGGTCGTCCCGCGGCGGCGGGTCATCCCGGGCCGGCGTCCAGGCCACCGTCTCGTCGTCGTACGGCGCCGCTGTCGTCGTCGGCGGCGGCGTCCAGCGTCCGGTGGGAGCGCCCTCCCCCGCCGCCGTCGCCGCACCGACCACGCTGCGCGACCGGTGGCTTCGGCGCCACGCGACGAGCGTCACGATCAACAGGATGACCACCAGCCCGACGATCCCGCCGATCACGAGCGCCCGGCCGCGGCCCGCGTCCGGGGCGACGGCGATCGTCGCGGCCGCGAACGACGCGAGGCTCGCCGCGTCGTCGTACCGGGCCGACTCCCAGGCGGCCCGCGCCTGGTCGAGGTCCGCGTCGGGCGTCTTGCCCGACAGCCCGAGCTCGGTCAGCCAGTCCCGCGGTGCCTCCACGGTCACGCCGGCCGCTGCGATCGTGCGCAGCGCGGCCTCGGCCTTCGCGGCCGCCGAGCCCACGTCCCGGATCGCAACGGCGTCCGGCGCTGCTTCGTAGGCCGCCTCGAGGCCATCCGGGGTGTCCAGGCCCTCGGTCGCCGCGAGCGCCTCGATCGAATCGCGCCGCGCGAGCACGGCGTGTGCCGCGTCGATCGCGGTCTGCGCGTCGTCGAACTGCCACCCATCCATCGCGAGCCGCACGCCGACCGGCGCCGCCCAGCCGTCCGCGTCCGCCGCGAGACCCTCGTACGCGTCCCGCGCCTTGTCCCGGGCGGGCAGGAGCGCGGCCTCGTCGTCGGTCAGCGCCCACGTCCGCAGGAGCGCCTCGGCGCCCGTCGCCCCGCCCTGCTCCTCGACGAGGTCCAGGAACCGCCGCCAGTCGTTGGCCGGCAGCCGGCTCTTCTCGGGCGTCGCCTCGCCCGCATAGGCGGTCGTGCCCGCGCTGGCACCGGCGAAGACCCGCTGCATCCCCTCGAGGCCCGCGGCGTCGACGATCTGCGCGATGACCGAGTGGGCCGCGTCATACCCGAACTGCTCGCGCGCGTTGGCCGCGTCGTCCTTGATGGGCGCAGGTCCGGGCCAGTCGTTCAGCGGGAAGGCCGACGACGACTCCGGGTCCACGGGCCGGGGGCTCTCGCCGTCACCCCCGATCGCGTCGACCACCTCGCTCGCGTACGTCTCCGCGAGCCCCTCGGTGATCCAGCGCTCGGTGAACAGCCGCTGGTTGAACCACGCGTGCGAGGCCTCGTGGACGATCGTCGTGTCGTCCAGCTCCTCGCTGATCGTGATCTCGTCGGTGGCGGGGTCATAGAAGCCCGCGTACCCCTCGAGCAGGGGCGTGTGGATCTCGAGCACGCTGAGGGACCCGTCGACCGGCCACGGCAGCCCGATCCGGCGGGTGAGCTCCGGGATGCCGTCGGACAGGATCGAGCGGACGCGTTTGCGCCACCGGCTGTCCTCGGGCCAGCCGCGGACGAGGATCATCTCGCCGTTGCCCAGCTCCACCTGCTCGCGCGTCAGGCCGTCGTCGTTGCGAGCGTTGACCCACGCGAACCACGACACGGGGCTGGTCGTCTCGGCGCGGAAGACCTGGGTGCCGTCGTCCTTGGTCGACTTCGACATCTCGCTGCCGGACACGTCCACCGTGAACGCCTTGGGGATGTCGATGCGGACGGTCCCGCGGTCCCCGAACGACCAGGCGAGGAACGACGCGAACGCCGAGCCGACCCGAACGTCGCTGTTCGACCGCGGCTTGCCCGCCGGGAGGTCGAACCGGAGGCGAACGGTCGCCTGCTGGCCGAAGAACAGCGCGGAGCGGAAGAACGTGGAGACCAGGCGATACCCGTCGCGGTTGGAGACGTCCACCCGGATGGGGGCGTCGTCCTGGGTCGCCCGCACGTTCCGTGCCTCGGGCTGGATGCCCAGGTTGACGCCGTCGTAGTAGTAGCGGGTCGTCGCGCCGCCGACGGTCGTGTCCGGCTTCTCGTTGGTCGCGGTGACGTCGACGATCACCCGCACGACGCCCTTCGACGGGACGACGACGTAGCGGGTCGCGGTGGTCACGCCGAGGTCGCCGGCGGCGAGCACCGCGGGCGCGTCGAGCGCGGCGAGCATCGGGCGGAGCGCGGTCGGGGCCAGCGGGGCGGCGGCGGGCGGGATGACCGCGACGCCGATGGCGAGCATGACCGCCAGCACGCCCGCGACGCGCGGGGGCCGGGTCAGCGCGCGTCGCATCGGTCGATGGTCCCCCGTGGCGGGCAGGTGAAAGGGCCGCGCCATGGTGTCACAGGTCGGCCGTCCCGTCAGGCGCCCGCAGGTCGCCGGGAGGCGCCTGCGGGCCGAGCCTGTCGGCGTCGGGATGCGCGGGCGTCGCTGGTTTGGCCGGCGACGTCAGGTTGTCGGCCAGGAGCCGCCGGTGGGCGTCGGTGCGCTCGGCGGCGGCTTGGAGCTCGAGGTTCCGCCGCCCGCCGTGTCCGGAATGGGCGGTGTCGACGCGGCGAGCAGCTCCTCCGGCGTCGGCTCCGCGTCCTGCGTCGCCCGTCGCCCGGTCGGCAACGCGAGGGACGTGTTGGCGGGGGTCACGCCGGTCGCCGGCGCGGCGGACCGTGCATGCCGCACCCGGTTCACGACCGCGGATCCCAGCACGAGAATGGTGGCGAGGACGGCGATCAGGAGCAGCACCCGTCGGCGGCCCTCCTGCCACGCGCCGCCCCAGGCACGGTAGGCGTCGTCGGCCGCGTCGAGCGTCGCCGGCAGGTCGCCCGCGGCGAGCGCCTCGCGCGCCTTCGCGATGTTCGCCGACGGGTTCTCGCCCACCATGCCGATCGTCGTGAGCGGGTCCGTCTCCGTCGAACGGGCGGCCTCGGCGCCGGCGATCGTCACCATCGCGTTCCGCTCGGCCTCGGCGCGCGCGGACGCATCGACCAGCTGCCCTGCTTCGAACAGGGTCTGCATGTCGTCCGGGAGCTCGATCCCGTCGTTTGCGGCCATCGTCTCGATCGCGCCGCGCTGCGCCAGGACGGTCCGCGCGTCCGCCATCAGGCGGTTGGCCGTATCGAAGTCCCAGGCACGGAGGGCGTCCCGGATCGACCGCGGCAGCGCCCAGTCGCCGGCCAGCGCGAGCGTCCGCGCGTACGAGGCCCGGGCGGTCGCACGGGCGTCGAGGAGCGCCGCCTGGTCCGGCTCGACGACCCACTCCCGCCACAGGTCGGTGAAGTCCTGGCCGGTGCGGGCCTCGAGCAGGTCGAGCAGCGTCCGCCAGTCGACCGCGTCGCTGCCGGTCTCGAGCTCGGCGGTGTCGGTCGTCGCGCCCGTGCCGAGGCCCGCGTCGGGCTGGTACGCGCCGGCGCCCGCCGCGGCATCGGCCCACACCGCGCGCAGCGTGTCGTCGCCGGCGCGCTCGGCGATCGCCGTGGCCAGCGCGAGCGAGGCCGCGTAGCCGTAGGCCTCGGTCCGGGCGTCCGTCGCGCCGGGTCCCGCGCCCGCGCCCTCGTTCTCGCTCTCGCTCTCGTTGTCGGTCGGCGCGGGCGTCACGGCCCACGAGTTGAGGGGGATCGCGTGCTCCCTGAGCGCATCGGTCAGCTCGGGTTGCGTGCCGCCGGCGTCGATGGCCTCAGCCGCGCGCCCGGCGTAGAGCGCGGCAAACCCCTCGTTCGCCCAGCGGTCGGCGAGCAGCGATCCGTTGAACCAGCCGTGCGCTGCCTCGTGGACGACGACCAGGCGGTCGGCCCAGTACGCGACCTCGACACGGTTCGCCGCGGGGTCGAACAGGCCGGCGTAGCCGTCGGCGGTCCGGCTCGCGGCCTCCTCGACGGTGAGCGGCTGCTCGTGCGGCCACGGCAGCCCGACCTCGTCGCGGAGCACCGGCAGGCTGCGCGTGAACAGGTCCCCGATACGCGTGGACCAGGCAGGGTCGTCCTTCCAGCCGCGAAGCGTGAGATCGATCGTCTCGTCACCGGCCGGCACCGCCAGCGGGGTCTCCGCGTACTCGGCGGGCTTCTGGGCGGAGACGAAGGCGAAGAAGTCGAGCGGCTTGGCGAGGCTCGTCGCGCGGAGCTCGGTGTCGCCGTCGGCCGTGGTCACGGTTCGATCGAACGTGCCGTTCTCCACCGTGACGTCGTAGCCCTTGGGGACGCGCACGGTGACGGTGCCGCCCTTCGCACCGTTCGACGCGTGCGCCCAGACCGGCAGCGTCACGAGGCTCGGGCCGACGCGAAGCTGACGATCCGCCGGCTCGCCCTTGTCGACGAGGTCGAAGCTCACCGTCAAGTCGCGCGCCTTGCCGCTGTACAGGCGGCTGCCGAAGTCGATCCGGAGCAGGGTCGAATCCTTGCTGCGCTTCTGGACCTTCGCCTTCGCGCCCTTCGCGCCCTTGATCTCGACGTTCGTGGCGCCGGGCTGGACCGCGAGGAACGCGTGGGTGAAGAAGAACCGGCGGGCCTTCGTCTCGCGGGTGTTGTTGCGCGCCGTGACGTCCATCGTGACGTGGACCCGGTTGCGGCTCGGATGGACGGTGTAGGTGGTGTCGGTGACGAGGGTGAGGTCGGTGGCGGCGGCGAGGACTGCGTTTCGGGGCGCGACGCCGGCGAGCGGGGCGAGCGTGGTGAGCAGCAGCGCGGCGACGAGCGCGAGCAGGACGAGCGGGAGCGGCCGCGGGGCGGCGAGGCGGGCGGTCATGCGAGGACGGCCTCCGGGTCGTCCGCGAGGAGCTCGGTCAGACGCGCCGCATACCGGTCAAGGAGCCGGGTGCCGGGCGTGGGCGCGGCGTCCTCGGCGACGGGCGTCGTCGGCCAGCCGCCCGACTTCAGCCAGTCCGTGGACTCGGCGAGGAACCGGTCCGCGACGGCGAGCTCCCGGGCGAGCGCGAGGCCCAGCGCATCGTCGTCGACGGTCTCGATCGGCAGCTCCGCGATGAGCAGCGGCCGCTCGTCCTCGCCCAGCGAGAACTTGACGAACGGCAGTTCGTCGTTCCAGTGCAGCAGCAGCCGGTACGACTTGCGGAACGAATCGCTGATCGGCGGGGCGTAGTGCGCCCAGCAGATCAACGCGAGTGACGGGTCGAGGATGAGCGTGACCCGGAGCGCGGCGCGGCGACGACCGTCGAGGACGAGATCCCAGGACGCGACGCCTTCGCGATCCGCACGCTCCAGGGGCTCGAGGCCCAGCTCGCTCAGCCAGGCCTCCACGTCGGCAGGAGTCACCGCCGACGCCCGGGGGGCGGGAGACATGGCGGGCAGTCTACCCGAGCACGCCGAAATGCTCCGTTGCATCGCCGGCTCGTTCGCTCGCGGCCTCGCGACGCGCCCGTTGCTGTCTTGCGCTCGCCGGGTGAGCGCAGGGCAGGGTTGCTGCCCCGCGGACGTGCCTCGCACCCGTCTGCCACGCTCAGCGCCCCGGCCGCCGTTGGTCATTCGCTCACCGGGCGAACGCGATGCGTCCGCGGGCGTCCCGGTCACCACGTAACGATCACGAGGTGGTCGTATGACCACCGTCCGGGGCCAGTCGAGCCCATAGGGTTCACCCCACGAGCGCAAGGCAACGTGACACTGGCAAGCGCTCACCCGGTGAGCGTTAGCCGGGAACGAGCGAGAGCCCGAGCTCCGGTCGCCCCTACTCCGCCACCGCGACCGCGATCCGCGCGGGTGGCTCCTCGTCCTTGACCGCGGCCGCCCGGCTCGTCGCCTTCCGATCCACCGTTCCGCCCGACCGCACCGTCCGCGACGAGAAGTCCGACGAACGCACCTTCTCCCCGACCTTCACGTTCCGCCCGAGCCGCACGCCGCGCGGGATCACGCTCTGCTTCCCGACCACAGAGATCCCCGTGTTGAGCCGCGACGGCTCGGCGCGGTTGGGCGTGTCGAAGTCCGGCCCGTCGCCGACGATCGCCCCCTGCCCGACCACGACCTCCTTGTCGAGGATCGCCCGGTCGACCACCGCGCCGGACCGGATCACGGTGTCGAACATCACGATCGAGTCGCGCACCACCGCCCCG
>DASSRG010000327.1:0-9209 GCA_035701885.1 Candidatus Limnocylindrales bacterium
GGGCAAGACGAAGGCGGCGATCGTCACCGAGCTCGCAGCCCGTCAGGGCGGCGCCGTCGCCGCGCCCGTCGCGGCCGTGACGAAGGTCCTCGAGCCGAAGCTCTCATCCGCCGACGCGAAGCGGTTCGCGCCGAAGATGAAGGTGATCAGCTCGTTCAGCGTCTACTACCAGGTCATCATCAACAACCACTTCGGCGGCAACATCGAAGCGCCGGCGACGAAGATCAACGGCACGGTCGTACCGCCGGGCGGGAAGTTCGACTTCTGGAAGGTGGTCGGCGACCTGCGCAAGCTGCCCGGCACGGGCCCGGGCAACGCGATCGAGGGCGGCAAGATCACCGTGACCGGCGCGTTCGGTGGCGGCATCTGCACGACGTCCACCACGCTGTTCAACGCCGCGTTCCGGGCCGGCATGATCCCGCTCGCCCGGCAGAACCACAACGAGTACATCACGCGCTACCCGGCCGGCCTCGATGCCACCGTGTGGATCGTCGGCGGCACCAAGCAGACGATGAGCTTCAAGAACGACACGAAGTACCCGATCCTCATCCAGCGCGTGATCACCCAGGGCGCCGGCAAGCGGTGGCTCACGTTCAAGATCTGGAGCGTCCCGAACCACCGGACGTACAAGATCAGCAACACCGTGATCCAGCACGGCCCGAAGGCGCGGATGGTGATCGAGCGCGACTCGTCGAAGCCGGTCGGGTACCGCTACGTCAACAACGCGCCGGCGGACGGGGCGAAGGTCTGGACCACCGTGTCGATCTACGACCACGGCAAGCTCCACTGGTCGAAGCGCTACTTCTCGAACTACCCGGCCGTCAACGGCGTGACCATCGTGGGGACCAGGGGCGCGACCTGACGCGGGTGCGCCAGCCCCGCCGGTGAACCTGTCGAGCGCGATCCCGATCGAGCGCGCCGCGGAGCTGGACGCGTGGCTGGGGGCGCACGCGGGTGGCGCTGACCGCGAGGTGATCCTGGCCATCCGAAAGGTGTCGACGGGCCGGGCGACGGTCCGATTGGTCGACCTCCAGGAGGTCGCGCTGTGCCACGGCTGGGTCGACACGCAGACCCAGCGCATCGACGACGAGTGGTACGCGGCCCGGTTCGTGCCCCGGTCCCGGCGATCCACGTGGGGCGCCAAGAACCGCGCGATGGCGGCGCGGCTCCTCGCGGAGGGGCGGATCCGGCCGGCGGCGATCGACACGCTGCCCCCGGACATCCGGGCGGGAGATCGGCCACTGGAGTGAGGCTGCTCGGTCGTCAGTAGGCGCTGCCGCCATTGCCGCGTCCGCATGCCGCGACGATCGCCGCGAGGATCGGGAGCAGGCTGACGAGGCTCGCACGGACCAGGAGGGTGGATCGGCGGAGGGTTCGGGTGTGCTGGCGCATGAGGCGCTCCTTTCACCGAGACCTACGCCGAGCTGGTCCGTAGCGGATCGCCGTTCGCGGCGGCTTCGCGCTGTCCCGGCTGGCGAGGAAGACGCCAGACGCGCGGTCGACGCCCTCGCGATCCGGTAGACGCAGCCGTGAGCAGGTCAGCGTGGCCGGGTCACCACGGGGACCCAGCCACGCGGCCGATCAGCTCCCGAGGTCCGGCGGAGGCACCAGTGAGCCAGAGGTCACCGGCACGAAGTTCTCGTCGCCGATGGCGTCGAGCTGCAGCGAACCGAGCCACGAGCTGCAGTCGTCGGCGACCGATGGGTCCTCGGACAGCCAGACCGCGATCTGCTGGGGCGAGCCGTCCCTGACGAGCACCGCGGACCATGCGCCGGCGGGCTCGCCCGGGACGGTCGTCTCCTTGACCTTGCCCGCGAATGCCCAGGTGTTGCCGTGCCTCGCTGCGCACTCGAGCTGGACGGTGTGGACGCCGTTCTGGAGCGTCGAGACCGCGGTGCCGGACACGCTCGCGCCGTCGGCGACAGCCTCGACCACGGTGTTCGACTCACCTCCGTCGTCGTCCACGAAATTCACGGTGCCGCCGATCGGGGGACTGGGGCTGGGCGACGGCGTGGCGGTGGCGGCAGGCCCACCGATGCCGGCGCCGGGCAGAAACGTGATCCCCACGACGACGGCGACCGCGATCACGGCGACGCCGGCGGCGAGCTTCACGAACATGCTCATCTGCGGGTTCCTCCACGGCAACCAGAGACGTCGCCGCTGGGGGGTCGAGGGCAGCTCGGACAGCACGGCGTCCAGGACTCGGTCCGGGAGGCCGGTCGAGCCGTTCTCGAGCCAGGATCGGACGATGCGGGTGGACTCGTGTTCGGACCTCACAGGGCCACCTCCCGAGCCTCTGGCCGCGCGTCGGCATCGAGCGCCGCGCGGAGAGCACGCATCGCATAGAAGAGTCGGGAACGAGCGGTGCCCGGGGCGACGCCGAGGGCTTCGGCGACCGCTTCGAGCGGGAGATCGAGGTAGTGGTGGAGGACGACGACCGCCCGGTGGTCGACCGACAGCCGCCGGAACGCGCGTTCCAGCTGGTCGCGGTCGGCGACCGTGGCGATCTGATCGCCCGGGGCGAGCTCGTCGAGGGGGAGGAGCCGGACGTTGGGAGCCCAGCGGCGGGTCTTTCGTCCCTCGGTGTAGCAGGCCCGCACGAGCAGGCGGTAGGCCCACCCGTCGAACCGTGACGGATCGCGGAGCTGGGGAAGGTCCCGCCAGATGCTCAGCAGCGCCTGCTGCGTCGCGTCGTCGGCGAGGTCGGCGTCGCGAAGGATCCGGTGTGCGACGGCGTGCAGGCGGTTGCCAACGGCGACGGCGAGGCTCGCGAACGCCTCTTCGTCCCCGTGTTGCGCCAGCACGACCAGCTCGCGGGTATCCACGCCTCGTCCCCAGCGGCGCCCGGGCGGTCCGGGCGCTTCATACCGTATGGGGTTGCCAGGCGGCCGTGATTCTCAATCTCGACGCGGCCGCTGCGAAATCGTCCTTGCCCGAGCCCGTCGCGGGCGATCACGTCCGGCATCCACTCGGGCGTCGCGAACCGCTGATCAAGGGCGCTTGGCGGTTGCCTGCGGTGAGATGCTGTCGGCACCGCTGGATGACGTTTCGCGGGAGGGGAGTGGCGCCGATGGACGATCCGGGAGACGCATCCCTGGGACCGCTCGACTACGTGTACGCGCCGAGCACCGATGTCGCCGCCGACGTCCGCTGGCTGACCGAGGCGCTCGGGGCGGAGATCGCGTTCGCGATCGACAGCGATGGCACGCGGGTCGCGATGCTGCGGATGGGCGCGGGCGGCCCGCCTGTGCTCGTGGCCGACCACCTGCACGACCAGCGGCCGATCTTCCTGTACCGCGTCGCGAGCCTGGAGGCCGCGCGTCGACGGCTGGAGCAGCGCGGCCTCGGCGGCGGGCACGTCGTCGAACTGCCGCCGGGGCCCGGCCGCATCTTCGACGCCCCGGGGGGCCTGCGCATCGGCATCTACGAGCCGGTCCGGCTCGAGGTCGTCGAGTCGTGGGTCGGGCACCGCGATTTCTGACGCGTCCCGCCGACGGCCGGTCCGGATTCCGAGTCACTTCGTCATCGGTCGACCGTAGCCAACGGGTCAGCATGTCGACGAAGCGGGCCGGCCGGCGAAGCGATCCGCGAACTCGGCGTCTGCGGCCTGCCCGAGACGGAGGGAAGGTTCGCCGTGGCGGACCTTCCTCGGCGCTACCGCGGGGCCCCGGTGCGATCAATGACACATCGCCTGGAGGTGGTTGGCCATTCCGCAGGTGGCCACCTTCAAGCGAGGACGCGTTGCCTCTTGATTCTCGACGGCGGGAGGCGGATAGTCACCGCCTCGTCGCCGGTCGCCACCCGGCAGGCGAGCAGGCGGTCGGCCGCAGGATTGCTCGCACGCGCACGCCCGACTCCGGCGTCGACATGGGCGGGTCCGGCCAGTCGAGGGACGCCTGATCCTCAGCGCAGCACGGCGCCCCGGGACCTGATCCACCACGGGGCGGTCATGGATTGCCGGGGGTATGGGAGGGGTCCGTGCTCAGGAAGATCGCGTCCATCCTGTCCGCGCTCGTGCTCGTCAGCGTCTGGAGTCAGGCGGCGTTCGCCGCGCCACCGACCCGGTTCACGCCGGGGGCGTCGGGGATCGGTGACCCGTACTACCCACTGGACGGCAACGGCGGCTACGACGTCATCCACTACGACCTCGCGTTGGGCTATGACCCGGCGACCGACCGCCTGTCCGGAATCGCCACCATGACCGCGAGGGCCACGCAGAACCTCTCGGCGTTCAACCTCGACTTCGTCGGGCTCCGCCTGCGGTCGAGCGTGGTGAACGGCGCACAGGCGGCCGCGAATCGGAAGGGCCAGGAGCTGACGCTCAAGCCCAAGGACGGGATCGTCCAAGGGTCCGTCTTCACCGTGGTGACGACATACGACGGCGTCCCGGAGATGCTCGACGAGTTCGGTGGATCCGGCTTCCTCCACACGGATGACGGCGCGATCGAGATGGGGCAGCCCCACGGTGCGTCGAGCTGGTTCCCGGCGAACGACCATCCGCGCGACAAGGCAACGTTCACGTTCCACATCACGGCACCCGTGGGCCTCGAGGCGATCGCCAACGGGAACCTGCTCGGGAGCAGCACCGCCAACGGCAAGACGACGTGGAACTGGGACGCGCCCGAGCCCATGGCGACGTACCTCGCGATGATGGCCGTGGGCCACTTCGACGTGGACGCGTACTCGGCGGGTGGGGTCTCGTACTACGACGCGATCGACCCCTCGCTGCTCGAGCCACTCTCTCCCGCAGTGAGCCCGGAGTCAGGCAGCCAGTTCCTGTACTCCCAGGTGGCGGACACCACGTACAAGCGCCTGACGCGCACGATCGCCGTGCCCGCGGGTGGGGCCACACTCGCATTCGATGTCCACCGCGACACGGAGCCCGGGTGGGACTTCCTGTTCGTCGAGGCCCGGACCGCCGGCGGGGACGACTGGACGACGCTCCCTGATGCAAACGGCCACACCAGCCAGGATGTTGGCAACTGCCCGTATAACTACTGGGGCTTCCAGACCCAGTACGAGCACTACCTGACGCCATTCGTGGCGGACGAGGGTGATCCGTCCACCCCCGACGACGACAACTACAGCTGCACCGCGACGGGAACGACAGGGGAGTGGAACGCCGTCAGCGGTGCATCCGACGGCTGGGAGCACTGGAGCGTCGGGTTGCCGGATGCCGGTGGCGCGCCCCGCCAGGTGGAGGTCTCGATCTCGTACGCCAGCGACGGCGTGGTGCAGGGCCAGGGCGTGGAGATCGACGACGTCACCGTTTCCACCGGCCCGGGTTCGACCGGCTTCGAGAACGACGGCAACGTCCTCGACGGCTGGGTGGTTGCTCCGGCCCCGGCCGGCAGCGAGCCGAACGCGAACAGCTGGACCGTGGCGACCACCGCCCCGGCGGTCCCGGGGATCGGGTCGGGCGCCAAGCAGTCGCTGGCCCGGGAGTCCGAGATCATCGACTGGGAGAGTGACGTCTTCGGGCCGTACCCGTTCAGCTCGAGCGGCGGCGTCGTCGACAACGTCGAAGTCTTCTTCGCCCTCGAGAACCAGACCCGCGTCACCTACTCGCCGTTCTTCTTCGGACCGGACCAGCCGGACTACGGGGTGGTCGTCCACGAGCTCGCTCACCAGTGGTTCGGCGACAACCTCGCCGTCGACACGTGGCAGCACATCTGGCTCAACGAGGGCTTTGCCTCATACGCCGAATGGATGTGGAGCGAGCACGAGGGCGACGCAACGGCGGACCAGATCTTCAGCGACTTCGCCGGCATCCCGGCGGACGACCCGTTCTGGGAGATGGCGATCGGTGATCCCGGCACGGAGCAGCTGTTCGACTTCCCGGTCTACGCCCGCGGGGCGATGACCCTCCACGCGCTCCGCACGAAGGTGGGCGACCAGAAGTTCTTCAGGATCCTGCAGACGTGGGCGGCTGAGCAGGCGGGCGGCACCGTGACCACCCGCGAGTTCATCGACCTCGCCGAGCGGATCGCGAAGAAGGACCTGGACCCGCTGTTCGCCATGTGGCTCGGACCGGGCAAGCCGGACATCGCCTCCGGTCCGGGTAATGGCCACGGCCATGGCCCGCTCAGCGTCAACAGGCTGAGTGCGGGGGCGCGCACCTTCGTCGAGGCGCACGCCGATCGGCCGGGCCAGCCGTTCCGCGACGCGAAGGGGTTGGCACCCCGGCGATAGCGCCTGGCGGCTCACGACGGACGGCCGGCCGGGTCCAGCGCCCGAGCCGGCCGTCGGCTGTCCGTCGCGGGGGGAACGCATCGAGGCCGGCGGCTGCGTAACGGGGGAGGGGAGGCGCCGCCGCGGTCCGACGGCTCACCCGAGCGATCTACTCGTTCGCCAGCTCGGCGAGCTTCGTGGTCGTCGCCCAGTTCCGGATCGTCATCGCCTTGTAGTGCGGGCTGCTCACGATCTTGCTCAGGCGGCTCTTCGTCCGCTGGGCGCTCAGCCGCTGGGAGTAGATGACGCCCGTGCCGGGCCAGACCTCGTCGACGCCCTCGCGCGGGTTGAACGCCTTCATCGCCTCGGCGGGGGTGATCCCCATCAGGAAGATCGCGTCGCTGTGATACCTGCCGGGCGCATCGCCGAAGCCCTTCGGCCGGTCGTCGATGACCGCCTGCAGCTGGGCCGCCGTCAGCACGTGGACGGCGACGAGCTCGCTGTGGAGCTTGAACGCCCTCGGGAGGGCGTCTTCGATCTCCCGCTTGATCCGGTCCGCCTTGTGCGAGGAGCGCAGCACGACGTTACCGCTCGCGATGTACGTGACGACGTCCTCATAGCCGAGGCCCTCGAGCACCTCGCGGAGCCGCGCCATCGGCACCGGGTTCTTGCCGCCGACGTTGATTCCGCGCAGGAGCACCACGTACTTCGTCATGACGGGAGGGTAGGGGACCAGCCACCGTGCCGCGGCCCGACCCCGGACCATGCGCAGCCAACGGCCTCGTCGCCACGACCACGAGCGGCGGCCGGCGCACGGCGTAGGCTTCCGCCCATGCACGATGCGCCGCGCCGCCTCGAATGAGCGACGAGTTCGACACGGTCGTGGTGGGCGGCGGCATCGTCGGCCTCGCCACTGCGCGCGAGCTCCTGAGCCGGCGACCGGGGATGAGGCTCCTCCTGCTCGAGCAGGAGCCCGAGCTTGCGCTCCACCAGTCGGGCCACAACAGCGGCGTCGTCCACGCCGGCCTGTACTACGCGCCGGGGTCGGCCAAGGCACGCCTGTGCCGGGAGGGCAAGGTCCTGCTCGAGGGCTATTGCGCGGAGCGCGGGATCCCGCTCGATCACGTGGGCAAGCTCGTCGTCGCCGTCACCGAGGACGAGCTGCCGCGCCTCGCGGACCTCGAGACCCGGGCGCGGACGAACGGGGTCGAGGGCCTCGAGGTCGTGGGGCCGGAGCGGATCCGGGAGATCGAGCCGCACGCGGCGGGGATCCGGGCGCTCTGGTCGCCTCGGACGGGGATCGTCGACTTTCGGCGTGTCGCGCACGCGTACGCGGACGATGTCCGAGCCGGGGGCGGCATCATCGAGACCGGCCGGCGCGTCACGGGTCTTGCCGAGCGGGCCGGCGACGTCCGGGTCACGACCAGCGGCGGGGAGGTCGCGGCGCGCCAGGTCGTGGCATGCGCGGGCCTGTGGGCCGATCGAGTGGCCGCATCGACCGGTGACCCTGTCCAAGAGCGCATCATCCCGTTCCGCGGCGACTACTACACCCTGACGCCCGACGCCGCGAGCCTTGTCCGGGGCCTGATCTACCCCGTGCCCGACCCACGCTTCCCGTTCCTGGGCGTGCACTTCACCCGGCGCATCGACGGCGCGGTCTGGGCAGGCCCCAATGCGGTGCTCGCGCTCGCCCGGACCGGGTACCGGCGACGCGACCTGAACCTGCGGGACGTCGCCGACATCCTGCGCTCTCGGGGCTTCCGCGCGCTCGCGCGTCGATACTGGCGCACGGGTCTCGCGGAGCAGTGGCGGGACCTGTCGAAGCGGGCGTTCGCGGCGGAGCTCCGGCGCTACGTGCCCGAGCTGCGGCCTGAGCAGCTCGTGTTCGGGCCATCAGGGGTGCGCGCCCAGGCGCTCGACCCGGACGGCACGCTCGTCGACGACTTCCGCATCGGGGGATCCGGCCGGATCGTCCACGTCCGCAACGCGCCCTCGCCGGCAGCCACGAGCTCGCTGGCGATCGCGCGATCGCTCGCGAACGAGGTCCAGGCGCGCACCGCGTAGTCCGTGCCTCCACCGTGCCGGCGGCTGCCGGCAACCGGGCGTACATGGGAGCATCGGGCCACAGCGGCGGCGATCGTGGCATGCCATCATCACGCGAGCGCGGCCGGACGCCGGTCGCTCCCGGCCGGTCACCGGGACGCCGCCGAGGAGGGAGCCGTGGGGGGACGTGTCGGTCGCCAGCTGGCCGGGGCCGCGTTGGCGGCGCTGCTGCTCGCGACCGTCAGCCCCACCGTCGCCGGCGCCTGGTCACCCGGAACAACGTCACGGGGAGAGGCGCCGGAGCCCACCGGTCCAGCGCACGGAGCGATCGTTGACGGCACCCCGATCGTCTCGTGGAAGCCGGTCACCGACGCACGGGAGTACCTCGTCGAGCTTGCGCGCGACGCCGCGTTCACCCAGCCCTACCTCAAGAACGGTGGTTTCACGCGCTCCACGACGTTCACGCTCGCGACGCTTCCGGTGGGTCGGTGGTGGTGGCGGGTGCGGGCGACCTCGATCTGGTCCTCTCAGATCGGCCCCGCGTCGTCGCCCCGCGCCTTCGTCACCCGGCCGGTCCTGACAACCGCGCCCAGCCTCACCGCGCCCGCCGACGGCACGGCGTCGGCGTACCCGGACGAGGTACAGCCGCTGCGGTGGAGTCGGGTCGCGGGGGCGACCGGCTACGAGGTCCAGTTCGCATCCGACTCGCGGTTCACGACGCAGCTCACGTCGGCGCGAGTCGACGTGCCGATGATGGACCCGCTGCTCGACCGGCGCGACGTCCTCGTCTACTGGCGGGTGCGCGCATACCGAAGCTGGGACAGGCTGGCCGAGCACGAGCTGGAGCACGGGTCGTGGTCCGGCGCGCGGACCTACCGGCTCGACAGCACGCCTCCGGCCGACCCGCGTCCCGCCGTGACGCAGGTGACGCTTGTCGCGCCCGCGAACGGGGCGACGGTCGAGGACACGCTCGATGCCACGCTGCGCTGGACGCC
>DASSRG010000328.1:0-5840 GCA_035701885.1 Candidatus Limnocylindrales bacterium
TGTCCGGGTGCCACACCCCACCACCGACGTAGATCTCGCCCGGTTGCAGGTGGAAGTACCCGCCGCTCGAGTGGACGGACTCCGTGTGGGACCGCCCCGTCACCGCGTCGACCCCGTCACCCGCCCACGAGAACGATGCGGCCGCGGCCGTCTTGTACGGCGACTTGTCCTTCGCGAAGCGCGTGTCGCGGTAGATGCGGAACGGCGAGCGCGACGGATCGGCGTGGAGCGGGATCGAGCGCGACCGGAACTGCGCCTCGAGCGCCTCGCACAGCGCCTCCATCGGGCGCTTGAGCAGCCGCTCGTAGTCGGCCTTACGCGGCTGGAACCAGTCGCGGGAGTTGTTCTGCGCGAGGTCGGCCAGGAACTGGATCGCCTCGGGCCGGAACCCCTGGAAGTCGCTCATCGCGCGATTGTCGTCCAGTCCGGCGCCGAGGGCACGCGCCCACGCGTGGAACGGCACGAGTCGGGGCGGCTATGCTCGTGCAACGACCGGCCCCGTCACCGGCGGTCGGGCGCAGCAACCGGCCCGCATGATGGACAGGTGGAGTTCGACGTCGTGAGCACGGGTGAACTGCTCGACGCGTGGCGAGACGCGACCAGGGCCGCTGAGCTGGCGGAGCGGCTCGCAGCGGCCGCCCTCCGTGCGGCGGATCGGGCGGACCGGGATGCCGAGACCGCCCAGGAGATCGCCGCGATGGCTGAGGAGGCCGCCGCGTCCGCGGAACGAGCCGCGAAGGTTGCGCGCGAGGCATCCCGCCGCGCGATCGAGACCGCACTCGCGCTTCGAGGCGAGGTGAGCGGCGCCGATCAGACGGCGACCAACGCCCGTGGGGTGGAGGCCGCCGCCAAGGGCGCGTATCACGAGGCCGAAAGTGAAGCCCGCAGGAAGTACGGCGACGACGGCGGCAGCTAGACGACCCGGATCAGCACCTTGCCGCTCGCGCGGCGCTGGTCGACCTTCGTGAGGGCCGCGACGACCCCGTCCAGTGGATAGACCGAGTCGATCGCGGGCCTGAGCGCGCCTGCCAGCACGAGATCGGACAGCGTCTTCACGTCCGGCTCGTGGAACGGCTTCCACCAGAGCATGATCCCGGACCAGCGCGTGCCCGCCAGGTTCGCGACGGGCCCCACGACCATCGCCTCGAGGATCTCCATCGTTCCGCCGCCCAGCGTTGCATACTGGCCGTTCGGCCACAGCGACCTGCGGACGGACAGCACCGGGTGGTGCGAATCGGCCGCGATGATCCAGTCGTAGCGTTCGGGCTGCTTCGTGAAGTCGACCTGGCGGTAGTCGAAGACGTGGTCCGCGCCGAGCGACCGGACGAAGTCGAGCTTGGACGCCGATGCCGAGCCGGTCACCTCGGCGCCCATGTGCTTCGCCAGCTGCACCGCGAACGGCCCGACGTTCCCACTCGCCCCGTCGACGAGCACGCGATCGCCTGGCTGGACGGTCCGTCCGGCGCGGGTGCGCAGGCCCTGCAGCGCGAGCACGGCGGCGTGGGGGAGGCAGGCGGCGGTGTCGAAGTCGATGCCGTCCGGGATCGGCACCAGCGCCTTCTCGGGCGCGGTGACGTACTCCGCGAACGAGCCCATCCGATAGGGGAGCAGGTCGCCGAAGACGCGGTCCCCGACGGCGAACCGGGTGACGCCCGGCCCCAGCGACTCGACCACGCCCGCGACGTCCGTCCCGAGCCTCGGGTTCCTCGGCCGTCGAACGCCGACGAATGCCCGGATGAACTGCGGCCGCGGCCCGATGTAGTCGAGGTCGGCCCGGTTGATGGACGCCGCATGCACGCGGACGAGGACCTCGCCCTCGGCCGGGACGGGCACGTCCAGGTCCTCGAGCCGGACGTGCTGGACGCCCCCGTACTGGTATCGAACCGCCGCCTTCATCGCCGGAGGATACGGCCGTCCGGGCGTCCGGGACGCGGCGTCGTTGCTACGCCGCGAGTGCGACCCCGGAGGCCAGGCAGGCCGCGGCGAGATCATCGTCCAGCGTCGCAAGCGCGAGCCCGCGATGCCGTGCCAACTCCAGGTAGGCCGCGTCGTACACCGTCAGGCCGTACTCCCTCCCGGCGTCCAGGACCGTGCCTGCGGCCGTTCCGAGCTCGACTGGAACGATGTCGATGCCAAGATCCTCGAGCAGCCGGCTGGCCCGCCGGGTGTCCTCCACGGTCAGGCGCCCGCGACGTTCGGCGGCGAGCAGTGCGTTCGCGACTTCCACCGGCCAGTGCGCGGGCGCCACCGCCCCTTCCGTGACGACGACCTCGAGCGCGTGCTCGGCCAGCTGGTCCTGCTCGTCGCCCAGCAGCCACGCAAGCGCGACCGAGGCATCGACGACGATCACCGCGTACGGCCCTCGTCGATCAGGTCCCGGATGCTGACGCCCTTGAGGCGGTGCCGCCGCCGAAACGCGAGCAGCTCCCTGGCCGCCGCCGCGGCCGCGTCGCGTTCGCGACGGGGCGGTACGAGGATCGCGACGGCTCGCCCGTGCTTCGTGATGGTGATCGACTCGCCGGCTTCGACTTCGTCGAGCAGGCGGGGGAGGTGGGTCTTCGCTTCGTACGCGCCGATCTGCCGCATGGATCCGAGGATACAGACCGGTCTCAGACTAGTCCACACACGCATCGCGACGTGAGCAGCCCGGCGCCGGTTGAGAGATCGAACCTTCCGGGGTGCGACAGAACGCTCCTGTCCGACCGTGCCGACATCGGCCGGTCATCGGCGTCGTCGTGACACAAGGCTCGGGGGTACTCTCGGCGGATGGGACTTGGATTTGGGCTGCTCAGCGCGCAGGCGCGGCCGGGCGAGACGGACTGGACGCGGGCGTACGACGAGACGGTGAAGCTCGCGGTGGAGGCGGAGCGGCTCGGGTTCTCCAGCGTGTGGACCACCGAGCATCACTTCGTCGACGACGGGTACATGCCGTCGCTCCTCGTCGTGAGCGCCGCGCTCGCGCAGGCGACGCAGTCGATCGAGATCGGCACCGGCGTCATCCTCGCGCCGATGCACCACCCGCTCCGTCTGGCGGAGGATGCGGCAACGGTCCAGCTGCTCAGCCACGGCCGGCTGACGCTGGGCCTCGGGCTCGGCTGGTCCGAGATCGAGTACGCGGGCCTCGGTGCCGACCCGCGCCGGCGCGGGGCCGCGATGGACGAGATCCTCCAGATCCTGCCCAAGGCATGGTCGGGCGAGCCGTTCCACCACCAGGGCCGGGCGTTCCAGCTGCCCGAGGTGGGGGTCCGACCCAGGCCGCAGACGAAGATCCCGGTGCTCATCGGCGGGAAAGCGGAGCCGGCGATCCGTCGCGCGGCCCGGCTCGCCGACGGCCTGTTCGCGAACTCGCCGACCGAGAAGCTCCTGGAGCAGATCGGCTGGGTCCTCGACGAGTGCGAGAAGATCGGCCGCGACCCGTCGACGTTCCGGTTCGTGCACTACTCGGTCGTGCTGCCGGGCCCGTCCCGCGAGGAGGCGATCCGCCGCTACCGCGAGCCGCTGTGGGCGATGCAGTGGAAGTACTCCGACATGGAAGCCTCGGCCGCCCGCCCGCTGCCCCCCGTCGCGCCGCCCGCCTTCGAGCGTGACGACGAGGCGCTCGTCCGCGGCCGCGCGACGATCGCGGGCACGACCGACGAGATCGTCGAGAGCCTGCTCAATCTGCGGAAGGCGTCGGGCGTGCCGCTCGAGTTCGCCGCCCGGAGCTTCTTCCCGATGCTCGGGTACGACGAGCAGCTGGCGCTGATGCAGGAGCTGGCCGAGGGCGTCGCGCCGCACGTCTGACGCCTGCGGGCGCCTGCGCGCCCGGCACGAGGCTCTAGCCGACGAGCGCGTGCATCCCCTCGAGGAGCGCCGCAAGGTCGACGTCAGGGTCCGCCACGAGCGCCGGGACGAGGTAGTCGTTCTCCTTGGCGAGGTGCGCCTCGAACAGCGCGAGCACCGCGGCCGCCGCCGTCGCCGCGGTGACGCCGTCGCCGGCGCCCCGCAGGTCGCCGACCGCCGCGACGATCCGCCGGTGCTCGTCGAGCATCGCCCGGACGAGGAGCGCCGTCGGGCCACGGTCGCCGGCGGGGTACAGCGCGCGTTCCTCGGCCGCGGCGTGCGGCAGCAGCTCGCCGTCGAGGTAGTCGAGCACCGCGCGCGTCGCGTCGGCGTGCTGCGCGCCCTCGCGAACGGCCGATTCGAGGGCCTGGACGCGGCGCCTGATCTCGGTGGACAGCTCGACGTGGTGGGCGGCGATCGCATCGGCCGCCTGTTGATCACGCTGGCTGGACATGGCTCAGTCCTCCGAATCGGGACGCGCTCGCTGGGGCGGTGACGGGGCGAGTCGTCGCTCGATCTCGTCGGCGATCACCTGGGCCTGATTGTGCTCCGTGTCCCGGGCGCCGTAGACGACCGTGAGGCGGCCGGACCGCGCGATCGCGGCGAGCTCGTCGAGCGCCTTCGCAGGTCCCGGTTCGGCGAGCTCCGCGTGGTAGCGATCCTGGAACTCCGTCCACCTCGCGGGATCGTGGCCGAACCATTTCCGAAGGTCGGTGCTCGGCCCGAGATCCCGCGCCCACTCGTCGAGCCGCAGCTCGGCCTTGGTCCGGCCACGAGGCCACACGCGGTCGACGAGCACGCGATGGCCGTCATCCGGGCCCGGATCCTCGTAGGCGCGCTGGAGCCTGACGTTGCTCGACGTCACGACGTCCGTCCCTCAGAACAGGCCGGCGTCATGCCGCGCCTCGGCCTCCCGCAGGCGCTGGGCAACTGCCGGCGGCGCCGTCGCGAGCGCGGCGTCCAGCGTCTCGGCGAGTGCCGCGAGCGAGGTGTCACAGACGGGCTTCACGGCCGCATCGATCGCGGCCACCAGCCATTCGGTGCATTCGGCCGGAAGGTCGCCCGGCTGCGAGCCGCCGAGCACGTCGGCGACGATGGCCCGGACGTGGCCCTCGAGGCGGCTCCTCGCCCGCGTCCGCGCGAACGACCTGGCGAGCCACGGAGATGGCTTCACAGGTGTGTCGATCCCAGGCATGGTGCGTCCTCCGTTCGCTTCACGACGAGCGTACGTCGCGCATGTCGTCAGGCGGACGAAATGACATGAACGTGGCGTGAACAACCGGTGTCAAACGCCTCGGCGGCCACCCGGATGGCGGTGACATGTGACCAGGGTTTGTTCACGGCCCGTTCACGCAGGTTCCTCCGGGTCTGCGGGGTGACCGCGGTACCGTCGAGAGCGGATAGCAAGGAGCACCGCCATGACAGTTCGCGTCGGGATCAATGGCTTCGGTCGGATCGGCCGCCAGTCGCTTCGGGCCCTCATCGAGCGCACACCGGACGTCCGCGTGGTCGCCGTCAACGACCTGACGGACGCGGCGACGAACGCCCTCCTGTTCGAGCACGATTCGACGTACGGCGCCTACCCGGGCACCGTCGAGCACACGGACGACGCCCTCATCGTCGACGGCAACGAGATCAGGGTCTTCCGGGAGGCCGATCCGTCCGCGCTGCCATGGGGCGACCTCGGCGTCGACATCGTCCTCGAGTCGACCGGCAAGTTCCGCGACCCCGGCAAGCCGCAGGCGCACCTCGAGGCTGGTGCCAGCAAGGTGATCGTCAGCGCCCCGGCGGCGGGCGCGGACGTGACGGTCGTGCTGGGGGTCAACGAGGACCGCTACGACCCGGAGCGGCACCACGTGATCAGCAATGCCTCGTGTACGACGAACTGCCTCGTGCCTGCGGTCAAGGTCGTCCACGACCTCGTCGGGATCGAGCGCGGCTTGATGAACACCGTGCACTCGTACACGACCTCGCAGCGGTTGCTCGACACGGCCCACAAGGATCCCCGGCGCGCCCGG
>DASSRG010000329.1:0-4516 GCA_035701885.1 Candidatus Limnocylindrales bacterium
GGCGATCCCGTTGAACAGGGCATGGAGCGCGATCGTCGGGTAGATGCTGCCGGTCGTGAGCCGCACCCACGCGAGGATCAGGCCGAAGATCGTGAGGACGGGCAGGGCGATGAAGAGCCCGTGGGCGAGGCCGAACGCGAGCGCGGTCACGACCACCGCAGCCCCGTTGCCGAACGCGTCCCTCACGGCGGCGAAGCCCAGCCCCCGGTACGTCAGCTCCTCGACGACGGGTGCGACTCCGGCGACGACGACGAAGTTCGCCACGAACGGGGCTGCGCGGCCGGAGTCCCACCCGTTCGGGACGAGGCCCTGCTCCTTCCCCGCCTCGAGAAAGACGTTGAGGACGGCCCCGATCACCCAGATCGAGACGAGCGCTGTGGCGACTCGGCCGGCCGCCTTCGCCCAGGACGCGGGTCGCACCAGTCCGAGCGTGGCCGGTGCGAGGCCCCGTGCGATGAAGAGGACGATCGCGAGGATGATCGCGTACTGGACGAGCCCGCCGATCGCCGACGACCAGCGGTAGAGGAGGTCGTCGGGCGTGTCGCCCGTGTCTGCGAGGTTGGCCGCATACGAGAGCGCCGCGAGGGCGGTGACGAGGATCGCCCAGCCGGCCAGTCGCGAGCGCGGGACCTCGGTCACGCGACCCAGTACCACAGCGCCCATCGAACCACGTTCACAGCGAGGCCCGCGCAGAGAACTGCGACGACCACCACGTTCACCTTCCGGTTGCGCCCGAGCACGGCGAGGGCGATCAGGCAGGGGAACGCCGCGAGCGCGAGCCGGGGAAAGGAGTACAGGCCGCCGAGCCGTTCCGAGGGGAAGGCCATCGGGAGCGCGAGGGCCGCGAGCGAGTAGATGCCGTACGCCGCGCCGAGCACGCGCCAGGCCACCACCGCCAGCCCGACGAACGCGATCGCGAGCAGCGGCCCGACGATATCTCCCTCCCCGATCGCCTGGACGAGCCCGCCGAGCGGCCCGAGCGGCGCCAGCGACCGGTCCCAGATCCGCTGCGCGTCGAGGAACGCGAGCCCGTGACCGATCCATGCCTCGAGCACGATCGGATAGACGAGGAACAGCGTGACCGGGACGGCGAGCGTGCAGAGCGCGCGGGCGCGGCGCTCGGAGCGCCACGCGAAGAGCGCGAGCGCCGGAAGCAGCGCGAGACCCTGGGCCCTCGTCAGGATCGCGAGCCCCGCCGCGACGGACGCCCAGCCGAGCCGACCCCGCTCGGCGAGGACGAAGGTCCCGATCGCGAGCGCGAGGAACAGCGCCTCCCCGTAGACGACGCCGAGGAAGAGCGAGGTGGGGAACACGGCCAGGTAGAGCACCGCCCGCCGTGCGTCGCCTGCGCCGAGCCGCCTCCGGGCGAGGTCGTGGAGCAGCACGAAGGCCGCGGCACCCGCCGCGAGCGAGACGAGCACGCCGGCGACGAGGTAATGCCCGTCCAGCACGCGGCCCAGCCCGGCGACGAGGGCCGGGTAGAGCGGAAAGAACGCGGCGGTGCTCGAGGGCCACCGGTAGCCGGACTCCGCGATCCGCAGGTACCAGTCGCTGTCCCATCGCGCGAGGACGTCGAACCAGTCGCCGACCTCGTGCAGGCGCGGCGTGTCCCAGCGGCCGCGCGACGGGTTGAGACGATCGTCGAAGAGGAGCACGGTCCCGGCCGCGAGCGACCAGATCGCGAGCCGGCTCCAGGCGAAGATCGCGAGCGCGCTCCTCATGGCGAGAGAGGGCGGTGGGGCCTCACCGCGGCCGGCTCCGGGCGCGCGCCACGATCCTGCGAACGGCGCCGCGCACGCGGCGACCATACCGCCTCGCCCGCACGGCGGCGAGGTGCCGGGGTCGCCGCGGAGAACCCTTTGGTGACCATGGCTACCATCGCCCAATGAGCCCCTCGCGGCGACCGCGCCCGAGGCGGAGGCCTGCGCCGACGCCGATCCGCCCACGGCGCCGCAGGCGGCGGTCCAGCCACCGTGGCCGGCTCGTCGCCCTGCTGCTCGGCCTGGTCGTGCTCGCCGCCGCCGGCATCGCCGGCGCGACCGCCGTGCTGACCTTCGCCCCGCGCTGCGACCTGGGCGCGCTCCGTCCGGTGAAGATCGGAGAGAACACGTTCGTCTTCGCCGCCGACGGCTCGCTGCTCGGGGCGATCCCGGCGGAGCGGAACCGGCAGGTCGTGCCGCTCCGGCGGATGTCCCGCTGGCTGCCTCTCGCCACGGTCGCGATCGAGGACAGGCGCTTCTACTCCCACGGCGGGATCGACGCCGAGGGCATCGCCCGCGCGCTCTGGCGCGACGTGAAGGCAGGCGAGGTCGTCGAGGGCGGCTCGACCATCACGCAGCAGCTCGTCCGGACGCTCTACATCTCGAGCGAGCGGACCGTCGAGCGGAAGGTCACCGAGGCCTGTCTCGCCGTGAAGCTCGACCGCAAGTGGTCGAAGGACCGGATCCTCGCGAGATACCTGAACTCGGTGTTCTACGGCAACCTCGCGTACGGCGCGGAGGCGGCGTCGCACACGTACTTCTCGCGCTCCGCGAGCCGGCTGACCCTGTCCCAGGCCGCGCTCCTAGCCGGGCTCACGAAGGCGCCCTCCTCCTACGATCCGCTGGCCGACCCGGCGGCCGCCGTCGCACGGCGGAACGTGGTGCTGCGCGCGATGCTGCAGCAGGGGGTGATCACGCAGCGGCAGTTCGCGAGCGCCAGCCGGAGCCGCTCGCCGGGGCTCCGTCCCGGGAACCTCTACGAGGAGATCCGCCAGCCGTACTTCTTCGGATACGTGCGCAACCAGCTCGTCCGCGCCTACGGGGCGGAGACCGTCCGGTCGGGCGGCCTGCGTGTCTACACGACGATCCAGCCGCGGCTGCAGCGCCTCGCCGGCCAGGCGATCTCCGGCACGCTGACCCGACGCGACGACCCCGCCGCCGCGCTGATCTCGATCGACCCGGCCTCGGGGGCGATCCGCGCGATGACCGCGATCGTCCCCGGCCGCGCGAACAACCAGTTCAACCTCCTCTCGCAGGCACGGAGGCAGCCGGGCTCGACGTTCAAGACGTTCGTCCTGACGGCAGCGGTCGACCGCGGGATGGACCCCGACTCGACGTACTACGTCTCGGCGCCGTTCACCTACCGGCCGCACGAGACGGGCAGCTGCGAGGACCAGACGTGGTGGTGCGTCAAGACGTACGACTCGAGCTACACCGGCTGGACGTCGGTCACGAACGCGACGCTCCGCTCGGACAACACCGTCTACGCGCAGCTGACCCTCGACGCCGGCCCTGCGCGCGTCGCGGCGATGGCGCGGAGGCTCGGCGTGCGGACGCCGCTCGACGTGCGGGGCCAGTTCGTCCCGGCGATGGGGCTCGGGTCGATCGCGGTCTCGCCGCTCGACATGGCCTCCGCCTACGCGACGCTCGCCGCGGGCGGCATGTACTCCGAGCCGACCGCGATCCGCAAGGTCGTCCTGCCGAGCGGGAAGCTCGACACGCGCTGGGCGAGCGACCGCCGCCGGACACGCGTCGTCCCGGACGGGGTTGCCTCGGTGGTGACGAGCATCCTGGAGGACAACATCCGCTACGGCACCGGGACGCGCGCGGCACTCGACCGGCCGGCAGCGGGCAAGACCGGGACGACCGACGAGCACGCGGACGCCTGGTTCGTGGGCTACACGCCGCGGCTCGCGACCGCCGTCTGGATGGGCTACACGCGGGGCGAGATCCCGATGCTCGACGTCCACGGCATCTCCGTGTCGGGCGGCAGCTTCCCCGCCGAGATCTGGCGCCGGTTCATGTCGCCCGCGCTCGAGGGCACGCCGGTGGTGGACTTCCCGGAGCCGAGCCAGCCGGCGGTCTTCTCGACCTGGGAGCGGGGGCCGAACGCCCTCTCCTACGACCCGTACTACGTCGCCCCCACACCCGAGACCACCGAGACGGAGACCACCGAGACGACGGGTGACGCCGCACGCGGGAACGGCGGCAAGGCGAAGGGCAACGGGGCGCCCGCCGGCGCCGACCGGTGAGAGAACGCACGGCGCTCGTCGCCGGCCTCGCAACCGCCTGTCTCGTCGGCGCGGCATCGCTGCTCGCCTGGCAGGACGGCTCCCCGCTCGTGCCCCGCGACGGAGGGACGGTCGACCAGGGAACCGCCTGGCCGTTCCTCGTGCTCCTCGTGGGCGCGTTCGTCACGTACCTGACCGGCCTCGCGCTCCTGCGGCTCGCGCCTGTGCGGGTGAAGGCCGCCCTCGTGGTCGCGGCGCTCGTCCAGCTCGTCCCGCTGGCGGCGCTGCTCCTACTCTCCACCGACGCGTGGACCTACTGGGGCTACGGCTGGATCGCGGCGGAGGGGGGCGGCAACCCGTACGTGGACCCGCCGTCGGCGTTCCCCGAGAGCCCTGCCGCGCCGTATCTCGGGGCCGACTGGCGCGACACGACGACGGTCTACGGCCCGGTCTTCACAGGGCTCTCCGAGCCGGTCGCCAGAGTCGCAGGCTCGTCCTCCGACGCCGCCGCGTGGCTCTACAAGA
>DASSRG010000330.1:0-6575 GCA_035701885.1 Candidatus Limnocylindrales bacterium
GTCGAGCCGCCCCTCCCCGCCGGGGCGACGGGCGAGATCGCCGACGCGATCCACACGCGGTGGCAGTTCGGGCTTCGGTCGGACCTCGAGTGGGTCGAGGCGGTCGCCGCCGACCCGGACGACTGGTCGATGCTGGAGATCCCGATGACGCCGGAGGAAAACCGCGAGTTCTCGGCGTGGAGCGAGGAAACCAACCGCCTGGTGGAGATCCTCGGCGCGTACGGCCGGGCCCGCCCGGACGAGTTCGGCGGCATCTTCGTCGACCAGCGCGGCCGGCGAGTCGCCACCCTGTGGACAGGCGACCTCGAGGGACACGAAGCCCGGCTGCGCGAGCGCGCCGGACAGGAGGCCCCGATCGTGGTGTACCCGGTCCAGCACCCCGAGTCGTATCTGCGCCAGCTCCAGGACCGGGTGCCACTGGACGACGAGTTCTACGCCGCGGCGAACGCGAAGCCGACGGGTGTCGGCGTGGACATCAAGGCGAACACGGTCTCGATCGACATATCGAGCGCCGATCCGGCCGCACCGGGCCAAGTGCGATCGAAGCTCGCCCAGTTCCTGGGCGTGCCCGAGTCGATCGTGTCCGTCGAATCCGATGGCACGGGCATCGAGCTGCTGCCGTTCGGGCAGATCGAGATCCATGTCGTCGGGCCCGACGGGCACCGAGTCCCCAAGGACGCGCGGTTGGACTGGCGATACGAGGGCGACCAGATCGGGACGTGCGGCCCGGGCGGCGACATGTGGATCGGGTTCGACGATCGCGGCGTGCTCAGGACGCCGTGCAATCCGGGCACGTGGCGGATCGTCGTCACCAACGACGACCGAACCCGCGACCTCGGGAGCGGGACGGCGGTCATCCGGGCCAACGAGCTGACGACGATCACGATCACGCTCGACCGCAACCCATGAGGCCTCGCGCGATCATCATCTGAACGATTTCCTTGGTCGCGGCTCCATAGTGGTGACGCGGCCGGACAGGCCGCGCGCACTCGAGGGATCCGATGCGCGACGAGCTCGTGGCCCGCGCGATGCGAGGCGACCGGGAGGCGTTCACCTCCCTCGCTCGCGATCGCGCGGACCGCTGCTACGCGCTCGCCTACCGAATCCTCCGCGACCCGCATCGAGCGCAGGACGCCGTCCAGCAGGCCATGCTCGGGGCCTGGCGCGACCTGCCCGGCCTGCGCGACCCCGACCGCTTCGACGCCTGGCTCCTGAAGCTCGTCGTCAACGCCTGCTACTCCGAGTCGCGGACCGAACGCCGCTGGACGGCGAAGGTGCGGCTCATCCCGCTCGAGAATCCCGTCGAGCCTGACGTGGCCCGCGCCGTGGCGGTCCGTGACGAGCTCGAACACGCCTTCCGCCGGCTGACGCCCGAACAGCGATCGGTCGTCGTCCTCCACCACCACCTGGGGTACCCGCTCACGGAGATCGCGGCGACCCTGGGCATTCCCGAGGGGACCGCGCGGTCCCGTCTCCACCACGCGGTCCGTCAGCTGCGGGCCGCGCTCGACGAGTCACCGGCGTCCCTCGTGACGTCCGAGGAGCGACCGGCATGACCCGCCTCCCCGATCCCGGCTTCGACATCCGAATCGCGGATTGGCTCGAGGCCGACCCGACAGTCGCGCCCGTCGACCTGATGCGCACGGTCGAGGCCGCGCTTCCATCGATTCCGCAGCGGCGGGTCCTGCGCCTGCCGCGGAGGCTCCCACCCGTGAACCGATTCGCCCTCATCGCGGCGACGGTCGGGCTGCTCGTGCTCGCAGGCATCGGACTGCTGACCGCGGGCTCGCGCCCGGCCACGCCGCTTCCCACGCCCATCACCAGCCCACCGCCCGCACTTCGCACCCCGAACGTCACGACCGAACCCGACTACTCGACACTCGGCGGGCGGATCCTCATGGAGCACCTGGGCAACGCGCCCGATGGGTCGGAGATGCCGACGACCGACTACCACCCGGAGCGCCGGCGGCTGTACTTCATGTCGCCATCGACGATGACCGGCGCAACGGCGGTCGAGCTCCTGCCCGGCCAGCCGCCGGCGGGCAAGCTCAACGCGGACGTATCGGACGACGGGACCCAGGTGACGTTCATGGATACCGCCGAGCCGGCACGCGTCTGGGTTGCCGGGATCGACGGAAGCGGGCTCACGCAACTGTCCACCGACTGCGGCTGCAGCGAGCTCGATCCCGCATTCGACGCAACCGGCACACGAATCGCGTTCGTCCACCTCGAGGGCGCCGGCCGGCTGTCGAAGTTCGGCGCGCAGCAGACCATCGAGACACGCGGGAGCGACCCGCTCACCGCATGGATCGGCATCCGGAACCTGAGGACCGGCGAGGTGACGAAGATCGCCTCGACAACCGCCTCGACCGCCGATGACGTCCCATATCAGCCAGCCTGGTCGCCGGACGGCACGGAGATCGCCTTCGGCCGGATCACCTGGGGGACCGGCGCCCCGACGGGCTCACTCCACGTGGTCGACGTCGCGCGGGACGCCGTGCGCGACCTCGACGTCAGCGACTCGACTCCCGGCGATCCGGACTGGTCGCCTGACGGCACTCGCATCCTCTACACGAACTTCCCATGGTCCTCGATGGGCAGCATCCCCGACCTGCCTCCGCCGACGATCGTCTCGGTCCTCCCTGACGGGACCGACCGCCAGCTCGTCGCGTCGGGCTCGGGCGCCTCGTACATGCCCGACGGCCGGGTGGTGTTCATGAACAACTACTTCTACGTGGTCAACGCCGACGGCACCGGCCTCCAGCCGGTGAACGACCGCGGCGACGACCTGTCCGAGCTCAACGTGGGCTTCGCCTACATCCCGCACTGGGTCGGCAATCCCTAGAGGTTCCGCGCGGCGGCACATTTGGCCGGCCCGCTCGACGAGCGGCCGGTCAGCCGTTGTCTTCACCCCTCGACACCGGCTTCGCCGAAGGCCAGTCTTGACGCGCCTGAACGTTCGGGCAGCCCGGTGGATCAATCCCCGTAGACCGCGCACGGGCGCGGCCGTCGGAGGCCGAGGTGGATCGAGACCTCGTCGAGCAGGCGCGGCGCGGGGATCGCGACGCATTTGCGTCCCTCGTCCGGGAGGCCACCGACGGGCTGTACGCGATCGCGTTCCGGATGCTCCGGGACACGGACCTCGCCAACGACGCCCTCCAGAACGCGCTCGTCTCCGCGTGGCGCCAGCTGCCGCAGCTCCGCGACACGGACCGCTTCGAGGCGTGGATGTACCGCGTGCTCGTCAACTGCTGCTATCGCGAAGCTCGACGGAGTCGGCGTTGGGCCGCAACGATCCGGGTCCTGCCGGAGCACGCCGAGCCTGCGACGCCGGACGCCAGCCGACGGACCGCCGACCGCGACGAGCTCGACCGCGCGTTCCGCCGGCTGCCGATCGAGCAGCGGTCCGTGTTCGTGCTCCACCACTACGCCGGCCTCCCGCTGGTGGAGGTCGCGGCAACCCTCGGCATCCCGGCGGGGACGGCTCGTTCGAGGCTCCACTACGCAACCCGGGCGCTCCGGACGGCCGTCGAAGCCGGGCGCGTGCTGCCGATGGAGGAAGGACGGCTGGCATGAGCGACGACCTGGGGCTGGACCCTGCGATGCGCCACTGGCTCGAGCTGGGCCCCGCGAAGGCTCCTGCTGCCGTCGTTCACGCCGCCTTGGCCGAGATCGGGGCGACGCGACAGGCGCGCCCGTTCAGACTCCCCTCGCGGTTCGCACTCGCCGCGGCCGCGGCCGTGCTGGTAGTGGCGGCTGGCACCGGCCTGCTCCCACTGCTCGGGCGAGCAGCGCCGGCCAGGAACCTGTCCGCCGGCGGCGCCCTTGCCATCGGCCCGACCTGGGCCAGCGACGGCGCCGTGGTGATGACGGTCCGGGGCGCGGGACTCGACGCAGTCGACTACTGGCGGGCGATCACCTACGACCGGATCGAGACCGACGGCTGGTCGCAGACCGACACGCGCACTGTCGGCCGACCGGCGGGGAGCCCGCTACTTGACGGCACGACTGACGAGCCGAGCGCGGACTCCTCGGCCTCGGTTGACCGGATCACCGTGACGGTGACAGCTGGGTCCGGCGCCGCCGCGGCCCTGGTGGTCTCGCCCGGACTGCCGCTCGCCGTGGACCGGCCCGTCCGGCTCACGCTGCTCGGCTCGGCCGGGTTCCTCGGCTCGATGGCGCTGGACGATCCCGTGAGTGGCATCTCCTATCGGGTCACGGGCCAACCTGGGGTGCGCGGAAGTGCTGCCGATGACGACGAAGTGGCCGAGCTCCGCCGCGCCGGGACCCAATACCCGGGGGCAATCGCCGACCGGTACCTCCAGCTCCAGCCCGGAACCCTCGGCTCGAATGCGACCGCCCTGCGGGATCGGATCGTCGCGACGGCGGGGTCCCGCAACCCGCTGGACCTCGCGCAGGCGGCCGAGACCGTGCTCGCCGCGCCGGACTTCAGCTACTCGGTCGACGTCAGCGACCAGGACTGCGGCGGTCGGTCGATCGTGGAATGCTTCGCGACGTACCGCCGCGGCTACTGCATGCACTTCGCGACCGCCATGGCGGCGATCCTCCGCGACCTGGGGGTTCCGACTCGGCTCGTCCAGGGCTACCTCCCCGGCATCATCGCGGGTGACACCGCGACCGTCCGTGACCGGGACGCGCACGCCTGGGTCGAGGTCTTCTTCCCCGGGACGGGCTGGGTCACCTTCGACCCGACCCCCGGTGCGCTGGCACGCTCGACACCGCTGGGGCCCTGAGCACCGCGGCTAAACTGGCGTCCTCATCGCCGAGGAGGCCAGTCGACCCGTGTACTACGTCTCGCGAGGCTCCATCCCGCGCCAGCGCCATACGCAGCACCGAGCGCCCGACGGCAGCCTGTACGCCGAGGAGCTGTTCGGCGTCGAGGGGTTCTCCGGCCGCAGCTCGCTGCTGTACCACCTGACGCCGCCGACGCGGACCCACAAGCTGGAGCCTGGCTCGCGGATCCGGCTCGAGGCCGCTGACGACGGGCTCCACCGCCATCGCCTGACGAAGACCGGCGACGTGCCGCCGAAGGGCGACGCGATCACCGGCCGAGTGCCGCTGTACTTCAACAACGACGTGGTGTTCGGAATCGTCCGGCCCGCCGAGCCGATGCCCGAGAACCGGTTCTACCGCAACGGCGTTGCCGACGAGATGCTGTTCGTCCACGAGGGCACGGGCGTCTGCCGCACCGTGTTCGGCGACCTGCCGTACCACCCCGGCGACTACCTGGTGCTGCCGATCGGGACGACCTGGCGGCTCGACCCGGACCCGGGCTCAGAGCAGCGGATCCTGTACCTCGAGGCGCCGTCGGAGATCGAGCCGCCGAAGCGCTATCGCAACGACTATGGGCAGCTCCTGGAGCACTCCCCCTACTCGCAGCGGGACCTCCACGCACCGGAGTTCCGCGAGCCGGTCGACCATCACGGCGACTACGAGATCGACGTGCGCTCGAGCGACCGGATCACGCGCTACCACTACCGCCATCACCCGTTCGACCTCGTCGGCTGGGACGGCTACCTGTGGCCGTTCCGCTTCGACATCGCAGACTTCCAGCCGATCACCGGCCGCGTCCACCAGCCGCCGCCCGTGCACCAGACGTTCCAGGCCCGGAACTTCGTCGTGTGCTCGTTCGTGCCGCGCAAGTTCGACTACCACCCGCTCGCCATCCCGGCGCCCTACAACCACTCGAACATCAACTCCGACGAGGTCATCTACTACGTCGCGGGCAACTTCATGAGCCGGCGGGGCGTGGAGATCAGCTCGTTCACCCTCCATCCCGCCGGCATCCCCCACGGGCCGCACCCGGGCACGGCTGAGGCGTCGATCGGCAAGGAGGCGACCGAGGAGCTCGCGGTGATGGTCGACACGTTCCATCCGCTCCACGTGACGCAGGCGGCGATGGACCTCGACGACGCGAACTACCCGTACACGTGGCTGCCGCCCGAGGACGCCGAGGAGCACGCGCGCGAGCTCAGCGAGCGCGGCCCCGAAGCGTTCCCCGACTGATGGCGAACGCCGCCTCGCGGGACCGCCGGCCGGCGGCGCTCATCACCGGCGTGGGCCGGCTGGAGGGGATCGCGGCCGGGATCGCCGCGCGGCTCGCGGACGACGGCTGGGACCTCGCGCTCTCCTACCTGCGTGCGTACGACGCCGACACGGCGCCTCGATCGCGCGATGACGAGCCGGAGCGGATCGCCGCGGACCTGCGCGGACGAGGCGCCCGGGTCAGCCTCATCAACGCGGACATCGCCGATCCCGAGGTGCCGGAGCGGCTGGTTGCAGCGGCCAAGGAGGCGCTGGGGCCGCTGCGCGGGTTGGTGCTCTCACACGCCGAGTCGCGTGACTCGGGAATCCTGGACACGACCATCGAGGCGTTCGATCGCCACATGGCGGTGAACGCGCGGGCCAGCTGGCAGCTGATGGTCGCGTTCGCGCGCCAGGTGGACGGAGGCGGGTCGATCGTCGCGCTGACCAGCGACGCGATCGTGAACAACGTCCCCTACGGCGCGTCGAAGGGCGCCCTGGACCGGGTCGTCCGGGCCGCGGCGGTCGAG
>DASSRG010000331.1:0-2560 GCA_035701885.1 Candidatus Limnocylindrales bacterium
CACGGATCTCGCCGATGCCGACATAGTTCACCGGCGTCCCGTCGCCGTAATCCACGGTGCCCTCGACGACGAACACGTCGCCGCCGCCAATCATCCGGAGGTAGTTGAACCGGGGCGTCGTCCCCGACCCAGCCTCGTACATCTCGCCGATCCGGATCGCCTGTTCCTTGTTCATCCGCTCGCCGGACTGCGGCCAGTCCTGGATGAAGTCGTCGGTGGCGTGCTCCTGCATCAGCGCCCCGACCTTGGCGAAATCCCCCGTCTGCAGCACCTCCTCGAACGCCGCTGCGAGCGCCGCGTTGTCGCCCATCCGAGCACCTCCTCGACGGTGGAGCTCCGTTCCCCGGTCAGGTTCGAATCTTCCCACCGGCCGCAAGCCGGGGATTCGCGGGGTCAGTCGGCGAGCGTGCGGCCGAGCGCCTCGCGCGTGATGCGTTCGAGGGCGGCGTTGCCGACGTCGTGCGCGTACGCGAGCAACGCGGCATCCAGGAACAGCGCGAGGACGCGGGCGCGCAGCAGGCGCACGGGCGTCAGGCGTTCGGGACCATACGTCTCGCGGAAGGCGGCTCGCGCCGGACCATCGAGCTGGCTCCAGTAGAGCGACAGGTCGACGGACGGCTCCGCGATCGCGACATCGCCCCAGTCGATGACCGCGGACGGCATTCGATCCTTGCCGACGAGGACGTGACGGACATGGAGGTCGCCGTGAACGAGCGCAGTCTCGCTCGGCGGTGGCAGCGTCTCGGCCTCGTCGAGGTACGCGTGTGCGGCGCCAGGCGCATGCCACAGCCCAAGCCGCTCGATGGCGCCGAGGCGCTCGCGGGTCTTCGGGACTCGCACCGCCATGTCGGCTCGCTCGTTCGGGTCGTGCGGGAGGCCGCCGCCGAGCGCGTCCCGGACGGCGGGATCGTGGAGCGCGCGCAGGAAGCGCCCGAGCGACGCACCGAACGCGTCGCGCGCGCCGTCCAGCTCGGCGTCGGCGATCTCGCGACCGGGGAGCAGCCGCGTGCCGAAGAACGGCCATGGATACTCGTCGTCCCGGTGGCCGATCCACTCCGGGTCGGGGACCGGCAGCGGGAGGCGCGGCGCGAGGGCCGGCAGGACCGCGATCTCGCGCTCCACGCCGGGGACCGCGATCGACCGGCGCGGGAACCGGAAGGCGATCCCCTCCCCCGTCACCCACAGGGCGTTGTCCCAGCCGGTGGCGAACGGCCTCAGCCCATCGAGCGACACGTCCGGGAACTGGGTGCCCACCAGACGCCGCACCGCCGGCTCGTCCAGCTCGACGTCGGCGGTCCACTCGCGGCCCCCGCTCACGGGCACAGGAGGACCGCGAACAGCGGGATCGCGATGCCCGCATGCCAGGCGAGCGCCGTGAGAATCGAGTTCGTGCGGACCGTGATGGCGCCCGCGACAAGGCCCGCCGCCGCCGCGACGATCCCGAACAGCGGGCCCCAGCCGGCCGCGGTGACCCAGACGCCGTATGCAACGCCCTGCACGACCACCGCCGGCCACTCCCCGGTGGTCCGGGCGAGCCAGTGCTGGAGGACCCCGCGGAACGCCACCTCCTCGGCGATGGCGATGGCGAGCGCGCCCACGAGCACCGCGAGCACGAACTGCACGGTGGAGGGGTCGCCGTTCGTCGGGCCCGGCAGGCCGCCGTTGACGAGCGACACGACGACGAACCCGCCGATCGCGAAGGCCCCGAACCCGAGGACCGCGTTGCGGACGGCGCGCCGCGCGGGCTTCCGGAGGCCGATGCTCGCACGCCGGGTCCGAAGGGCGACCGCGAGCGCCGTGAACGCCGCGACGACGACGACGGCATCCACGACCGCCCACGCAACTCGTGGTGCGCCGAAGGCCTCGCAGGCCGCGGGCGTGCCGAACGGCACGACCCCGGAGAGCCAGCGTACGGTCGCAAGGGCCGTCGCGGGGATCATCGCGGCCCACGCCCAGGCCACCGGTGCCTTTCGCTCGAGCGCGACGGCCGTGCCGCCCACGAGCACGAGCGTGGCGACGCCGGAGAGCGGCGGAAGGCCCATCGCGGCGACAAGCAGCAGGACGGGCGCGGCGGCGCGCGCGACCGTCGAGGCCTGGAGCCCGCGGGTGGTGGACACGCGCTCAGCCTAGCGACGCGGGAGGGGCGTCGTGGGCACTCGACGGCCGGAGGCGATTCGGCCGGAGACAGCAAAGCGCCCGAAGGAACCGCCGCTCCGCTTTCGGTCCAGTCGCTGTAAACAACGTCCGGTCCGTAGTCGGTGCTGCTGCCCCTTCGGGCAAGACGAATCCTACCCGGCGGCGGACCTCACCGACAACGGGGGTTATCCACGAGAATCCGACGTCGGCTCGCCAGCCGCCGAACTTGTCCACAGCGCATCCACGATGCGCGCCGCCAGGCCCGTGGTCAGTGGTCGTGGGCGCGTTCCAGCGGCCACGAAGCGGCCTCCGGAACGACCGGGATCCCGTCGTCGTCGAGCTCCGCCACGGCCTCCACGCCGGTGTCGGCGACGACGAAGCGCCAGCGCCGCTCGCCGGTCCGCGCCACGCGGAACGTCGCCGG
>DASSRG010000332.1:0-3849 GCA_035701885.1 Candidatus Limnocylindrales bacterium
CGCCGCGCGACCGGGAGCCGCTCGGCCTCGTACGTGTCGAGCAGCGCATCCCCGGCGAACCCGCTCGCGGCCCAGGCCAGCTTCCAGCCGAGGTTCGCGGCGTCGGCGATCGCGGTGTTCATGCCGCGGCCGCCGATCGGCGGCATCCGGTGTGCCGCGTCGCCGGCGAGGAACGTCCGGCCCACGCGCCATGTGGGCGCGAGCTGCGCGGCGAACTCGAGCGGCATCGACGCGAGCAACTCGACCGGCTGGTCTGCGACGCCGATGACGGCACCGATCGTCGCCACCGCCGCCGCCTCGTCCGCGAGCAGGTGCTCGAGCATCGGCGGCGGCCCGAACGCCGCGTAGACCCAGCGGTCGTCGGCGTCCATCGGCAGGACGACGCCCGACGGCATCCCCGGCCCGCCGACCATGTACAGCCCGAACCGCCGCTCACCGAGCGAGGCCAGCAGCCCGGGGGCGCGGAACAGGAACGACGCGTGCTGCTCCAGTCCGGTTGGCCCGACGGGCTCGATCCCCAGGATCGATCGCACGCGGCTGCGTCCGCCGTCCGCCCCCACGAGGTACGAGGCGACGACCCGCGTCTCCTCGCCGCTCGCGACGTCCCGAATCACGGCGTGCACGGCGTCCGGATCCTGCTCGAACGACACCAGCTCGGTCGAGAACCGGAGGTCGGCAAGGCCGAGCTCGCGGAGGCGGTCGACGAGCACGGGCTCCACGTGATCCTGGGGGCTGATGACCGCGGAGGTCGGGCTCACGGCGGCGGCCTCCTCCGCGGTGGGGAAGCCCAGCGGCACGACGCGCTCCGTCGGGGCGGCGAGGGTGGGGGAGACGTGCATCAGCGGCTTGACGTCCAGGCTTCGGGCACGGACCGCCGCCTCGACGCCCAGGCCGCGGAAGATCTCCATCGTCCGCACGCTGATCCCGGTCGCCCGCGGGTAGATCGACGTCCCCGCGTGCTTCTCCACGAGCAGCGACGGGACTCCGTGGTGGGCGAGCGTCAGCGAGGTGACGAGGCCGGCGGGGCCGGCGCCGACGACGAGGACGGGCGTGTGGATCGTTCGCATGGTCGTTCGTTCCTTCCTGCTATTTCATCGGACAGACTGTATTGGTGACACATAGTGTCCGATGAAGTAGACTCGCGCCATGGACAAACGACGTAGGTACGTCCAGACCACGCGGGCGGCCTCCGCGCAGGCCACGAGGGAGCGCATCCTCGAGGCCGCCGAGGCGAGCTTCGAGCGCGGGCCGCTGGCCGCCGTCCGCATCGACGACGTGGCCAGGCGGGCAGGGGTCTCGCGGTCGACCGTCTACCAGCTGTTCGGGGACCGGGCGGGGCTGCTCGTCGCGCTCGCGGAGCGGCTCCGGCAGCGGGCGGGCTTCGACCGCCTCATGGAGGCGTTCAACCACCCCGACGCCCGCGAATCGTTCCGCCTCGCGCTCCGCGAGTCGTGCCGCATGTTCGCCGCGTTTCCCGAGCTGTCACGGTCGTTGTTCACGCTCGCGGGGCTCGACGAGGACGCGGTCGCCGCGGTCGCGCAGCTGGAGCGTGGCCGCCGACCGGGCATGCGGGCGCTGGCGGTGCGGCTCCACGAGCAGGGTCAGCTCCGTGAGGGCGTGTCGGTGCGGGAGGCGACCGAGCTGCTGACGGTCGTCACCAGCTTCCCCGCCTTCGACGAGCTGTTCCGCGCGCTCGGGCTGCCGCACGAGGTCGTCGCGGACCGCCTCATCGCGATGGGCGAGCGAGCCGTCTGCCGGGACGCCTGACCGCGACTCGGCATACTCGTCGCGATGCCGCTCGAGGAATACCGCCGCAAGCGCGACTTCGGGAAGACGCCCGAGCCGGCCCCCGGCGGCCCGACCGCGGCGCCGTCCCTCGGATCGCGCCGCCGCTTCGTCATCCAGCGTCACCGCGCCACGCGGCTCCACTACGACTTCCGGCTCGAGATCGACGGCGTCCTCGTCTCGTGGGCCGTCCCGAAGGGGCCCACCCTCGACCCGTCGATCCGGCGGATGGCCGTCCACGTCGAGGACCACCCCGTCGAGTACTTCGACTTCGAGGGCGTGATCCCGGCGAAGCAGTACGGCGCCGGCGACGTCATCGTCTGGGACTGGGGAACGTGGGAGCCCGAGCCCGAGACGCCCGACCCTGCGGCGGCCATCGAGAACGGCGAGCTCAAGTTCCGGATCCACGGCCAGAAGATCCGTGGCCGGTTCACGATCGTCCGGACGAGCCGCCGCCCCGGCAGCGCGCCGCGCACCGCGTTCGAGGACGACGAGGGCGAGCAGTGGCTGCTCATCCACAAGCGCGACGGCGACGCGGTGGAGGGCTGGGACGCCGAGGCGTACCCGCAGAGCGTCAAGTCCGGCCGCACGAACGACGAGGTGAAGGCAGACGCGCCCGCCATCTGGGTGAGCGAGGCGCCGGCCGCGACCGCCGAGATCGACCTCACGGGCGCACGCGAGGCGCCGATGCCACGGTTTCTCGAACCGATGAAGGCGACGCTGGCGACGAAGCCGTTCCGCGACGACGACTGGCTGTACGAGGTCAAGTGGGACGGCTACCGGGTCGAGGCGGTGGTCGCCGACGGCCAGGTGAGCCTGTACACGCGCAACGGCAACAACGCGGAGACGTACTTCCCGCGGCTGCTGACGCCGCCGACGTGGATCGAGGCGAAGCAGGCGATCGTCGACGGCGAGGTCGTCGCCCTGGACGAGCACGGGCGGCCGGACTTCAGCCTGCTCCAGGAGCGGATCACGTCGTTCCGCGGCGGCCGCTCGGTCCCGCTCGTGTTCCAGGCGTTCGACCTGCTGTACCTGGACGGGCGCTCGCTCGTCGACGTCCCGCTCGAGCAGCGCAAGAAGCTCCTGGAGCTCGTGCTCCGGCCGAACGCCCGGGTGCAGTACGCGAGCCACATCGACACCGAGGGCATCGCGTTCTTCGAGGCGATCAAGGCCCAGCAGCTCGAGGGGATGGTCGCGAAGCAGCGCCGCTCCCGGTACGAGGTCGGTCGCCGGTCGTCCGCGTGGCTCAAGATCAAGGCGCGACCCGAGCAGGAGCTGGTGGTCGGCGGCTGGACCCCGGGGGAGGGGAACGCGAAGGAGCTCGGCGCGGTCGTCGTCGGCGTGTACGAGGGCGAGCGGCTGCGGTTCGCCGGCAAGGTCGGGTCGGGGTTCGACGGGCGGACACGCAAGGACATGCGGGCGCGACTCGAGGCGCTCGAGACGGAGCGGCCGCCGTTCGACCCCGCGCCGCCGCCGAACTACAAGGGCCGCTGGGGCGGCGACCTCGCCGGCGTCCGCTGGGCACGGCCCGAGCTCGTGATCCGGGCGGAGATCGGCGGCTGGACGCGGGACGGGCACGTGCGCCAGACCGCGTTCAAGGGCCTGGAGCCCGGCCGCGACCCGCGCGAGGTCGTCAAGGAGGTCGCGATCGATCCGGCGAAGGCCGATCGCGAGGCGGCCGCCGCGTTTCCGCCTGCCTCGGCGGTGACGCCCGTGACGCCGGAACCGGGAGGGTCGGAGGTGATGGCACAGCGCTCGAAGACGAAGACGACGAAGACGAAGGCGACGAAGCTGAAGGCGACCCCCACGGCGAATGCGACGAAGGCGGCCTCGGCCGACGTCGACCCGTCATGGATCGTGACGCCCGCGGAGCTCGACGCGCTCGCCGCGCTCAAGGGCGAGGGCACGTGGTCCGTCGCGGGCCAGGAGCTCAAGCTCACCAACCTGGACAAGGTCCTGTTCCCGCCGCGCGAGGGCGTCGACGAGGCGCCGGTCACGAAGCGCGAGCTGGTGGCCTACTTCGCGCGGATCGCCCCGGCGATGCTGCCGCACCTCGCCGACCGG
>DASSRG010000333.1:0-15983 GCA_035701885.1 Candidatus Limnocylindrales bacterium
CGCCACGCCCGCGTGCAACGCTCGCAGCGCGACCGCCCGCCCGATGCCGGCCCCCGTCTCCTTGAGGATCACCGGCACGTCCACGGCCCGGACCGCCGCGGCCAGCGCCTCGAGCGCCCCGGCGGCACGGGTCTGGCCCTCCGGCTGGACGGACTCCTCGAGGTAGTTGAGGTGCACGACGAGGGCGTCGGCCCGGATCATGGCCACCAGCTCGCGCAGCGCATCGGCGGTCAGCGCGGCTTCCCGGTCCTGGTCGAGCAGCTGCGAGATCCCGACGTTCGCGAACAGCATCGCGTCCGGTGCGGTCTCGCGCGCGACGACGTACGTGTCGGCGACCCGCGGGTCGCGCAGCGCCGCCCGCTGGCTGCCCAGCCCCATCGCGATCCCCGCCCGGGCGGCGAGCGCGGCCAGGTCCCGGTTCACGGCGTACGCGTCGGGGTGCCCGCCCGTCATCCCGGCGATGACGATCGGGAGCGTGAGCCGCCTGCCGAGCAGCTCCGACGACAGATCGATCGCGGCCGCGTCTACCGCCGGCAGGGCGTCGTGGACGAGGCGGATGTCGCCCCAGCCCGCGCCGCCGCTCTGGTGGGCGTCGCTCGCGGCGAGGTGCATGTGCTCGCTCTTCCGGCGGGCGACCTCGTCGTCGGTGGGGCGTGTGCCGCGACCTTCGTCGCTCAATGGGCCTCGTCGGCGGTATGCGCCCACGGCGCCACCCGGTGCTCGATCCGCGACATGACCCACTGGATGGTCACCGCGACGACCATGATCCCGAAGATCGCGAGGAACACGTCCGCGGTCCGGAACCGGCTCGCCGCGTGCAGCAGCATCCCGCCCACGCCGGTGATCACCGCCGTCATCTCGGCGACGATGCAGCCTACCCACGCCGCGGAGAAGCCGATCCGGAGGCCGGCGAAGATGAACGGCACGGAGCCGGGCAGGATGATCGTGCGCATGATCTGGAGCTCGCTGGCGCAGAAGCTTCGGCCGCCGTCGATGAGCTCGCTGTCCACGTGCTTCACGCCCGCGATCGTGTTGATCACGATCGGGAACACGGCCGACAGGAAGATCAGCGCGAGCCGCAGCTGGTAGTCGATCCCCAGCATCACGACCAGCACCGGAACGAACGCCACGCTGGGCAGGACGTACAGGAACATCACGTACGGGTCGAGGACGGCCTCGACCGTCTTCGAGCGGCCCATGACGACGCCGAGCGGGATGCCGATCAGGATCGCCAGCGACAGGCCGATGAACATCGTGACGATGCTCCCGGCGAGCGCAGTGATCAGCGTCTGGTCCTCGAGGACGTGGTGCTGGAACGACTCGAGCACCTTCGACGGCGGCGCCAGCAGCGCGATGCTCACGCCACGCGAGTACCACTCCCACACGCCGAGGATGAGCAGCAGGGTCGCGACGCGGACGACGATGATGCCCGAGCGGCGGTACAGGAACCCGGGCCGGCGCGCACCTTCGGCGGTCGCGGATGCCGGCGTCGGGGCGGCCGGCACGGCGGATCGAGCGTCGGCGCTCATCGCATCTGCTCCGCGTTGGACCAGGGGGTCATCCGGCGCTGGACCATGGTCAGCGCGGACAGCAGCAGCAGGCTGAACAGGCCGAGCGTGATGACGCTCACGAACAGCTCGTCGATCTGCAGGTACTTCGCGTGCGAGATGAGCATCCGTCCGACGCCCGTCAGCGCCGAGGTCATCTCCGCGACGATGACGCCGCTGACCGCGCGCCCGATGCCGATCCGGATGCCCGCGAACACGAACGGCGCCGCCGACGGGACGACGATCGTACGCAGGATCTTCTGGTGCGGTGCCATGAACGCACGGCCCGCATCGAGCAGCTCCGGGTCGACGTGCTTCGTCCCCGTGTACGTGTTGACGATCACGGGGAACACGGCGCCGAGCGCGACGATCGCGACCCGGAGGTTGAAGTCGATGCCCAGCCACAGGACGAGGACGGGGATCAGCGCGATCCGGGGCGTCGCGTAGATCGCGTTGATGTACGGGGTGAGCGCGACGTCGAGCAGGCGGACCAGGCCCATCCCGAACCCGATCGCCATGCCGATCGGGACCGCGATCGCCAGCCCGGTGAAGAACGCGACGAGGGTGGTGATGAAGGCCGGGACGACCTCGGGGAGGAAGATCTCGATTCCAGCCGCGCCGATGGCCGACGGGTACGAGGCGAAGAACGGGTTGGCGCGGCCCCACAGCTCCCAGAGCGTGAGGACGACCAGGAGCGAGGCCAGTCGCAGCCCGTTCCGGCGGCTGCCGAGCGAGGCGATCCGCTCGAGGATGCCGGCGCGGCTGTCGCCGCCCCAGGAGTCGAAGACGTTCGGCGAGGGCGATGTCGCCGGGGTCACGACGCGACCAGCTCCGATCGGACGAGCTGCTGCTCGAGCAGCTTCCAGATGGACTCACGGAGCTCCGCGTACTCGGGCTCGGCGCGGAAGTTGTAGTCGGCCCGCGGCTTGGGCATCGTCACGTCGAACTCGGCGATGATCCGGCCGGGCTGGACGCCCATCACCACGACCCGGTCGGAGAGGTAGATGGCCTCGTCGATCGAGTGGGTGACGAACAGCGTCGTCAGGTTGCGCTCGATGCAGATCCGCTGCAGCTGGCCCTGGAGGTGCTCGCGGGTCAGCGCGTCGAGGGCGCCGAACGGCTCGTCCATGAGCAGCAGCTTGGGGTGGATCGCGAGGGCCCGCGCGATGCCGATCCGCTGGCGCATGCCGCCCGACAGCTGGGCCGGGTACTTCTTCGCGCTGTCCGACAGGCCGACGAGCTCGAGGTACTCCTGGGCGACCTTCTTGCGCTCGGCCTTCGGGCGGCCCTGCATCTCGAGCCCGTACGAGACGTTGTCGATCGCGGTCCGCCAGGGGAACAGGTTGAAGTGCTGGAAGACGATCGCCTTGTCGCGGGACGGGCCGTGGCTTTCGGCGCCGTCGACGATGACCTTGCCGCCGCTCTGCTCGAGCAGGCCGGCGACGATCCGGAGGGCGGTCGTCTTGCCGCAGCCCGACGGGCCGATGAGGCTGACGAACTCGCCCTCGCGCATCGAGAGGTTGAAGTCGTCCAGGACGCGGTTGGTGCCCGAGAACGACTTGTGAAGGTGCTGCATCTCGAGCACGGCGACGGCTCCCGCGGCTGCCAGTGATGGAAGAGGTGGCCGGGGAGCCCGGCCACCTCGATCTCGATCGGAGGGTTCGGCTACTGCTCGCCGTTGCGGGCGAGGTAGCTCTCGATGAAGTCCATCGTGTACCAGGTGTCCGGCACCGGCTCCTCGATCGCCTTCGAGTCGATGCCGATGTCGATCAGCTTCTGGATGCTCTCCGGGTTCAGGCCGCCGTTGACGGCGAACAGGCCCGCGTCGTGGAGGACATCATACGAGGGGTCGCGGAGCGAGTCGTCAAGGTCGGGGACGACCTCCTTCGAGAGGGCGATATAGCCCGCCTTGTCGGTCTGGGCCCAGCGCAGCGCGTCGAGGTACGCGTCCACGAAGTGCTGGGCGAGGTTCGGGTTCGCGGCCAGCCACTCCTCGGTGGACGTGGCGCCGGTCTGGAGGAACGAGCCGATCTCCTTGCCGCAGTCGGACAGGACGTTGAGCCCGCCCTCGTTCTTGGCGTTGAGCGCCTCGGCGGCGTGCGCCGGGGCGGCCATGATCTGGCCCGCGAGCAGCGCGGCCATCCGGGCGCTGGTGCCGCCCACCTGGACGAACTCGACCTCGTCGACGTTGATGCCCTGCGCCTTGAGGCACTGGATCGCCGTGGTGCCGCCGAGGTCGCCCGGCTTGTTGATGCCGACGGTGCCGCCGATGAGCTGCTTGACGTCGGTGACGTCCGGCCGGCTCACGAGCAGGTAGTCGAGCGTCTGCGCGTCGACGAGGAAGGTCTTGAGCGGGATGCCGTTCTTCACGGCGTTGATGCCGAAATAGAGCGAGTTGACGACGATGTCCGCCTGGCCGGCGATGACCGCGCGGCTGGCCGTGTCCGTGTCGGCGACGCTCGCATACTCGACGTCGATCCCCTTGGCCTTGAGGTTCTCGAAGGCCTTGGTGAGGGCGACCTGCGTGAAGTCGGGATCCGAGCCCTGGACGATCTTCAGCGTCGTCTTCTCGGGATCGCCCGGACCGGCGGCCGCGGACTCGGACGGTGCCTCGCTCGCTGCCGCGCTCTCGCTGGCCGCGGGCGTTGCGGGAGCGGCCGACGGCGCGGACGACGCGGTACCACCGGTCGAGCAGGCCGCCAGCAACAGCGCGGTCGCAACGAGCGTACCGACGCGGGCCATCTTCACGTTCAGTCCTCCTCGGTGCCGCACGACAGCCGACCATGGCGCGCACGGCGACGAACTGGCGCACGAAACGTTCTGTGCGTTGCCGGAGTCTGCCAGCAAAATTTGTTGCCGTCAACCATTCCGGACATTTTCCGGCCACCGTCCGCAACCTCGGCCAGGCGGCGTGTGACCCGCGGCTCCGGCACTACAGCGGCAGGCCCTTGAGCGTGGTCGGGGCGAACAGCTCCTCGACCGTCAGCCGGCGCGCGGCGACCCCCTGCTCGTACGCGAACTGGAGCACCGTGTCGAGCGTCGTCCGGTTCGCCTCCACCCCATACGGGTAGACGTCGTTGCCGAACAAGGCTTGCGCGCGCGCGAGGTCGTCGGCGGCGAATGGGAGCGGCAGGCGAGGCGCCATCGAGTCCGCGAGGCGGTCATAGCTCGCCCGCTTCGCGAGCTCGAAGCCCTTCCACAGGTTCATCGCGACCCACGGGTGCGCGTCCACGACATCGCGCCGGATGGCCACCGTGTGCATGATCGGGAACACCCCGGTCGCGGCGAAATACGCCTCCTCGGCGGCCCGCGGCGCCGCGTACAGGCGACGGATCCGGCGGTCGCCGGCGACGAACACCGGCGGCGGCTGTGCCGTCACCAGGGCGTCGACCTCACCGGCGAACAGCAGCTCCTCCAGCGTCCTGTCGGGGTGGCGGACGACCCGCACCCCGGCCGGGAGCGTCACGTTGACCTTCTCGACCCGTCCCGGCGTGGACACCCCGGCCTGGTGCCACTCGACGGACGCGAGGTCAACGCCGTGCTGGTGGACGAGGAAGCCGCGGACGTACACGACGGCCGTCTGCGCCCACTCCGGGATCCCGACCCGCGCGCCGGCGAGGTCCTCCGGCCGGTGCAGGGCGGAGTCGGTCCGGACGTAGATCGACGACTGGCGGAAGACCCGCGCCGGGAACACGGGGATCGCGACCACGCTGTCGTCGCCCGCCGCGCGCTGCGCGATGTACTTGCCGAGCCCGAACTCGGACACGTGCCACTCGCGGTACTGGCTGAACCGCGCGTTGATCTCGGGCGGCTCGAGCGGGATCGGCCGGAGCCGGATGCCGGGCACCGCGATCCGGCCCGAGACGAGGTCCCGGGTGTGGTCGTAGTCGTGGATCGCGAGATCGAGCTCGAGCTCGTGCATCGGCGGAGTGCTACCCCGCCGGCGGCGTGGCGGTGGGGTCGAGGACCCAGCCCCACTTGCGACGCGTCTCGCGCTTGGTCTCCGGGTCCGGGCCGATCGCCGGCGGGAACCGGTCTCGCCACTCCCACGGCCGCGTGGCGTCGATCAGCAGGCGGCTGTTCATGCCCTTCTCGTCGGGGTGGATCGCGGGGTCGATGGGGCCCGACCAGGCGCGCTTGATGATGTCGATCGAGCGCTCGGGGTCGCCGCGGGTGACGACCGCCCACATGACCTCCTCGAGGTCCGTGACGTCGATGTCGTCCTCGACCACGACGACGATCCGACCCATGTAGGCGCCGGCGTGGCACATCGCGGCCACGTGCATCGCCTGCCGTGCGTGGCCCGCGTATCGCGGCTGGATCGAGACGACCGTGAACAGCCGGTTGCCGCCGAACGCGTAGCACATCGCGTCGACGACGCCCGGGACGCCCGCCGCCTTGACGTTCCGCAGCAGCAGGGCCGACCGCAGGTACTCGCGGTAGCGCATCGGCTCCCACGGCGGCTTGTTGGGTGGCATGCCGAGCATGATCGGCTCGTTCCGGTGGTAGATCCCCTCGACCTCGATCACCGGCTCGTCCTTCTGGCCGGTGGCGTAGTAGCCGTGCCACTCGCCGAACGGGCCCTCGGCCTGGAACCGATCGTGGTGCATGTATCCCTCGAGCACGATCTCCGCGGTCGCCGGGATCGGCAGGCCGGTGACCGGCGCCTTGACCACGGGGTACGGCTCGCCGCGGATGCCGCCCACCCAGTCGTACTCCGAGACGCCCTGGGGCACCTCGAGCGTCGAGGCGAGCATCAGCAGCGGGTCCATCCCCACGACGATCGCGACCGGGCACGGCTCCTTGCGCTCGAAGTACATGTTCCGGAACTGCATCCCGTGCTTGCCCGGCGCGATGTAGATCCCGACGTGCTTGTCGTCGTGGACCTGGATCCGGTACGTCCCGACGTTGACCCAGCCGGTGTCCGGGTCGCGCATGACCACGCCCACGCCCGTGCCGATGTACCGCCCACCGTCGAGCGGGTGCCAGTGCGGGGACGGGAACGACAGGACGTCCACGTCGTCACCGCGCTGGACGTTCTCGAACACGGGGGCCGTGGACTCGTCGACGTACTGCGGCGGCACCGCGCGGTCGGCCTCGGTCAGCGCGAGGAACTCGTCCATGAGGGGCCGGCGCTCGATGTCCAGCGGCAGCCCGAGCGTCAGCGCGAGGCGCCGCCGGGTCGCGTTCGCGTTGACGAGGATCCGGTGGCCCTTCGGGTAGCCGGGGATCTCGTCGAACAGCGCGACCGGCGCGTCGTCGGTGTGGTGGAGCATCTCGCTGACGTGGCCGATGTCCTCCTGCCACGTGGCGCCGAGGACGTCGCGGACCTCGCCCAGCTCGCGTGCCTTCGCGATCCAGTCGCGCAGGTCCAGGTAGTCCATCGGCTCGCGTCTCCTTCGCGGGTTCGGTTCGCGTGGGCGGGTAGCGGCTCAGGCGCCGTCGGCCGGCTCGGGGCCGGTCCAGCGGCGGAACAGGGAGTGCTCGATCCGGAGCACGTCGAGCGCCTTGCCGACGCTGTGGTCGACGAGCTCGGCGATCGTCGTCGGGCGGGTGTAGAAGCCGGGGACCGGCGGCAGGATCACCGCACCGGCCGCGGTCGCCTCGCTCATCAGCCGGAGATGGCCGGCGTGGAGCGGCGTCTCGCGGACCAGCAGCACGAGCGGGCGGCGCTCCTTGAGGTGGACGTCCGCGGCGCGCGTGATCAGGTTGTCGTTCGCGCTGTTCGCGATCGACGACAACGTCCGGATCGAGCACGGCGCGACGACCATGCCGTCGGTGAGGAACGTGCCGGACGCGAGCGCGGCGGCAAGGTCCGTCTCCTCGTAGCTCGCGTGCGCGAGCGCGCGGATGTCCTCCGGGCTGCGGTCCGTCTCGTACGCGATGGTCGCCGCGGCGCCCTTCGAGATCACGAGGTGGACCTCGACCCCAGGGGTGTCGCGGAGCACCTCGACCAGCCGCACGCCGTAGATCGCGCCCGACGCCCCAGAGATGCCGACGACGATCCGGTGGGTGGCCCGGGGATCGCCGCTCACGTGGGATACCCTTCGGGCGACGGCTCGCTCAGGACCTCGCCCATCGCCGCGTACCGGCGCCGGTGGCGGAGGAGGGGGACGACCGCCTCGTCGTCGGTCGCGTAGCTCTCGACGTCGCCGACGAACAGCGTGTGGTCGCCGATCGCCAGCCGCTCCCCGACCGTGCACCACAGGATCGCGGTTGCGCCGGCGAGGCCCGGCGCGCCCCGGCCGTCCGGCGGCTCGACGATGGGCAGGCCGAGGGCCGCGAACTTGTCGTCGCCGCTCGCGCTCCTGCCCGCCCGGGCGGCGAGGTCCAGCTGGCCCTCGTGGAGCACCGACACGCTGAACGCACCGTTCGACTCCACCAGCTGGCACGTCCGCGAGCCGGGGTGGAGCGCGATCGCGATCCGCGGCGGCGAGAACGAGACGTACATCGCGGTCGCGGTCGCACACGAGCGCGCGTCGCCGTCCGCGGCGCCGACCAGGACGACCGCGAGCGGGATCTCTGCGAGGGCGGCGCGCGCGATCGCGTACCGGTCGGTGCCCGCGTCGGCTGCTCGGTGGGCGATCATCGGCCGGCCTGCGGTGCGGCGCCGTCGACTGGGTCCGGTGCGAGCCGGAAGCGCGGGATCGCGAAGGTACCGTCGGGCGCGGGATCGAAGATGACCGCGACCGGCGCATCGACCGCCACGGCGTCGGGGGCGGCGTCGACGAGGTCGCCGAACATGCGCGGGCCCTCCTCCAGCTGGACGAGCGCCACGACGTATGGGATCCGGCCCTCGCGACTGGGATGGTATGCGCGATCGAAGATCGCGTAGGTCAGCACCGTCCCGCGACCGGAGACCGGCGTCCACTCGGCCTCGGGGGAGAGGCAGCGCGGGCAGATCGAGGAGATCGGGTAGCGCAGGTGGCCACACGCGGCGCAGCGCTGGAACCGCAGCTCGCCCGCGAGGCCGCCCTCCCAGAACGCGCGGTTGCCGTCGTTCACGACGGGGAGCACGGGGTCGCTCAACGGTCGGGCCCCAGCACGAGGCAGCTCGCGGTGTTGAGCGTCATTCCGCGGCCGGTCACGAGGCACAGCTCCGCGTCCTTGACCTGCCGCGGGCCGCCCTCGCCGCGCACCTGGCGGACGCCTTCGACCACGTGGAGCCAGCCCTGCATGTACGACTCGGACAGGTTGCCGCCCGCGGTGTTGATCGGCAGCTCGCCGTCGAGCGCGATCCGCGTCCCGCCCTCCACGAACGGTCCCGACTCTCCGCGCGGAACGAACCCGCCGTGCTCGAGCCAGAACAGGACGGAGATCGTGAAGTTGTCGTACAGCTGCGCGACGTCGATGTCCTTCGGCCCCACGCCGGCCATCCGGTACGCGCGCGACAGGCAGTCCTGCTGGTGCGGCAGGTACCACCACTCGGGGGTCTCCAGGTTCTGGAGCGTGTGACCCTGGCCCATCCCCCACAGCATCACGGGGGCGTGCTTCGCGTCGCGGGCCCGCTCAGGCGAGGTGACGATGATGCACACGCCGCCGTCGGAGATCAGGCAGCAGTCGAGGAGGTGGAGCGGGTCGACGATCATCCGCGACGCCTGGTGGTCCTCGATGGTGATCGGCTCGCGCATGACGGCCGCCGGGTTGAGCGACGCGTTGCGCCGGCCGTTGACGGCGACCCAGCCGAGCTGCTCCGACGTGGTGCCGTAGAGCGCCATGTGGCGCCGTGCCCCGAGCGCGCTGTTGGCGGCATTGCCGAACATGCCCCACACGCCCCACGAGCCGCTGTCCTCGCCGCCCGACGCGGCGCCGAACCGCGACCCGCCGGTCTTCGCTGCGTCGCCGAACACGCACGCGACGACGCTCGCCATCCCGGCGTCGATCGCGAGCGCCGCCTGCTGGACGAGCATGCCCGCCGTCGCGCCGCCGGCGTTGAGCGACCCCGTCCAGCGCGGGTCGATGCCGAGGTGCTCGCCCAGCGCGAGGTAGTGCTTCGGCCCCTCGGGCGAGGTCGTGCCGGGCATCGTCAGCAGCCCGTCCACCTCGTCCTTGCGGATCCCCGAATCCTCGAGCGCCGCGACGAACGCCTCGGTCGCGAGCGACATCGCGGTCTCGCCGGGGAGCTTGCCCTGACGGCTCGCGCCGACGCCCGCGATCGCGGCCCTGCTCCAGCTCATGCGCCTCCTGTGACTCCCTAGCGGCCGCGGAACGTGGGCGGCCGCCCCTCGCGAAAGGCCTCACGGCCCTCCGCGCGGTCCTCGGACTGCGCGAGCCACGCCCACAGGTTCCGGTCATGGACGAGTCCTGCCGACAGTGGGATCTCGTATGCCGCGCGCAGGCTCTGCTTGGCGGCCAGCACGGACAGCGGCGCGTTCGCGGCGATGCGGGCCGCGATGGCGCCGGCGCGCTGCCGGAGATCGGCCGCGGGGACGACCTCGCTGACGAGCCCGGTGCCCAGCGCCTCGTCGGCGGCCATGGGGTCGCCGGTGAGCACGAGCTGGGCGGCGACCGGCGGCGCGACGATGCGCGCCAGCCGCTGGAGCCCGCCGCTCCCGGGGAAGCTGCCGATCCGCAGCTCGGTGAGCGCGAACCGGGCGGTCTCGGCGGCGATCCGGATGTCGCAGGCGAGGGCCAGCTCGAAGCCGCCGCCGTACGCGGGGCCGTTGATCGCGGCGATCGCCGGCTTGCGGAGCGCGTCCAGCCCGGCCGTGACGGGCGCGGCCGCCTCGGCCAGGGGGTGGCCGTCCGGCTGTGCCGCGCCTTCCTTGAGATCGACGCCGGCGCAGAACGCGGGGTCGGTCCCGGTCAGGACGATCACGCGTACGTCGCCGTCCGCGTCGAGGCGCGCAAGCGTCTCGTTGAGCGCGGCCCGCAGCGCCCGATTCAGCGCGTTGCGGCTCTCGGGGCGGTCGAGGGTCAGCCAGGCGACGCCGTCGGCGACGTCGACGAGCAGGCCGTCGGCCGTCACACGAACACCTCGCGGGCGACGAGGTCCTCGTACGCGTCCCCCTCGATCCCGAGCACGGAGGCCGCGATCTCGCGGGTGTGCTCGCCGAGCAGCGGCGCGGCCCGTCGCGGCGCGCCCTCCGGCGGAACGGACCGGAACGGCACGCGGTTGACGACGATCGAGCCCATCACCGGGTGGTCGAGGCGGCTCCAGTAGTCGCGCGCCGCGAGCTGCGGGTTGGACAGGAGGTCGGCGCTCGTCTCGACGGCCGCGGCGGGCACGCCCCGCGCCTGGAGCGCATCGACGAGGACGGCCGCCTCGGAGCGCCGCGTCTCCGCGGCGATCACCGCCTCCAGCGCGTCTTCGTTCGTCTTGCGGTCGGCAAGCGTCGCGAACCGCGGGTCGTGGGCCCAGTCCGCGCGATTGAGGACGTCCGCGAGCGCTCGGAACTGGGCGTCGGTCTCGACGGCGATCGCCACCCAACGGTCCTCGCCGGCGACCGGGAACACACCAGAGGGGGAGGCGTCCGGGGCGCGGTTGCCGTCCCGCGTCGGGCGCAGCCCATCGACCGACCGGGCGACGACCGACGGCCCAACGATATTCACCGTGGACTCGAACTGCGACAGCTCGATCGCCTCACCTCGCCCGGTGACCTCGCGCCGGTACAGGGCGGCGAGCAGCGCGACCAGCGCGTGCCCGGGGTTCGGCACGTGGTCCGGGTAGTGCGTCCCGGTGCCGACCGGCATCCGGTCCGGCCGCCCCGAGGACCAGACGAGCCCGGTCAGCGCCGCGATCGTCGACCCGAAGCCGACGAACTCGCGGTGCGGCCCGTCTGCGCCCTGCATCGGCATCGACAGGTAGATCACCGACGGGTTGAACGCCGCGATCTCGTGGTACGAGAGGCCCCAGCGGTCCATGACGCCGGGCCGGAAGTTGCTCGTGACCACCGAGCTCTCGGCCGCGAGCCGACGGGCGATCGCCGGCGCCTCCGGGTGGGACATGTTGAGCGCGAACGACTTCTTGCTCGAGTTGCGCGAGGCGAAGTAGCCCGAGCCCTCGAGCCCCTCGGCGCCCTTGCGGTAGGGCGGCGCGAGCCGGAGGTTGTCCGGGCGCTTCACGGACTCGATCTTGATCACCTCGGCGCCGTGGTCGGCGAGCGCCTTCGTCACGAGCGCTCCGGCCCCGACCCAGCAGTAGTCGAGGACCCGGAGCCCCGCCAGGGGTCCCGTCATCGTCAGCCCGCCCCGCCCGGTGCAGGATCGTGGAACGCGGCCGCGACCGATGGCCCGTCGTGGCGGCCCGGGGCGACCGCGGCGGCGGGCTGCGGGTCGTTCCCCGCGCCAGGGAAGGCGCCGGCCGAAGCGGCACCGAGGACCGGCGCCGGCGCGAGCACGACATCGGCCTCGTCGCCCAGCCGGTAGGGCCGCCCGGGGACCACCACCGGCCGCCCGAGCTCGTGCGGCACCACCTCGCGGAAGAACCCGCGCGCCACGAGCTGCGGATTCACGAACAGGTCCGCGACCTCGTTGACCGGCGCCAGCGCGATGCTCCGGCGCTGGGCTTCGAGGTACAGCGCCTCCTTCGTCCGCAACCGGGTGAACCGCTCGAAGATCTCGCGGAACCGGTCGATCGCCTCCTGCCGTTGACGGTACGGGAACGACTGCCAGCGGTCCTCGATGAGGTCCTCGGCGCCCTCGACCCGCTCCTCGACGAGCCACTCGGTGAGCGCCTTCCACGCCCGCGCAGTCCCGAGCCGACCCGCGACCATGCTCACGTACCCGTCCGCGCACGCGTAGATCCCCGTGCCCGCCTCGCGCGGCTGGTCGCCGGCCCGCCGCCGGACCCTGCCGGTGAGGTCGTACTGCGGGATCGCGTCCTCGAGTGCGGCGGCGATCGCCTCCTGCGCCGACACGTCGTACCGGCGCGGGACGCCGTCACGCTCGCGGCCGACGAGGCCCAGCAGCGCCGCGACGGCACCGAAGATCGAGGCGGCGAGCAGCCCCTGGCCGCCGTGCACGGCGACGGGCTCGGCGTCGGGGTAGCCGCCCAGCGACAGGAGGCCGCCGGCGGCGAGGGTGGTGAGGTCGGTGGCGGCACGATCGGACCACGGCCCCTCGACCCCGTAGGGCGTGATCGCGATCCTGATCAGCTCCGGGGCGACCGCGCGGATCGTGGCCTCGTCGAGGCCCAGCCGGTCGGCCTCGCCCGGCCGCCACGACTCCAGCAGCACGTCGGCGTCGGCGAGGAGCGCCAGGAACGCGTCGCGCCCGGTGGGCGTGGCAAGGTCCAGGGCGACCGAGCGCTTGTTGAGGTTGACGAACCAGCCGAACGCGCTCGCGGGTCCCTGCGGCGTGTCGACCAGCGGCTCGCGCCGGCGGACCGGATCGACGCCCGGCGGCTCGACCCGCACCACGTCGGCGCCCAGGTCGGCGAGCAGGCGACCGGCGTACGCACCGTAGGCATCGGTGACCTCGATGACACGGATCGGGCGAAGCGGCAGCGACTCGGTGGGTTCGCGGTCCGTCCTAGGGTGCGCTGCCATCGTCTCCCTTCAGCACGAACACGTCCCAGTCGTTGAGCAGCGACATGATCCGGCCGTACCGCTCCATCGCCTCGGGCGAGGCCGCGACGACGCCGTTGAGCAGCGCGTTCACGACCGCCATGGCGGCGACGAACGAGTTCTGGGTCGACAGCCCGGAGACGAGCGTCGGCAGTACGACGTCCACGCGCTGGCCCACGGGGGAGATCGGGGTGTCGGTGACCGCGACCACGAGGGCGCCCTGGCTGCGCGCCCAGTTGGTGACCCGCAGGCTGCCCTGCGCGTACGGCGGGAAGGTCATCACGAGGAGGGCGTCGCCCTTCGTGATCGACAGCAGGGGCGCGGCGGAGGCGGCGTCACCCGCGATCAGCTGGACATCGCCGCGCATCCGGTCGAGGGCGAGCGCCGCGTAGTACGCGACGCTGTGCGACGTCGTCCCGCCCACCACGAACACGCGCCGCGCCTCGACGAGGATCGAGACGGCGCGCTCGAGGTCCTCGAGGCTGAGCCCGACGATCGTCCGGCGCAGGTTCTCCAGGTCGTGCTCGAACGAGCCCGCGTAGACGGTGTCGCCCAGGTGGGTCGTGAGCTCTGGCTCGCCGTCGGCCGGCAGCTGGTTGGAGCGCATCTGCGAGCGGACCAGCTCCCGGACGCGGTCCTGGAGCTCCTGGTAGCCGTTGAGGCCGATCCGGTACGCGAACCGCACGACCGTGGACGGGCTGACGCCGAGGCGTGCGGCCATCTTGTCGACCGTCGCGAACGCCACGAACTCGGGGTCCTCGACGATGGCCTCGGCGATCCGCTTCTGGGACGAGGTGAGCTCGTCGTACCCCCTCCGCAGCTCGGAGATCACGTCCTGCGGCATGTCCGCCTCCCTCGCCGTGGTCGCCGGACCGGACCCGGCGCCGGCCCGCGCGCGACCGGTGGTGCGCGTCGGGCTGCGGCGCATTCTGACGGGAGGCATGGGCTGCGTCTCCGTGGCTGTGCTACCGGGCGACCTTGAGCAGGCCGTACCCGGGGTAGCTCTCGCCCCACTTGTCGGGGTAGGCGCGATCGAGACCCTTGGTGAAGTAGGTGGGGACGCTGAGGTCAACCCGGACGTCGAGGACGTAGGGCCGCCCGCTTGCGAGCGCGCGCTCGAGCGCCGGCCGAAGCTCCGAGCCCCGCGCGACGACCTCGCCCAGGGCGCCGTTCGCCTCGGCGAGCTTCACGTAGTCCGGGTTGTACAGCTCGCCGGTGTCGCGGCGGCGGAACTCGTACCACGGGTGGACCCGCTTGAAGGCCGCCGTGGCGCCCTTGCGCTCGATGCCCAGCTCGTGGTTGTTGAGGATCACCCAGATCGCCGGGAGGTCGTACTCGACCGCGGTCGCCAGGACGTTCGAGACCATGTTGAACGCCCCGTCGCCGGTCAGCGCGATGGCCGGCCGCGAGCGGTCGGCGACGACCGCGCCCACGACCCCGGACGAGGCCCAGCCCATCTCGGCCATGCCGGGGTTGATGTGCCACTGGCCCGTGCCGCGGATCGTCATGTACGCCTCGGCGTACTGGATGACGTCGCCGACGTCGATGAACACCCGGCCGGTGGTGCCCATCGCCTCGCCCAGCTCGTGGACCAGGCGGGCGGGATGGACGCCGTCGCCCTCGGCCGTGATGAGCGGCTGGATCTCCTCGCGCCACGCGGCGCGGTAGCCCTGGACCTCGCTGACCCACGCGCTGCGGTCCACGGCCGGCCGGGCGCCGTACGCCTCGGCGAGGTCGTCGAGGAAGCTGCCCGCGTCGGCCTGCACGCCGACGGCGACCGGGTAGTTGCGCGCGATCTCGCTCACGTCGAGGTCGACCTGGACGATCTTCGTCCGCGGGACGTCGTAGATCTTTCCCTGGCGCCAGTTGCTGGTGTGGTTGTCCGAGAACCGGGCGCCGAGCGCGACGACGAGGTCGGCCTCGCGCGTGGTCTGTGCCGCGGCGAACGTGCCCGATCGGCCCACGACGCCGGCCGACAGTGGGTGGTCCTCGGACAGGATCCCCTTCGCGGGCAGGGTCGTGACGACCGGGACGTCGAACCGCTCGACGAATGTGCGGAGGGAGGCGTCCGCGCCGCGGGAGTGCTTGAGGCCGCCGCCCGCGAGGATGACCGGCTTGTTCGCCTCGGCCAGCAGCTCGGCGGCCTTCGCGACGCTCTCCCGGTCGGCACGCGGGCGGGTGACGGCGAGCCGCGGCGCAGCGCCCTCGATCTCGCCCTCCACCTCGCCGAGCTGAACGTCGAACGGAAGCTGGACGAAGACCGGGCCCGGGCGCCCGGTGATCGCGGTCTTGTAGGCGGTGTTAAGGATGTCGATGACGTGGTCCGGTCGGATCGCCATCCAGACGCCCTTGGTCACCGGACGGAGAACGTTGAGCGCGTCCTCGTGACCCTTGTAGTAGATCTCCTGCATCCCGCCCTTGCCGGCGAAGTGGGTCGAGCCGGCACCCGCGATGACGAGCAGCGCGGAGGTGTCATGCATGGCCGTTGCGATCCCGCCGACGCAGTTGAGCAGGCCCGGGCCCTTGGTCACGATGACGGGGGCGATGCGGCCGGTCGTGCGGTAGTAGATGTCCGCGGCGTGGACCGCGTTGCCCTCGATCTTGGCCTGGATTCCGTCCATCTCGGGGTGGTCCACGAGCGCGTCGAGGAACGGCCACATCGCGCCACCCGCATACCCGAAGTAGTGCGTGATGCCGATCTCGGACATCCAGCTGGCGACCGCGTCGACGACGCGCATGCACGACCTCCGTCTGCCGGCGGGACGTCCCCGCCGGCCGTCAACCGTCGACCGCCGACGGCTCTCCCATTGCCTGTCCGATTGTGGAAACAAAATTTGTTGCTGTCAACACGCTTGCCTGCAACGTCTTACTGCGGCCAGGCGAGGACCATGATCCGGAGCTCGGTCATGTCCTCCATCGCCCAGCGCAG
>DASSRG010000334.1:0-4081 GCA_035701885.1 Candidatus Limnocylindrales bacterium
CGCCATCACGGAGGCCGTCGGCAAGGAGCAGGCCCGCCTCCAGCGCGTCCGCCACGCCGACCCGGAGGACTGCGGCACGTACGCGTACGAGACACGGCTGTTCATGCCACGCTTCGGGATCGAGACGCGCGCCCAGCTGTCAAAGCAGCTGCGCGCGATGGGCATGCCCGACGCGTTCTCGCTCGGCGTCGCCGACCTCAGCGCGCTGAGCACCGAGGCACCGCTCTACATCTCGACGGTCGTCCACCAGGCCAACATCGACGTGGACGAGCGCGGCACGGAGGCCGCGGCCGCGACGGCGGTGGGCGTCGACACGGGCGGGTGCACTCGTCCGGCGCCGCGGACGGAGAAGACGCTCCGCCTCAACCGGCCGTTCATGTTCTTCATCCGCGACCTGGAGACGGGGGCGATCCTGTTCATGGGTCGCGTCACCGACCCGACGGCCCGGTAGCTCCGCTGCCGGCGCGATCGCTGCCGGCGCGATTCGCGCTCGGACCGGTCACGCAGCGGCTCAGCGGGGCTTTGCCAGCCAGGCCTTCCAGGTCGCCTCGGCCTTGCCGGCCGTGACCTCGTCGCCGTAGCGGACGAGCGGGAGGCGGATCAGGCGCGCATCGGCGAGCAGCCGCTGCGTGACGCCGGCGGGGTCCATCGACAGGTAGGCGAGGCCCTGCTCTCGGTACGGCCGGGACTCGGCGTCGATCACGGCCATCGGGCCAAGCCGGTCCGTGAACCGCCGCAGCTCCGCGGCTGCGATCGGCTTCTTCCGGAGGTCGACGTAGTGCACGACGATTCGCCGTTCCCGGAAGAACCGGAGCGCGTTGCGGGTCGCGCTGGAGTCGTCCATGCCGAACACCTGGATGTTCGGCATCTTCTTCGTGGGCGTCTTGCCGAGCGGGGCGGGCATCGCGCGCAGCGTAGCGTGGTCGGGAGCGACAGGCGCCGGGCTCGCGGGCCTGCCGCGGCCGCGCCGCGTACCATGCAGGGAGGAGGTTCCCCGTGACGATCTGGTTCACCGTCCAGCTCCAGGACCGGCCGGGCGCGCTCGCCGACGTGGCGAAGGCGCTGGGCGATCGCGGGGTCAACATCACCGGCATCGTCGGCGTCGCCGAGGACACCGACGGCGCGCTGATGCTCACGACGAGCGACGCCGAGAAGACGCGCGAGGCGTTCACGGCGCTGGGGATCGAGTTCGAGGAGCACGACCCCACGAGCGGCGACGAGCCCGCCTCCATGTCGATCGCCGACATCGTCGCGGCGCGCAGCGGCTGACCGCCCGCCATCCGGCCACGAGTCGCGCGACGATGCCCCGCCGCATCCCCCAGCCGCTTCCGCCCGCGGTCGCCGTCCGCCTCGAGCTGGTCGATGAGCCGCTGGCGATGGCCGTCGTCGCCGATGCCGTCGGGCGGGCCGGTGGCCGGGTCCGGACGCTGGCGACGGTCCGGCGCGCGGGCAAGGCCGGCGTGGAGGCTGACGACCCCGCGACCGTCGAGGTGGAGCTGGAGGTCGAGGAGGCCGAGGAGCGCGCGATCGTCGACGCGCTCGAGGGCGTCGGAGAGATCCTCGCGATGAGCGTCACCCGGCCGATGGGCAAGGTGTTCGGCAAGCGCGTGATCGTCGTCGGCGGCGGGGCCCAGGTGGCCCAGGTCGCGCTCGGCGCAGTGACCGAGGCGGACCGCCACAACCTGCGGGGGGAGAAGATCTCGGTCGACACGATCCCGCTCGTCGGCGAGGAGAACATCGCCGCCGCCGTCCGCGCGGTCGCTGACCTGCCCCGGGCCCGGATGCTCGTCCTCGCCGGGTCGATCATGGGCGGTGAGATCAGCACCGCCGCCGAGGAGCTCCGCGCCGTCGGGATCCCGATCATCGCGCTCAACATGGTCGGCTCGATCACGGACCACGTGGACCTCGTGATCAGCGACCCGGTCCAGGCCGGCACGATGGCCGTGATGGCGGTCTCGGACACCGCGACGTTCGACCTGGCGAAGCAGCGGGGGCGGAGGTACTGACGGTGGCGATCACACGCCTCGCCGACATCCATGTCCCCACGACGCTCGTCGCGGAGCTCGCCGCGGAGGCCGCGGCCGCCTGGTGCTCCAAGGCGCTCATGGAGCACAACCACCGCTCGTACCTGTGGGCTGCGGCGCGCGGCACGGACATGAACCTCGTGTTCGACGACGAGCTGCTGTACGTCGCGGCGATGTTCCACGACATCGGGCTCGTCGGCGCGTTCGACAACGCGACGCTCTCGTTCGACGAGGCGGGCGGCAACGTGGCCTGGATGTTCGCCGCGGGCGCGGGTTGGCCCGTCGAGCGCCGGGTGCGGCTGGGCGAGGTGATCGTCCGCCACATGTGGGACAGCGTCGACCCGGCGTTCGACGCCGAGGGGCACCTGCTCGAGGTCGGCACGGGGCTGGACATCTCGGGCCGGGACCCCGACCTCTGGGCGCCCGAGCTCCGCGAGGAGGTGCTCGCCGCGCACCCGCGCCTCGACCTGGCCACCGAGTTCCTGGCCTGCTTCCGGGACCAGGCGACCCGCAAGCCGGACAGCTCTGCGGCCGCCGCGGTCCGCAGCGGCATCGACCGGCGGCTGGCCGCGAACATCCTCGACGAGCCCGGCGACCCCGGCTCGTGACCGACTGGCGGGACATCTTCGAGCAGACCTACGCCGCGCCCGCGTCGCGGGTCCAGGAGCGCATCTGGCGCGAGGTGTTCGGCGACGAGTACCCGGAGGGCGTGGACCCGTACAGCTACGTGACCGCGAGCGAGCTGCGGCGGATCGCGAGCGATCTCCGGGTCGGCGCTGACGACACGATCGTCGACCTCGGCTGCGGGCGCGGCGGGGCCGGGCTGTGGGTCGCGCTCGCGACGGGCGCCGCGCTCGTCGGCATCGACATCGCGGAGTCGGCGCTCCTGGCGGCGCGGGAGCGTGCGGCGCGCGTGGGCGCCGACGCGCGGTTCGTGCGCGGCGAGTTCGAGGCGACGGGTCTCCCCGATGCCACCGCCGACGCCGTGATGAGCGTCGACGCGCTCCTGTTCACGCCCGACAAGGCGGCGGCGTTCAGGGAGCTGCGGCGGATCCTGCGCTCGGGCGGCCGCCTGTGCGCGACGTCCTGGGACTACCACCGGCAGCCGGCCGGCCGCCCGCCACAGGTGCCGGACCATCGCCCGCTCGCCCGTGCCGCGGGGTTCCGCGTGCTCGCGTACGACGAGACCGACCGCTGGCGCGAGCATGCCGAGGCGACCGGTGCCGGCCTCCTGGCCGCGGTCGCGGAGCTGGCGGCGGAATCGGGCGTGACGGAGGACGAGGAACGTGCCGGCCTCGAGGAGATGAACGCGACGTACGAGGCGATGACGCGTCGGTTCTTCCTCGTGGCCGAAGCGATCTGACGGGCGCTACCCTCGACGGATGCGGATCGCCACCTGGAACGTCAACTCGCTGAAGGCGCGCCAGGAGGCCGTCGAGAAGTGGCTGGCGAAGGCGCAGCCGGACGTCCTCCTCATCCAGGAGACGAAGCTCAGCGACGCCGACGCGCCCGAGATGCCGATGCGGATGCTGGGCTACGAGATGGCCCACCACGGCGAGGGGCGCTGGAACGGCGTCGCGATCCTGTCGAAGGTCGGGATCGAGGACGTGATCACCAACTTCGGGGACGGGCCTGTCCGGGACAGCTCCGCCGGCGCGAGCGTCCAAGTGAGCGAGGATGACTTCGATCCGTTCGATGAGGCGCGCATGGTCTCCGCGGTCTGCGGCGGCGTCCGGTTCGTCAGCCTCTACGCCCCCAACGGGCGCGTGGTCGGCTCGCCGTTCTACGAGGGCAAGCTGCGCTGGTTCGAGCGCGTGCGGCGGTGGCTGGACGAGACCCGGCAGCCCGGCGAACCCCTGGTCCTCGGCGGCGACTACAACGTGACGCCGGCACCCGAGGACGTGTGGAGCGAGGTGAAGGCCCACGGCGGCACCCACGTCTCGCCACCCGAACGCGCGGCACTGGCGAGCCTCCGCGACTGGGGCCTGGTCGACACGTACCGTGCGCTCCGTCCCGAGCCCGGCCGGTTCTCGTGGTGGGACTACCGGGCGGGGATG
>DASSRG010000335.1:0-3114 GCA_035701885.1 Candidatus Limnocylindrales bacterium
CGCCCCGAGTCGTTCATGTACGTCTGCGGCTTGGCGAGCACGAGCTCCAGCCCGCCGGTGCGGATCTCGAGGACCGAGCTCGCGTCGCGGTCCCGGCCACGGCCGCCCTTGCCCGCCCGGTCGGCGATCCGGTCGAGCACCATCCAGCCGATGTTGTGGCGGGTCTCCGCGTACTGGTTGCCCGGGTTCCCCAGGCCGACGACGAGCTTCACGAGCGGGCACGATCCTCATGGGCCGCTCCGCTCGGTGGGCTGCGCGGACACGGCGAACGGCCCCGGGACGTGGTCCGACGGGGCTCGTCGCCATGGTACCCCGGGCGCCGGCAAGGGCCGGCGCCCGCGGAGGCTAGAACTTCAGCGCGACGAGGCGGACGTCCTCCAGCCCGATGCCGTCGGCACCTTCGTCGGCGTAGCACTCGAGGGTGATGGCGTCGGTCGACGCGCCGCCGGTCGTCAGGGCAAACGGCAGCTCCGTCACCGTGTTGGTCATCGTGGAGCCGAACCGGAACTGGTCGAGGACAACGCCGTCGACCCGCAGCTCGCAACCGACGGCGCTGAAGTCGTCGACGTTGAGGCTGCTCGTGAGCGTCGCCTTGGCGACGATGAAGTACGTCCCGTCGCCCGGCGACAGTGACGCCACGACGTGGTTGTCGCCGTCGTCCGGGAGGCCGGCCTCGTCGACGCCGTCCTGGACGTAGTTGACGCTCGAGCCCGAACCGCCTGCCGGCGTCGCGCAGGTCAGCGAGCCGTCGGTGTCGACGCCGTTCGCGAACTTTCCGCTCGCACAGTCCTGGTCGGCATCCGCGAACGTGCGGCAGCCCCAGAAGCCCAACGACGTGTCGCTCCTCGTCCAGGTCACCGCCTCGCCGAGCCCGCATGAGGGCAGCGTGTTCGCGTCGTCGAGGCTGAACTCGGTGCCGTCGAGGACCAGGCCGTCACCGGCGGTGTAGGTCGTGTCCTTGTCCTGCGCGCATTCCCAGGAATCCCCGTCCCACTTCGCGATGTCGCCGCTGTCGCAACCCTGCGGCAGCCGGAACCCCGTCGCGATCGAGAGCGTGACCGCGCCGTTGTCGCCACCGCCGGCGAGGCCGGTGCCCGCCGTGACGCCGGTGATGTCGCCTTCGCCGAGGCGAACCTGCACGGACCCCGCGGGGCATTTCTTCTGCGGCGAGTCGCCTTCCTTGATGAGCGTCAGCGTGCCGCCGCCCGTCTGGAGACAGCCCGTGTATGTCTTCGCTGTGGGCCCGACGGCCATCGCGGTCGTGGCGAGGGTGGTCGCGACGAGGGCGATCGCGGCGGCTGCGAATGCGATCCGCCGCATGCGGTGTCTCATTGGTGTGCTCCTTCGTGCGTGCTTCGTATCGGCGACGGTAGGCGACGACGATCGCGCGCGACATCCGGCGATCCCCCACGTTTGCAGCAGCGCAGGTATCGCCCGAGCGGACGCGCCCGGCTCGCTACTTGTTGAAGCGGAACTCGGCCGTGCGGTAGAACGGCGTGCCGTCGGGGTTCCGCTCACCCAGGTCGAGCCGCAGCTGGCGGCACGTGCCGGCGTAGGCTTTCTGCGTGTCCCAGTTGAGCTGGTAGACGCCACCACCCAGCGACTGGAGGCCGGAGCCGCCCGGCGCGTACTCCTCGATCGGATCGCCGGGCGAACCGGACCCCGTACAGGGAACCTGGACGCTCGTGATCCGGACGGCATCCCGGTCCAGATTCGCGACCGGGGCCGTCGTCGCGTCGAACACCTGCCACTTCAGCGGTACGGCCCGACCGGCCTTCGCGATGTTCACAACGCCGCCGTTCTCGACCGGCGCTCCAAATGACCGGACGTAATAGCTCGGCACGATCGCGAACACGGTGCCGCCGAGGCCGGTGACAGCCGGCACGCTCGTGCTGTCGAACAGCACCGAGAAGCTGCCGGTCACGCTGCTGACGTTCGGAAGCGCGCCCCCGGAGCCGTAGACCGGGGCCCAGGAGCTGCCGGACCAATACGCGAGCCGGATCGGGTTGGGCGGCAGGATGGGGTTGGGCGGCACGACGGGGTTGGGGGGCAGGATCGGGTTGGGCGGCAGGATGGGGCTCGGCGGCAGGAACTCGCCCACGACCGTGTCACCGGGGTCGCCGTTGATGAGCTGCAGATCGAGGTATGCGACAGGGGCGATCGGGCTCGGCGGCAGGATCGGGCTCGGTGGCAGTGCGTCATATGTCAGGACCGAGATCGTCGCGGTCCCCGCCGCAGCCCCACTCCGATACAGCGTCGCGGTGATTCCGGGAAGGTTGGACCCCGCGACGACCGTCGACGCGGTGGCGCTTCCACCCGGGCCGACGGACGCCTGATCGCCTGCGGCGACCCCGGATGTCGTGATCGCGACCGTGCCCGACCACGCCCGGAAATCGCACCCGGATGCGATCGGGACCTCTGCCTCGACGGTTACGGTATGCGCACCGGGCGTCACCGGCCCGAGATCCAGCTCACCGGTCGAGCCGCCCGGCGCGACCGGCACGGAAGCCTCGAGTACCCCGTCCACGTTCACCAGGACGGTCACGCCCGCACAGACCGAGGCATCGATGGCGACCGACGTGCGGAGCGCGCCGGCCGTGGCGATGGGGATGTGGACGGGCGGGTTGCAGATGGGCGCCTCGCCCTCGCACGGGGCGATGGACACAGGGACCGTCGCCGTCGACTCGGCGGCGACGGCGACCGGCACCACGAGACCGCCGAGGAGCAGCCCTGGCACGACGAGACCCACGAGCATCAATCGAAGTGGTCGGTTCATACGGATGCGTCCTCCCTGGGTCCGTCTGGAGTCAGTTCCAGCACGTCGAAGCCGTCGACCACGACCGCGTCCGTCACGCGCTCGAAGGCCACCCGGGCGCGCTCGCACGCCACACGCACGAGCTCCGGGGTATCCGCGCGGAACCGGTGCAGCACGACCTCGTCCGATGGGAGGAGGATCGCGCCGACGTACTCGAGCGCCCGTCCGTCCGCACGGAGGTCGCGAGCGGCCGTGCGGGCACGGATTGCGGCCGCCTCCGCGTCACGCCGGTGCACGCCCGGCAGGAAGCACTCCACGAGGAACTGCCGGGACCTGTGGATGACGGGCTTCACGGCGCA
>DASSRG010000336.1:0-4530 GCA_035701885.1 Candidatus Limnocylindrales bacterium
CCTAGCTGGTCCCGGCGCCGGCATGCAGCTCTGCGATCACCGACGCGAGCCGCTCGACGCCCTCCTCGATCCGCTCCTCGCGGATCAGGCCGTAGCCGAACACGAGGCCATGGCGCCCGCCGGCGCCCATCCAGCGCGACCGGATGCCCGACATCCCGATCCCCGCCGCGTCGGCCGCCGCGAGGATCTCGGCCTCGTCGAACGTGTCCGGGAGCCAGGCGAGGACGTGGAGCCCGGCCGACGCCCCGACGGGCTCCAGCTCCGGGAGGTGCCGGGCCATCGCCTCGAGCAGCATGTCGCGGCGCGCGCGGTAGATCGGTCGCATCCGGCGCAGGTGGCGGTCGAGCTCGCCACGGACGATGAAGTCGGCGAGTGCGAGCTGGTCGATCGCCGGCGACCCGTGGTCGGCGGCCAGCTTCGCGTCCGTCAGGCCGTCGACCACCGCGTCGGGCGCCGCGAGCCACCCCAGCCGCAGCCCCGGCGCGAGCGTCTTGCTCGCCGAGCCCGCGTAGATCACCCGCTCCGGCCGGAGCCCCTGGAGGGCGCCGATCGGCTCGCGGTCATATCGGAACTCGGCGTCGTAGTCGTCCTCGATCACCCAGCCGCCACGGCGGTCCGCCCAATCGACGAGCGCCGCTCGGCGCGCGGGCGGCAGGACCCCGCCGGTGGGGTACTGGTGGGCCGCGGTGACGAGGACCGCGTCCGCATCGGCCTCGTCCAGCCGGTCCACGAGCAGCCCCGCCCCGTCGACCGGGATCGGCACGGGCGTGAGACCGCCCTCCACGAGCGACCGGCGGTACTCGGCGTCCGACGGATCCTCCACGGCGATCCGGCGCGCCCCCCGAGCGGCCAGCGCACGAGCCGTGAGCCCGAGGCCCTGGATGAAGCCCGTTGAGACGACGATCCGTTCGGGCGTGACGGCCATCCCGCGGACGCGGTTGAGATAGCCGGCGAGCGCGACGCGCAGCTCCGGGACGCCCCGACCGGCGAGGTACGTGAACCGGTCGGCCGGCGCCTCCGCGAGGACGCGCCGGAGCGATCGGAGCCACGCCGCACGTGGGAACTCCGTCACGTCCGGCCGCCCGGGACGGAAGTCGAACGGCCAGGAGGGGATCGAGAGGTCCGCACGGACCGGCGGCACCGAGGTGGCACCCCTGGCCACGCGCGTCGTACCGCCCGGGCGCGACTCGAGGAACCCCTCCGCGACCAGCTGCTCGTACGCCTCCACGACGATCCCGCGCGAGACGCCGAGCTCGCTCGCGAGCGCCCGGGTCGACGGGAGCACCGTCCCGGCCGCGAGGCGTCCGTCGCGGATCCCGGAGCGGAGGCTCGCCTCGAGCTGCCGGTGGAGCGGCTGGGTGCCGTCGCGGTCGAGCTGGACGAGCAGCTCCACATCCGAACTGGTCCTCGATCTGCCCATCGAACCGGACCTTACCAGAGGACCGGTCCGGTCGGAAGATGTACCCACGCACTCGCGCCCCGACCACGGAGGTCACCCATGGACACGCTGCTCATCCTCGCGATCGTCACCCTGGCCGTCGCGATTCTCGCCAACCTCGCGCTCACGTTCGGCATCGACAGTCGCGAGGAGCTCGGCCAGCTCGATCGGCCGGTCCTCTCGTGACCGGCGTCCACGTGCCCGAGCACCGCGCGCCCGAGGCGTCCCGGGCTCCCTCGGGAGTCCCCTGGGACGCCTTCGCCGCGTCCGCACCCGACCTCGCCGGCGCGGGGCTCGCCCTCCTGGACCGGACCGGATCGGGCCGCGGGCTCCTTGCCACCGTGCGGGAGGACGCGCCGCCGCGGATCAACCCGGTGAGCCTGCGAGTCGTCGACGGCCGCCTCCTCGTGTTCGTGATCATCGGATCGGCGAAGGATCGCGATCTCCTCGAGGACGGCCGGTACGCGCTCCACGCCCAGTGGGATCCCGCCGTCCCGCACGAGTTCCTCGTCCGCGGCCACGTCCGGGAGGTTGACGACGGCGCGATCCGGGATGCTGCGATCTCGGTCTGGCCGTTCGAGGCCGACGATTCGTACCGGCTGTTCGAGCTGCTCGTGGAGTCGGCGCTGCTCGGCGAGCGGGCGAGCGACGAGGTGTGGCCGCCGGTCTACCGCTCCTGGCGGGCGCCGGCCTCAGGCTGAGGCCGCGTCCTCGCCGAACACGACGACCTGCCGCGCGACCTCGCCGGCCCGGAGCCGGTCGAAGGCGTCGTCGAGGTCCGCCAGCGGGAGCCGCCGGTCGATCAGCCGGTCGATCGGCAGCTTTCCCTCCAGGTACCACTGGGCGTACTGCGGGAAGTCGATCGCCGGGACCGCCGACCCGTAGTTCGAGCCGATGATCCGGCGGGCGCCGTCGACGAACGGGAAGCCCTCGAACGAGACGGTCTGGCCGAAGGCCGGCATGCCGACGAGCACGGCGATGCCGCCACGGGGCAGGACGTCGACCGTCTGGCGCATCGTCGCGGGCAGCCCGATCGCCTCGAACGCGTAATCCGGCCCGCCGTCGCCCGCCGCGTCGCGGATCGCCGCGACCGTGCCCGCGGGATCGGCCGGGTCGGCGAGCACGGTGTCGGTCGCGCCGACCGAGCGGGCGAGCTCGAGCTTCGAGGGGTTCGTGTCAGCGGCGACGATCCGCCAGGCACCGGCGAGGACCGCGCCCATCACGACTGACAGGCCGACACCGCCCAGCCCGATCACGGCGACCGTCGCGCCGGCGGGGACCGCGGCCGTCTTCAGCACGGCGCCCACACCCGTCGACACGCCGCAGCCGATGAGCGCGGCGACCTCGTGGGGCACGCCGTCGGGCAGCGGCACGACCGCGGTCACGGGGACCACCTGGTGCGTCGCCATCGTCCCGATCGAGCAGTAGGTGAGGACGGGGCTGCCGTCGGCGCGCGTGGTTCGCGTCGTGCCGTCCGCCATCGCGTGCTTCGCGGACGGCGAGCTCCGGCACAGCCACTGTCGCCCGCGCTGGCACTCGCGGCAGGCGAGGCACGGCGCGTACCAGTTGAGCACGGCGGGCCGGCCCACGACCCACGGCTGCATGCCCGGCACGCCGACCGCCTCGATCACGCCCGCGCCCTCGTGGCCCATGACGATCGGCCCCGGGCGCTGCCACTCGCCGTCGCGCACGTGGAGGTCGCTGCGGCACACCCCCGACGCCGTCATGCGGACCAGGACTTCGCCGGCGTGCGGCTCGTCGAGCCGGAGCGTCTCGATGACCGGCGCCACGCCGGCGCGCTCGATGACCGCCGCCTGGATCTCGCGCATCGTCCTCCTCCGATCGGGCGGGTGGTCGCGGCGCCCGGCCGCGTCGCCCGGCCGCGTCGCCGCGTCGGCCTCGTGGATCAGCCGGTGTTCTGCAGCCCCGCGGCGATCCCGTTGATCGTCGCACCGACGACCCCGCGGAGGGTGGCGACCTCGTCGGGGGGGACGTCGCCGCGGCGGAGGCGCCCCAGCAGCTCGACCTGGATCACGGACAGTGCGTCGACGTACGGGTTGCGCAGCTGGATCGAGCGGGACAGCGTCGGGTGACCGGCGAGCAGCCGGTCGCGGCCCGTCACGAGGAGCAGGAGGCGGACCGAGCGGGCGAACTCGGCCTCGATCATCGACCTGATCTCGGTCGCCTCGCCGCCCGTCGCCAGCGAGGCGTAGGCGCCGAACGTGCCGAGGTCCGCCTTCGCAAGCGATTGCTCGGCGTTGTCGATGACCGAGGCGAAGAACGGCCACCGTTCGTAGAGCCCCGCGAGCTCGCGGACGACGGCGCCGCCACCGCGCGACGTGACCGCCTCGAGCGCCGTGCCCAGCCCGTACCAGCCGGGCAGGTTCGCCCGCGCCTGCGACCACGCGAACACCCACGGGATCGCGCGCAGGGCATCGATGTCGGGTGGGGGAGCACCGGGCCCGCCGCCCTTGCCCCTCGACGACGGCCGCGACCCGAGGCCCAGCCCCGGGATCAGGTCGATCGGTGTCGCGGCCTGGAAGAACGCCGCGAACCCCGGCCGCTCGACGAGCGCGCGGTACGCGGTACGCGAGATCGCCGCGAGCTCGGTCATCGTGTCGGCGCCGGCCGCCGCGGCACGCTGGGTCTCGCGCTCGTGCTCCGGCGTGGATGCGAGCAGCACCGCCGCGGTCACCTGCTCCAGGTGGCGCTGCGCGATCGTGACGTCGGCGTAGTGCGCGGCGATGACCTCGCCCTGCTCCGTGAACTTGAGCCGCCCCCCGACCGATCCCGGTGCCTGGGCGAGGATCGCCCGGCCCGCGGGCCCGCCGCCCCGGCCGATGGCGCCGCCGCGGCCGTGAAACAGCGTGAGCTCCACGTCGTGCCGCCGAGCAGTGTGGACGAGGGCCTCCTGGGCCCGGTAGAGCAGCCAGTTGGCCGCGAGGAACCCGCTCTCCTTGCTCGAGTCGGAGTAGCCGAGCATCACCTCCTGGCGGTTGCCGCGCTCGCGGAGGTGCGATCGATACGCGGGGTCGGCGAGCAGGGCGTCGAGGAGGCCGGCCGCGCCGGCCAGCGCATCCGCGGACTCCAGC
>DASSRG010000337.1:0-5000 GCA_035701885.1 Candidatus Limnocylindrales bacterium
CCGGTGCGGGGTCCCGATACCGCTCCCTCGATGTGCGTATGACGGACGGCCGGGTGCCGGCCGAGCTCGAACCGTGGGCGACGGGCACGCGCGGACGGTCCAGCATGCTGCCGAGTGCCCGTCGGGTGGGCGTATGACGACGAGCGGTCTCGACGCCGCCCGGAGCCGATACGATCGCGGCATGCCGTTCGACCTCGTCATCCGCAACGGCACGCTCATCGATGGGTCCGGTGGACCGGCGCGGCGAGCGGATGTGGGCGTCCTGGGGGACCGGATCGCGGCCATCGGCGACCTCGCGGCCGCCCCCGACACCGACATCGCGACGGTCATCGACGCCACCGGCCACGTCGTCGCGCCCGGCTTCGTCGATCCGCACGGGCACTCGGACGGGACGGTGTTCGTCGACGGGGCGCTGGCGAGCCACCTGCACCAGGGCTACACGACCCAGCTGTCGGGGAACTGCGGGTACACCCACGCGCCGCTGGATGACCGGTCGCGACCGGGCATGGCGCCGGACCTCGAGGCGATGCGCCTGGACCCCGACTGGACGACGTTCGGCGAGTACCTGGATGCCGTGGACCGCCTCCCGCTCGGTCCGAACGTGGCGTTCCTCGTCGGCCACGGCACGATCCGGGCGTCGGTCCTCGGCCCGGACGACCGCGCGCCCGACGACCGCGAGCTCGGGGCGATGGTCCGCCACGTCGAGGAGGCGCTCGACGCCGGCGCGATCGGCCTCTCGACGGGGCTCATCTACGCGCCCGGCATGCACGCCGAGCCGGCCGAGGTCGAGGCGCTGGTCGCGGCGGCGTTCGGGCGCGGCGGCCTCTATGCCACCCACATGCGCAACGAGTCGGACGGCGTGCACGAGGCGATCGACGAGGCGATCTCAACCGGGCGCGCCGCCGGCGCCGCCGCCGGCCGGACCGGCCGCCTCCAGATCTCGCACCTCAAGGCCGGCGCGAAGTCCGTGTGGGGGGAGGGCCCGGCCCTCGTCGAGCGCATCGAGCGCGCACGGGCCGGCGGCGATCTCGACGTGGAGGCAGATCAGTACCCGTACACGGCCGCCTCGACGACGCTCGCGACGATGCTCCCGCCCGCGATCCTCGCGCTCGACCCGGAGGACGCCGCCGCGGCCCTTCGCGAGCCCGCGACCCGCCGCCGCATCCGCGACGCGCAGCGGAGCGGGATCAGCGGCTGGGAGAACGTCGCCCGCGACCCCGGCTGGGACGGGATCGTCATCGCGCGCAGCGTCTCGCGGCCGGAGTGGAGTGGCAGGAGTCTCGCCGAGCTCGGCGACGAGCTGGGCGCAGACCCGTTCGAGCTCGCCCTCGATGCGCTGGCCGACGACCGCCTCAACACGGACATCGTCCTCCACTGCATGGCCGACGCCGACCTCGAGGCGATCATGGCCGTCCAGTGGATCGCCGTGTGTACCGATGCCGCCGGTCGCCGGCCCGGTCACCGGATCCTCGACGACGGCGTCCCGCACCCCCGGGGGTACGGATCGACCGCCCGGGTCCTCGGCCGGTACGTGCGCGAGGGCGGCATCCTCCCGCTCGAGGCGGCGATCGCGAAGCTGAGCGCGGTGCCGGCGGCGCGCATCGGCCTCACGGACCGTGGTCTCGTTCGCGAGGGCTGGGCCGCGGACCTCGTCGTGTTCGATCCCACGACCGTCCTCGACGACGCGTCCTACGAGCGGCCCGCCCGTTTCCCCACCGGCATCCCGCATGTCGTCGTGAACGGCCGGCTCGCGATCCGCGATGGCGTCGAGACAGGCGACCGACCAGGACGCCTGCTCCGGCGGGCCGGATGAGCGCCGCCGCCCGCCGCCCGGCCCCGGTCGTCGAGACGAAGGCCGTCGTACGGCTCGCGGGCGGCGACCTCGAGTACACCCTCCGCCGCTCGCCCCGCGCCCGCCGCCTGCGGGTCACGATCCACCCCGAGCGCGGCGTCGTGGTGTCGCTGCCGGCAGCCGCCCGTCGCGGTTGGGGCCGTCCGGACGCCCTCGTGGACCGGTTCCTCGCGGAGCGCGAGGACTGGATCCGCCGCCACCTGGAGCGGCAGGAGGCCACGCGGGCGCGGCTGGAGGACCGGCCGGACGTCGACGACGGCCGCCTGGTGCCGTACCTCGGGGAGATGCACCGGATCCGGGTCGTGGCGGCACCGCCGGGGCTCCGCGCCTCCCGCGTCTCACGGGTGGGCGCCGAGGACGGCGACGAGCTGGTGGTCGAACGCGCACCGCGCGACCGGCGCGCGACGGGCGTCCTGCTCGAGGCCTGGTTCCGCAGCCGGGCGCGGGCGCTCGTGGACGAGTCGATCGCCGTCCACGCCGGTGCGCTCGGCGTCTTCCCGCGGAGCATCACGATCCGCGACACGACGTCGCGCTGGGGGAGCTGCTCGCGGCGCGGCGCGCTGTCGTTCTCGTGGCGCCTCGTGCTCGCCCCGCCGCCGGCCCTGGACGCCGTCGTCGCGCACGAGCTGTGCCACCTCCGGGTGTTCGGGCACACCCGGGCGTTCTGGGCGTTGCTCGAGACTCGCGTGCCCGAGCACGCGACGTGGCGACGGTGGCTCCGGACGCACGCGCCCGAGCTGCACGCCGCCCTGGACTGAGGGCGCGCCGGGCGAGATGCTCCCGGCGCCCGCGCCCCGGACTACTGCGTCGGCGGCCGCCAGTCGATCCCGTCCGGCACGTACGCCTGCTCGCCCGTCCGAAGCGCGTTGAACAGCGACAGGTAGTCGCGCAGGTTGCGCGTCGACAGGAAGTTCAAGCGCACGCGCTCGCGGCCGGCCTCTCCGAGCCGCTTGCGCAGCTCCTCGTCGCGCAGCAGCTCGAGCGCTGCTGCCGCTGCCTCGTCCACGCTGGTGACCAGCCGCCCGGCCTCGTCGTGCTCACCGATCTGCATCGGGATGCCGCCCACACGCCCGCCGACCACGGGGATGCGCTTCCACAGCGCCTCGGCGACGGTCAGGCCGAATCCTTCCCGGAGCGACTTCTGGAGCACGACCTCGGAGCTGTGCTGGAACGCGTTCACCTCGAGCGAGCCGACGCCGTCGAGGTTGGTGAGGATCGTGAGGTCCGAGTCCTGGCCGGCGTAGCGCAGCACCTCCCGGTACAGCCGCCAACCCTCGGGATCGTCGGTCGCCATCGACCCGACGAGCGACAGCTGCACGTCGGGGATCTCGCGCTTCACGAGCCGATACACGTCGATCACGCCGGTCGGGTCCTTCCACGGGTCGAAGCGGCTGACCTGGAGCAGCAGCGGCCGATGGGGATCGACGCCGAAGCGGTAGGTGACGTCGTCCGCGAGCTGCGGCTCGATGGTCATGTTCTTCGGCGACAGGGGGTCGATCGACGGGGCAACGAACGCCTTCACCGGCAGCTGGAGGTCGGGCTGGACGTAGTCGGGCAGCGTGAAGATCGCCGCGTCGTACTGCTCGACCTCGGGCCGCAGGAACCCCCACACCTCGGCGTTCGCCGCGGTGAGGTCGATGTGGCAGCGCCAGATCCACTTGCCGGGCGCGTCGGGTAGCAGCCCGCGAATCGCCGCCGGCTGCGGGTCGTGGATCACGACGTAGTCGTACTCGCCCTCCCACGCGTCGGCGAAGCCGCGGCTGGCTCGCCGGAACGTCTCGCGCGCCGTGTCGTCGAATGGGACGGCCATGCCCTGGAGGCCGTTGTGGATCCGCTTGGTCACGTCGAAGAACGGATCGTCGCCCGGGATCACGCGCCACTCCGCGTCGAGACCGGCGTCGCGCATGAGCGCGGTGAGGGTGGGCAGGATCTCCGCGACGCCGCCACCGAACTTGGTGGCGTTGACGTGCAGCACCCGGGCGCCGCGCAGCGGCTCCGCGAGGCGGCGGATCTCCTCGACCGCTGGCTCACCGGCGTATGGCGCGAAGGCGTCGAGCTCCAGCGGGGGGACGGCGACCTGCTCCAGCATCGAACTCCTCCAGCACGGTGCGCTGTCGAAACCGTATTGACGCCCTGCGACAACCGTGGTTCTATCCGCTAACGCGCGTTAGTGACGCGCGTTAGTACTCTTCGGCAACACGGCCGTCCCGTCAAGGGGGCCGATGCCGGACCCGGTGCGGAGGGATCGCGAGCCGTGCCACGCCGTCCGACGAGCAGCGACGTCGCCCGCGAGGCGGGCGTGTCCCGGACGACCGTGTCGTTCGTGCTCAACGACCGCCGGGACGTCGGGATCAGCCCGGAGACTCGGGAGCGCGTGCTCGAGGCGGCCCGGGACCTGGGCTACCACGCGCACGCCGGCGCGCGCCAGCTGGCCGCGGGGCGGACGCACACGCTGGGCTTCGTCCTTCGGCAGTCGCCCGAGCAGGTCGCCTCGGACGCCCTGCTGCCCGAGACCCTGCGCGGCATCGCGGCCGCGGCTCGCACCGAGGGGTTCCGGGTGATCGTCGAGCCGATGCCGCCGGAGGCCGGCGGATACGAGTCGCTCCTCCGGGCGCGGCACGTCGACGGCCTCGTGGTCAGCGGCCCGCGGAGCGACGACGGCGAGCTGCGCGGGCTGCGCGCGGAGGGCTTCCCGGTCGTGCTCCAGGGGACGCTCGACGGAAACGGGGTGCCGATGGTGGACATCGACAACCGGAAGGCGGCCCGCGAGGCCGTCGAGCACCTGCTGGCCCTGGGGCACAGGACGATCGCGACCGTCACCAACGCGCCGCTCGCGTACACCGCCGCGCAGGAGCGGCTCGCCGGGTACCGGGACGCGCACGAGGCGCACGGGATCCCTGTCTCTGACGACCTCGTCGGCGAGGCCGCGTTCGACGCCGCGTCCGGGCATGCCGCCATGACCAGGCTGCTGGGCCGGTCGCCGCGGCCCACCGCGGTGTTCGCCGGAAGCGACGTCGTGGCATTCGGCGTCTACGGCGCCGTCCGCGAGGCGGGCCTGCGGATCCCCGCGGACGTGTCGGTCGTGTCGATCGACGACATCCCGCTCGCCGCGTTCGCCGACCCGCCCCTCACCACCATCCGCCTGCCG
>DASSRG010000338.1:0-13903 GCA_035701885.1 Candidatus Limnocylindrales bacterium
CGCGGTGGAGCTGGCACGGGGCCTCGGGTTCCATCTCCACGATGCCGCGACGGGCGGCGCCTCGGACGCGAACACCACGTCCGGGATGGGTGTGCCGACGATCGACGGCCTCGGGCCGATCGGCGGCTACGACCACTCCCCGGACGAGTACCTCGAGGTGTCGTCGATCGTGCCCCGGACCGTGCTCCTCGCCGCGCTCATCGCGGCCACCGGGCGCGACCCGGAGGTCCGCGGCTGGCGCCTCGAGCGCGAGGCCCGGACGGCCGGCATCGAGGACCTCGCGTGAGCCGGCGTCGCGTGTCCAGCGGCGGCCCGTGGGAGGCGAGCGCCGGCTACGCGCGGGCGATCGCGGTGGGGGACGGGTGCTGGGTCTCCGGGACCACCGACGCGGGGCCGGACGGCGAGTCGCTGCACCCGGGAGACGCGGCGGCGCAGGCGCGCGCGGCGTTCGCGATCGTCGAGGGCGCGCTCGGCGAGGCCGGGTTCGCCCTGGACGACGTCGTGCGGACCCGGATGTACGTGGTGGATCCGGCCGACATCCCGGCAGTGACCGCGGTCCACGGCGAGATCTTCACGCACGTCCGGCCGGCCGCGACGCTGGTCGTCGTCGCGCGGCTGATGACGCCGAGCCTGCTGGTCGAGGTCGAGGCGGAGGCCCGGAGAGGCTAGAGCCCGCTAGCCGAGGCCGACGAGCCGCAGCGCGGCGACCAGCAGCACGCCGGCCAGCAGCCCGAGGAACAGGTTCTTCCGCCACCACACGATCGCCATGCACACCAGGACACCGAGGATCTCGGGTCCGATGACGATCCGTGGCGTCCCGGTCTCCGTGTCGACAAGCGTCTGCGACGCCGCGATCGACGCGAGCACGGCCGGTCCGACGAGCCGCAGGTAGAGCAGCGCGCGCGGGGGCAGCCGCTCGATCCCGGGCGCGAGCATCGGCAGGGCCCGCGACGGGTACGTGACGGCACCCATGAGGACCGCGAGCAGGACGAGGTCGGTGCTCATCGGTCGCTCCCGGGCGGGCGTTCGCCCTCCGCGCGCGTGTCCGCCTCGGACTCGTCGAGCGCCTCCTCCACGTCGAACGTCCCGAACGGCATCGGCGGCAGGGGAGCGAGGTCGTCGGCCGCCCGTGCGTCCGCCTCGGCCTCGTCGATCGCCGCGTCGAGATGGACGTCGCCCAACGGGAGCGACGACTGGGGGTGCAGCTCCTCGGGATGGGCATGCGCCGGCGCCTCGCCAGGATGCGCGACCGGCCCCGGCACGGCCATTGCCACGAGCGGCCCGACGAGCCCGCCCACGACGATCCCCACCGACGGGTCGAGCAGGAGCGATGCCAGCACCCCGATCGCCGCACCCGCGCCCGCCGCGACCACCTCCCGGCGGCCCGTCATCAGCCCGACCGCCAGGCCTGCCATCGCCGCGGGGAACACGATGTCGAGCCCGAGCGATGACGGGTCGGGGATCGCGCTGCCCAGCAGGTACCCGCCGATCGTCGCCAGGTTCCACGGGATGAACACGGCGAGGACGGCTGCGATCCAGTAGCCGGGGATGTCGACTCGGCCCACCCGGTGGAAATGCGTCGCCGCGAGCGCGAACGCCTCGTCGGTGAGGACATGGGCCATCGCGGCCCGGTGCAGGAACGGGATGTGGCGGAGCCGCGGGGCGAGCGACGCGCTGTACAGGAGGTGCCGCGCGTTGAGGAAGAACGTGAGGACGACGATCGGCAGCCACGGAAGCCCGGCCGCGACATAGCCCACGGCGGCGAACTGGGCGGCGCCCGCGAAGCCGATGACGCTCATCGCGCTGGTCTCGACGAGCGAGAAGCCGGCGTTGCGCGCGGCGAGGCCGAAGACGAGGGCGAAGCCGACCGCCGAGGCGGCGATGCCGGCGGAGTCGAGGAGGAGCCGCCTGCGGGCGGCCCGCAGGTCGGCGTTCACTCGGTGATCCCTACCTGAGGAACGTCTTCGCGCAGGTCCCGTCGCAGACGACGAACACGGCGTGCTTCTCTACCGCATATCCGGCGGCGTGGAGGAGCCCGGGGCAGCCCGGCGTGGGGCACTTCCACACCCACCAGCGGTCCTTGTCGTCGAGCGGGGTCGCCTCGGCCTTCAGCGTGTCGGCCAGGCCATCACGGGCGGCGACGAGCGCGGCGATGCGCGACGATCGCTCCGCCTCGGACTCGCTCGTGTACGGGTAGTTCTGGCCGACGTTCGAGGTCACGCGCCCCTCCGCGATGGCAGTCGAGCGCCGGCAGCAGATCGGTGTGAGCGCAGCCTGCCACCGGCCCGCCGAGGATAGCATCGAGGCGCGGCCGTTCAGCGGGTGGCGGCAAGCCCCATGGACCGTGGATCCGCGATCGCCGCGAGCGTCCCGCCCGCCGCCGGACCGCCGTCCACCAGCTCGATCGCGTGCTCGTGGCCCAGGCTGCCGTCGTACCCGACTGTGCCGACGGCGTGTCCTCGCGAGGTCAGACCTTCCGCGACGCCGTCTGCCAGATCCCCGTCCGAGAAGACCGCGACCGGGGGCGCGAGCCAGCCGGCCGGTTCCACGACGACGCGCGGCGCGGCGACTGCCGTCCGGACGTCGACGCCGCCGTCGACCAGCGCCGACACGAGCTGGACGTGGATCTGGGGCTGGATGTCGCCGCCCATCGACCCGGCCACGACCCACGGCCGCCGCTCGCCGTCGCGGAACAGCATCCCGGGGAGCAGCGTGTGTGCCGTCCGCTTGCGGGGCGCGAGGACGTTGGGGTGGGTCGGGTCGAGGCTGAACGACGCGCCCCGGTCCTGGAAGTGCACCCCGGTCGCCGCGTCGAGGACCCCGGACCCGAAGCCCGCCGCGTTCGACTGGATGAGGCTCACGGCGTTGCCCTCCGCGTCGACGGTGGCGAGGTAGATCGTGCCGCCCACGAGCGTCCGGACGGGCGGGGGCGCGGGATCGGCGCGGTGGGCGTCGATCCGGGCGGCGAGCTCCGCGATGTGCGCATCCTCGAGCAGGGCGTCGACGGGCACGTCCCGTGCCTCGGGATCGGTGAGCGTCGCGTCCCGGTCGACGAAGGCCAGCTTGGCGGCCTCGAGCTGGAGGTGGAGCCACGCGGCGTCGGTCCAGCCCCGCGCGCCGAACGAGGAGTGCGCCGGCGGCTCGAATCGCTCGAGTAGCCGCAGGATCTGGAGCGCGACGATGCCGCTGCTGTTCGGCGGGTGGGTGGTCACGCGGACGCCGCGATACGCCGTCTCGATCGGCCGGCCGACGGTGGATCGGTGCTCGCGCAGGTCCGCGCGGACGAACGGCGCGCCGGCGGCTGCGAGCGCCCCTGCCACGCGCTCGCCCAGGTCGCCGTCGTAGAAGGCGTCGAACCCCTCGTCGACCAGCGTCCGAAGGGTCGCTGCGAGTGCCGGGAGGCGGACCCGCTCGCCGGGCCGCCGCGGGCGGCCGTCGGGCCGCCAGGTCCCGACGAGCCCGCGACCCCACGGCTCCGCGCCGCACGCCGCGACGATCGAGTCGATCGCGACTGCGAGGCCGGCCCACATCGGGAACCCGTCGGCCGCCTGCTCGATCGCCGGCGCGAGGATCGCGTCGCGCGACAGCCTGCCCCACCGGGCGTGCGCGTCGCCCCACGAGCGCACCGCGCCCGGCACCGTGATCGACAGCGGCCCCCGGAGGGGGATTCTGTCGAGCCCGCGGGCGCGAAGCGCGTCGGCATCGGCGGCCGCGGGCGCCCGGCCCGACCCGTTGATCGCCACCTGCTCCCCCGCGGCTTCGTCCCAGACGAGCCAGAAGGCGTCGCCGCCCAGCCCGCAGCCGTTGGGCATCACGACGCCGAGGACGGCGTTGGTCGCGATCGCCGCGTCGACCGCCGAGCCCCCCGCGGCAAGCACCCCCAGGCCTGCCTGCGTCGCGAGATGATGCGGCGCGACCACCGCGCCTCGCGCGCCCCGCACGAGGCGGGCGGGCACGAGCGGCGCGGCCGACTCGGATCGGGGGTCGCTCACCGTCCGTCGGTCATCCCGGCGCCGACTGGGCTGCCGCGCCCGGCCCGCCGCCAGAGCCCGGTGCCTCGCCCAGCCGATGCTCGTACCGCCGCAGCTGGCTCAGCGGCAGCAGCGCGATCCCGAGCATCACGAACGACACGACGAAGATCCCGTCGAGCCCGGCCTGCTGCGCGGCCACCCCGCCGAGGATCGAGCCGATGATCTGCCCAAGGCCGAGGAACACCGAGTACAGGCCCATGATCGCGCCGCGGTCGTTGGGGTAGGCCTCGGTCATGTCGGCGAGGAGGCCGATGGCCGCGGGCGTCGCACCGGCGAGGACGAACAGCCCGGCGGCGCCGACCACGACCAGCGCGAGCAGCAGCAGGACCATCGACGCGCCGAAGTGGTTGATCGCCATCCCGGCGCCGAGCATCACGGCCCCGCCCACGATGCCGTACAGGATGATCGTCGTCCGGCGCATGTCCTTGAACCGGCCGCCCCAGTAGAACAGGCCGACGAAGAACAGCAGGCCGCCGATCGCGAGGCCCAACGACATCTGCCACGGCTCGAAGCCGCCCATGAGGTGTTGGTCGGCGAACTGCGGGCTGGGCTCGCGGACGAGCTGGAACAGCGTCTGGCTCGTGAACAGGCCGAGCGTCGCATTGATGGCGATCCACGTCGGGGCGAGGAGCCAGACGTGGCTGCCGCGCAGGATCCGGATGTATCGCCTCAGGCCCTCCTCGGGGTCGTGCGAGCGTGCGGCCGGTTCGGGCTCCGCGTGCTCCGGGACGCCGAAGCGGTAGATGAGGAACGAGATGAGATAGACCAGCGCGTTGGCCAGGAACGCCACGGGCCCAAGCGCCTGGAACAGGAGACCGCCGACGACGAACCCGGCCATGAGCCCTGCGAGCGTCGCCGCCTCGAACCGGGCGACGGCCTTGCCGCGCAGGAGTTCGTCGGCCGCGGTGGCGAAGGCGATGAAGCCGAGGATCGACGGGACCGACGCCGCCGTCGACGCGCCCTCGAGGACGCGGGTGAAGGCGATGACCGGCAGGCTGACCGTGAACGCCGTGATGATCACGGCGATGCCGCCGAACGCGGGGCCGATGAGCATGACCCGTCGATGCCCGAGCCGATCTGACAGGACGCCGAAGATCGGCGAGCCGATCAGCTCCGAGGCGTAGAACAGCGCGCCCATGACGCCGACGGCGACGGCGGACACGGCCTCTCCACCGTGCGCCGGGAAGTCCGCGAAGTAGTACACGAGCATCGACCCGGTGATCCCGGTCGCAAGCCTGAGCGTGAACGTGCCGAAGATCACCGCGAGGATGGGACGCGCCATGGCGGAAGCGTAGCGGGTGAACCGGTTCGTCCGTCGCGTCGCCGCCTTTCCCGCGTGGGGCCGCGTCTCTACAATGCCGGGCCAAGGGCCCGCCCGCGTCGCCTCGTCAGGCGGCGTCCCACCGGCACCGAGCCGCCGGCCGCCAGGGTCCTCGGGAGGAGCCTCGACCGTGTCTCGTGTCGCGATCGTCACCGACTCCGCCAGCGACCTGCCGCCGGACGTCGCGCAGCGCTCGGGGATCGTCGTCGTCCCGCTGGTCGTCAGCTTCGGGCCGGAGAGCTTCAGGCCCGGCGTCAACCTGACCACCGACGAGTTCTGGCAGCGCATGACCGCGCCCGACGCCCCGTTTCCCACGACCGCCGCCGCGGCGCCCGGTGACTTCATCTCGGCGTTCCAGGGGGCGTTCGACGCCGGCGCGGATTCCGTCGTCTGCATCACGGTCTCGGGCGACCTGTCCGGCACGCTCAAGGCGGCCCAGGTCGCGGCCGCCCAGCTGCCGGACCGGGACATCCATGTCGTCGATTCGCGGACGGCGTCGATGGGCCACGGGATGCTCGCCCAGATCGCGGCGGAGCTCGCGGCCGAGGGCGTGTCCGGTGCGGAGATCGCGCGCGTCATCGAGCACCGCAAGTCGGACGTGACGCTGTACGTCGCGCTGGACACGCTCGAGTACCTCAAGCGAGGCGGCCGGATCAGCGGCGCGCGGGCGGCGATCGGGACGATGCTCAACGTCAAGCCGATCATCACCGTCGTCGACGGGATCGTGGAGAACGCCGACCGGGTCCGGTCGCGGCCGAAGGCGCGGGAACGCGTCCTGGAGCTGCTGACCGAGAAGCCGCTCGAGCGCGCGAGCCTGCTCCACACCACGAACGCCGACGTCGAGGAGTTCCGCGAGCGGTTCATCGAGCGCTCGAAGCTGGACCCGTCGAAGGTCCAGGTGATGCTCGTGGGGCCGTCGGTCGGGCCGCACCTCGGCCCGGGCTGCGTGGGCGCGACGGTGATCCTCCGCCACTGACACTGGGTTCGCGGGGCTCGCCGGCGCTCGCCGACCCCGTCGTCGTCGTCGGGCTCCCGTGGATCGCCCGGCGTTCCACCTGGAGCGGATCCGGCCCGTTGGATCGCCCGGCGTTCCGGCTGGCGCGAATCCTGTCGGTTGGAACGGCAGCCCTGATCCATCCGGCGCGATTCCCGCCGGTTGGATCGCCGGCCGTTCCAACCGTCCGCTCGTCGCCCGCGAGCGGGACGCCCGGCGTTCCATCCCGCGACCGCGGGCCGCAGCCTTGCCCCTCGACGATCCGGATGGCGACGATCTCCGACGAGCGTGCGTGAGGGACGCTAGGGTGACGGTCAGGTTGCGACAGGGTGACGACCGACCCATGGCCGCGGCCGGTTCGTGGCTATACTCGATACCCAGAGGCATCGCTGCGCGCCCGGCGCGCGGCGCACCCGTGGGGTCGTCCGGAAGACGACCCGTCGAAGCAGGACGGCGTCCACCGTCCCGTCACCAGAGGTTCCTCCGTTCATGACGACGGAACACGTCGCGACCGAGATCAACGCGTGGAAGGTCGCGCAGCAGCAATTCGACCTGGCCGCCGACCGGCTCAACCTGGATCCCGGCCTGCGCCGCGTCCTGCGTGAGCCGCGCCGCGAGCTGACGGTGCACTTCCCCGTCCAGATGGACGACGGCAGCGTCCAGGTGTTCACCGGCTTCCGGGTGCAGCACAACCTCGGGCGCGGCCCCGCGAAGGGCGGCATCCGGTTCCACCAAGACGTCACGCTCGACGAGGTCAAGGCCCTCGCGATGTGGATGACCTGGAAGTGCGCGGTGGTCGGCATCCCGTACGGCGGCGGCAAGGGTGGCGTGATCGTCGACCCCAAGAAGCTCTCGCTCAAGGAGCTCGAGCACCTCAGTCGCCGGTTCTTCACGGAGATCGAGGTCCTCATCGGCCCCGAGCGCGACATCCCCGCGCCGGACGTCAACACCAACGCCCAGGTCATGTCCTGGTTCATGGACACGTACTCCATGCACGTGGGGTACACCGTCCCAGGCGTCGTGACCGGCAAGCCGATCAGCCTCGGTGGGTCGGAGGGTCGCAACGAGGCGACCGCGCGCGGCTGCGTCTACACGATCGTCGAAGCCGCCAAGCACCTCGGCATGCGGATCAGCGGCTCGAAGGTTGCCGTCCAGGGGTTCGGCAACGCGGGGTCGATCGCCGCGCAGCTGATCACGGACGAGGGTGCCACGGTGGTCGCGGTCTCGGACTCCGTCGCCGGCATCCGCAACATGGACGGGCTCGACATCAACCGGGTCATCGCCTGGAAGAAGGAACACGGGACGGTCCGCGGCTTTCCCAATGCCGAGGACATCACGAATGCGGAGGTCCTCGAGACCGAGTGCGACATCCTGATCCCGGCGGCGCTCGAGAACCAGATCACGGCCCGCAACGCCGCGAACATCAAGGCGAAGATCGTCGCCGAGGCGGCGAACGGGCCCACCACCCCCGAGGCGGACGCGATCCTCTACGAGCGCGGGGTGTTCCTCATCCCGGACATCCTGTGCAACGCCGGTGGCGTCACGGTGTCCTACTTCGAGTGGGTCCAGGACCTCAACCGCGACCACTGGTCGGAGACCGAGGTCAACGAGAAGCTCAAGGCGATCATGGTGAAGGCCTTCGACGAGGTCCTCGACCAGTCGCATCACCACGAGGTCAACATGCGGACCGGCGCGTACCTGAACGCCGTGCAGCGCGTGGCCGACGCGACCGCGATGCGGGGCCTCTACCCGTAAGTCGCGTCCCGCGACGCGAACGTGAGCGGCCCGGTTCTTCAGCCGGGCCGTTTCGCTGCTCGTGCGGGTCCCTCACAGGTCGGGCCGGCGACCGGCAGACAGTCAAAGCACGACTGCCAGTCACTGACCCGCGTCCGCCGGCGCCCAGCGTCTTGCCACCCAGTCATCAGGCCGGGGCCGTGACAGGGAATCACGCCCCGTGGGACGCTCCGAAGCCTTCGCCGCCGGACGAACAGTCGTCCTCTGACTACGCGGCAGATCCGCGCGCCAGCGACCCGGAGCGAGAGGCTCAGCCGGTCGCTGCCGCGGCCGCGGCCAGCGGCATGAACGCCTCGTCGACGTAGCACCAGATCCAGACCTCGCCCGGCTCCAGCGAGCGAATCAGCGGATGGCCCGTGGCGTGGAAGTGCTTCGTCGCGTGTCGATTGGGGCTGTTGTCACAGCAGCCCACGTGACCACACCTCAGGCACATCCGGAGGTGCACCCACCAGCCGCCGATACGCAGGCAGTCCTCGCACCCCGGCGCCGACGGGCGGACGGGCCGGATGGTCCCCAGGTGGGCGCAGGGAACCTCTTCGGCGGTCATCGCGCTGCAGCCTGGGCCGAGCGCGTCCGCGCGAACGAGCCGTGCGTCGCCGTGTCGTCAGGTTGATCGCACACGTTCGTCTCTCCTGGGCGTCGTTCGGGTGTTCCGTTCGTCACAGCAACAGGTCGAAGACCTGTATCGCGCGTTCCCACTGCACCGTCGCAGGGTTGTGAACGTTGGTGTCGATGAGGTGGAAGCTCTGCCCCAGCGCGAGGCTCAGGCCGCCGGCGACCTCCGGGAGCCGATCGTCGACCTCGTCAACCACCCCGAGGTCGAGCTCGGGGCGGGTCGAGATCTCCACCAGCATCGGCCGCACCTCGGCGGCGACGTCCATCTTGCGGAAGCGGTGGATGGATTCCTGGAGACCCTTCGTGATGGGAAGGTCGCGCGGCTCGATGACGTCACGGTCGTCCGCCTTCGCCCGCGCCTCCGCGATCGTGAGCAGGTCCGCGATCTTGTCGCGCACGAACGACTCGTACCGCTTCAGGTCGGACTTGTCGACGTCGAGATCCGCGGCCTCTCGAAAGAAGCGCTCGAAGTGGGAGACGCCGACGACCATCAGCGCGGCCCGCCGCTCGCACACGCCGCTGCGGTCATCGGCACGCGGACGCGAGGTGACCAACGATCGCCCTGCCGACTGTGTCGGACGTCGTGCTCGATCAACGTGGGATGCAACATGCCGTCGAGCCTGCCAGCATCGGCGGCGTCGCGCTGTAACCGGCGCTTCACGTCGACCAGTGGCGGCCGGCATCCGGCACGGCACACGCACGACATCGGCCCGGCTGCAGCAGCCGAGCCGATTGCGTCGGAACGTTGCGCGACGCGCTGGTCAGCCCGGTGCCGTCAACGCGGGTGGGCGTCCTCGACGGTCTCGGTGAAGTCGTCGATGCCCGGCGTCGCGTCGTCGGGCGATGTCCGGACCTCGTCTGCGCTGTCGCGGGCGGTCTCGCGGGGATCCCGTCGCGTCGCCTCGTCATCGAGGCGTTGTGCGTTGCCCGTGCGCACGCCGGTGCCGCGAACCTCCGCGGTCAGGCCTTTGTCGATCACTCCGGCCCCGGCCTCGTCGGCGACGTCCGAATCGTCCTCGTGTGCGGGCAGCTCGTCGAGCCGGCGGTCTCGACCCCCCGACCGGGAATCCTCTATCTCGTCCTCCGTGGTGCTCCAGGACGCCGAGTGTCCGGCCCCGCGGATGGACCGGCGTCACGCCCCGGCGTCCGGCCTTGCGACGGCCGTGCTCCCCGGTCCGGCCGAGGGCCCCTGTTACCATCGCGGCATGCTTGACCACGAGGAGAAATTCCTCTTCAAGGAGGAGATCCTCCACCTCGCCAACGCCCTCAACGACCCGGGCAGCCTGGACAACGTCGAGGACCTGCTGACCGACGTCATCACCAGCCCGCGGTTCGATTCCGAGGTGTTCACCCTGGAGCGAAGCCTGCAGGTGATGCTCGGCGCGCGCGCCGGCACGACGCTGGTCGGGCTGCTGACCGTCACGCCCGAGGTGTTCGACGAGGTCGCCGAGGTCCGCATCCCCGCGGAGGTCCACGAGCGGCTCGTCGCGTGGCGCGCCCGGTTCGGCCTCGCGATCGACAACGCGCTCAACTTCCTCAACAACCCGGACGGGATCCAGGGCCACAACTTCGCGACGCAGGTCGCCCACGTGGAGGAGCGTCGCGTCCTCCAGGGCCGCCTGACGATGGTCCGCTACAACAACGAGCCGCAGTTCTTCCTCGCCGACGCGGCGGTGTTCCTCGGCCTCGTCACCGACATCCTCGAGCGGCTCGGCCCGTACCTCGAGCCCGACGGCGTCGACGAGGAGTCTCTGACCCGCCTCCGCGAGGCCGTCCAGCTCGTCGAGCGCAAGACCGCCTCGCGCGGCTAGCGCGCCGGCACCGGGCCGCCGTGCGCCAGCTGTATCTCGCCGCGACCGGGCAGAACCGCGGCAAGACGACGACCGCGCTCGGCCTCGTCGACGGGTTCCGGCGGCGCGGCCTCCACACCGGCTTCATCAAGCCCGTCGGGCAGCGCACGGTCATCGACAACGGCCAGCCGGCCGACGAGGACGCGGTCCTCATGAAGTCGATCTTCGACCTCCCTGAGCCGTACTCGGTCATGAGCCCGGTGCACATCCCGCGTGGGTTCACGAAGTCGTACATCGCGGGGCAGGTCGTGGAGGACCTGGGTGCCCGGATCACGGCAGCCCACCGCGTGTTCGCGGACCACGACGTCCTGCTCATCGAGGGGACCGGGCACGCCGGCGTCGGCGCGGTCATCGGGCTGTCGAACGCCGTCGTCGCGCAGCTGCTGGGCGCGCCGGCCGTGATCGTGTCGGAGGGAGGCGTCGGCCGGCCGATCGACGAGATCGTGCTCAACGCGTCGCACTTCGCGGCCCACGGGGTCCGGGTCGCGGGCGCGATCGTCAACAAGGTCCGGATCGACGAGCAGCCCGGGATCGAGGAGACGCTCCGGCGCGGGCTCGAGCTGCACGGGATCCCGCTGCTCGGCGTGCTGCCGTATCGCCCGATCCTGTCCAACCCGACCCTCGGGATGATCCTGGAGGGCGTCGGCGGGACGGTGATCGCGCCCGGCCCGCAGCCGGACCGGGTGATCGACAACATCGCGATCGGGGCGATGGAGCCGCACCACATGCTGGAGCGGGTGGGGCCGGGCACGCTCGTCATCGTCCCCGGCGACCGCGAGGACGTGATCCTGACCCTCGCCACCGCTCACCTCGCCGGTCGGGCGCGCGCGGAGGTCGTGGAGGCGCTCGTCGACGAGACGCCCGGCGCCGTCCAGGCAAGCCCCGAGCAGCGCGCGCTGGGCATGATCCTGACCGGCGGCTACGAGCCGCGCCCCGAGGTCATCGACACGATCCGCCGGGCGGGCATGTTCGCCGCCTTCGCCCCCGACGACACGTACAAGGTGGCCTCCGAGATTCATGACCTGTTGGTCAAGACCCATCCGTCGGACGGCGGCAAGATCACGCTGATCAAGGACCTCGTCTGGGAGCACCTGAAGCTGGACCCCGTCCTCGCCGCCGCGGAGGTGGCGGCGGTCGGGTGACGCCGCGTGCGCAGGCCGCACCCGGGACGCCGCCCGCCGCGTCGGCGTCGATCGTCCCGTCGGCGGTCGTCTACCTGCTGCTGTTCGGCGCGGTCGGATGCTGGTCGGCGTACGCGACGGTGCTGTTCGCGGACCAGGGCCTGGACCTCGCGACGATCGGCCTGCTCGCCTCCGTTCCGTCGGCGGTCGCGATCGTCGGGGCGCCCACCTGGGGGCTGATCGCCGACCGCCTGGGTGACGTCCGGCCGCCGCTGCTGGCCGCGGCGCTGTGGGGAGCGACGGCCGCCACGCTGCTCGCGCTCCAGCCGCCGATCCCGTGGGTCATCCTCGTCGTGATGCTGCTCGCCGGCGGCACGTCCGGGCTCACGCCGCTCGTCGACTCGCGCACGGTGGAGCGCCTGGGCCGGGCCCGGGACCGATTCGGGCAGGCGCGGGCCTTCGGGTCGCTCGGGTTCATCCTGACCACGATCGCGGTCGGCGCGCTCGTCCAGGCCCGCGGCACCGCCGCGATGCTCGTCCCCTACGTTGCCACGCTGGCGGCGACGGGCATCGTCGGGGCGGCGTTCCTCGGGCGCGGGACCCGGCAGGCGCGCGCGGCCGGCGTCGGGCCGCTCGGTGCGCTGCGCCTGCTCCGCGATCCCGGCATGGGCCTGTTCTTCGTCGGTTCGATCGCGGTCTGGACGGCGTCATCGGGCGTGATGGCGTTCTTCAGCCTTCGGCTCATCGAGCTGGGCGCCGACTCCCGGCTCGTCGGGCTCGGCTGGGCCGCGAACGCGGTGCTCGAGATCCCGACGATGCTCGCGTTCCGGCGCATCGTCGGCCGGGTCCGCCTGCCGTGGCTGCTCGTCGCGGGTTCCGGCGTGTTCGCGCTGCGGGCGCTGGTGTTCACCGCGAGCGGCGACCCGACCGGGATGATCGTCGCCGCGGCGCTCGGCGGCGTCGGGTTCGCGCTGTTCCTCGTCGGGACGACGACCTGGATCGCGCGCCAGGCACCGGTCCACCTCCAGGCCACCGCACAGGCGCTGTTCTCCAGCACGGCCTACGCGGTCGGCGCGATCACGGGCGCGATCGTTGCCGGCCAGATCGCCGGCCGGTGGGGACTGGAGGCGCTGTTCCCGGTCGCGACCGTCGCCTCGATCGTCGGCTGCGTGCTGATCTGGCTCGCGGTGGTACGCCGGTCGCCGGCGTCCGTCGTCGGGCGTGAGTCCGCAACGGCCGTCCGCTCCGACGCGGCCTAGCGATCGGGCGTCCGGACCGGCTCGTTGTCGATGAGCCGCACGCCGTCGATCCGGACCGCGAGCGACAGCAGCGCCTCGCCGCGAATGGTGTCCAGCTCGGCGAGCGTGTCCGGGTCTGCGACCGAGACGTAGTCGGGCTCCGCCATCGGCTCGGCGGCCAGGGTGTCAGACATCGTCCGGCGGACGGCACGCGCGTCCGACTCGCCGCCGCGGATCGCGCGAGCGCCGGCGAGCAGGGCCCGCCGGAGGACGGGCGCCGCGGCTCGACCGGCCGGCGACAGCCGCGCGTTGCGGGACGACATCGCCAGCCCGTCCGGCTCGCGGACGGTATCGCACGGCACGACCTCGGTCGGCAACGCGAGGTCGAGCGCCATCCGCCGGATCACCCGCACCTGCTGGTAGTCCTTGAGGCCGAAGTACGCCCGCTCGGCACCGACGAGCGCGAACAGGATCGCGACGACCGTTGCCACCCCGTCGAAGTGGCCGGGCCGTGCCGCGCCTTCGAGCGGGCCCGCGATCGCGCCGACGGAGACCGTCGTGTCGAAGCCCGGCGGGTAGACCTCGTCGACGGTCGGGGCGAACACGATGTCCACGCCTGCCGCCTCGGCGCGCTCGAGGTCGCGGGCCTCGTTGCGCGGGTACTTCTCGAAGTCCGACGGTTCGCCGAACTGGGTCGGGTTCACGAAGATCGACATGACGACGGTCGCGCTGTCCGCGCGGGCACGCTCGACCAGCGAGACGTGGCCCTCGTGGAGCCAGCCCATCGTCGGCACGAGACCGACGGGCCGGGGAGCGGCGGCGAGCGCCGCACGCAGATCGGCGCGGGTGCGGACGACCTGCATGCGCCGTGCGCTGGGGTGGCGGCTAGAGGTCGCGGTCGAGCGGGATGCCGGCGAGCGGCACGCCCTCGGCCTGGTC
>DASSRG010000339.1:0-6291 GCA_035701885.1 Candidatus Limnocylindrales bacterium
GCTGCGGATCGTCGCCGAGGGCGTCAACGCCCAGCTCAATCCGAACATGGGCGTGCTGCTGATCACCCACTACCAGCGGCTGCTCAACTACATCCAGCCCGACTTCGTCCACGTCCTCGCCGCCGGCCGCATCGTGACCTCCGGCGGCAAGGAGCTCGCGCTCCGGCTCGAGGAGGAGGGCTACGGCCCGATCCTCCGCGAGAACGGGCTCGAGACGAGCGTCCCCGACGAGGCCCTCGCGGTCCCGCAGGAGCCGGAGGCCGCGGCCGCCGGCCGCTGACCCTCGACCGATGACCACCGAGACGCGTCCGGCCGCCGAGTCGCCCGCCGTCCCCGACGCCGGCTCGCCCGGCGTCGACCCCCTCGACCCCGCGCGGATCAAGCTCGACTTCCCGATCCTGGATCAGCAGATCCATGGGCACCAGCTCGTCTACCTCGACTCGGCCGCGACGTCGCAGAAGCCGAACGCCGTCATCGACGCCGTCGACGCGTACTACCGCGGCTACAACGCGAACATCCACCGCGGGATCTACGAGATCGCCGAGAAGTCGACCGCGGCGTGGGAGGAGTCCCGGGTCAAGGTCGCGCGGCTGATCGGGGCGCCGGATCCGCACGAGATCGTGATGGTCCGCAACGCGACCGAGGCGATCAACCTCGTTGCGTATTCGTGGGGTCGGAAGCACATCCAGCGGGGCGACGTCATCGTCCTGACCGAGATGGAGCACCACGCGAACCTCGTCCCGTGGCAGCTGCTCGCCCAGGAGAAGGACGCCGACCTGGAGTTCATCCCGATCACCGACGACGGGATCCTGCGCCAGGACGTGTTCGACGTCCTGCTCAACCTGAAGCCGAAGCTCGTCGCGTTCACGCACGTGTCGAACACGCTGGGCACGATCAACCCGGTCGAGGAGATGACCCGCAAGGCGCACGAGGCGGGCGCGCTCGTGCTGATCGACGGGGCGCAGGCGGTGCCTCACGTGCCGGTCAACGTCGCCGAGATCGGCTGCGACTTCTACGTGTTCAGCGGCCACAAGATGCTCGCGCCGACGGGCTCGGGCGTGCTGTGGGGCCGCAAGTCGATCCTCGAGGCGATGCCGCCGTTCATGGGCGGCGGCGACATGATCCGCGAGGTCCACCTGCGCCGCTCCGAGTGGAACGACGTGCCCTGGAAGTTCGAGGCGGGCACGCCGGACATCGCGGCGGGCGTGGGCCTGGGCGCCGCGGCGGACTACCTCGTCGGGATCGGCATGGACAACGTCCGCGCGCACGAGCGCGAGCTGGTCGCGTACGCGCTGGAGGTGCTGCCGCGCGAGGTGCCGGGCATCGAGCTCTACGGACCGCCGGCGGAGCTTCGCGGTGGCGTCGTGCCGTTCAACCTGCCCGGTGTGCACCCGCACGACGTGGCCCAGGTGCTGGACCGGTTCGGGGTCGCCGTCCGGGCCGGACACCACTGCACGATGCCGCTCCACGAGCGGCTGGACCTCGCTGCGACGGCACGGGCGTCGTTCCAGGTCTACACGACGAAGTCGGACATCGACGCCCTCGCGAACGGCCTCAAGGAGGTTCAGCGCCTCTTCGCCGGCTGACACGGGAGCCGCGGGTCAGTCCTGTCGCCCCGCGATCCTGCGCGCAGCGAACGACTCGTCGCATCGGCGCCACAGGTCCGCCGCCGCGCGAACGAACCGGCGCGTCGCAGGCCCATCCTGCAACGAACGGTTCGCCGGGCGACGCATCCGTTGCACAGCTGCGACGAGTGAGCCGCTCGGCGAAGGAAGGGGCGGGGTCGCGCCCGACAGTCGGCCAGGCGCGGGCCTTGTTCAATCTTCGCGTGGTGCCATTCGGCGTGGGCGTCACGCGGCCCGCGCCTCGCCGGCCGAGAGCATGACGCCGGCGAGCAGCTCGAACGCCTCGCCCCAGGCCTCGCGGGCGCCGGCCGTGAACGCGTCGCCGAGGCCGGCCTGGAGCGTGTCGAGGAGTGCCTGGCCGACCGTCGCGTAGTGCTTCGGCTTGACGCCGTAGCCGGCGTGCCGCCGCCCGAGCGCCTCGACCGCGGGGATCAGCGGCTCGAGGTTGTCGACGCTCTTCACGACGACCGCGATGGTCTGCATGAGGTTCTTGCGCTGCGCGTCCATGTCCGTTCGGCTGAACAGGCGCCGGAGCGACGGGTCGAGCTGGAACAGCCGGCCGTAGAACATACGGGCGGCGTCGTCGGCGATCGGGGCGACCTGCGCCCAGGTGTCGCGGATGAGGGTCTGCTGGCGGGGGGTCATCGTTCGGGGCTCCGGTTCGGTGGTTCGCTCCCGGTGAGCGGGTCCGTGCCGCGAACCTTCCGCCTGGCGCCTTCGGGCTCGCTTAAGCCGGTGTGAGGGCGCGCGGGGTCGCCGGCTGGTCGCCCGTCGCGGGCCGGTCGGTCACGCAGCGAACGACTCGTCGCAGGCATGCAACGGGTCCGCCGCCCGGCGACCCAACGGGTGCACCGCGCGCCTCTCCTGCAACGAGACGGTCGCCCGGCGGTCCGTCCGTCGCACAGCCGCGACGAGTGAGTCGCTGAGCGAAGCTCGCCGGTTCTCAAGGGACGCTCACAGGTCCGAACGGGACGCTCGCCGGGCGAGCGAACGGCCCGCCGTGGACTGCGGATCGCTCAGTGGGCGAGCGGGATCGCGCCTGGGAGCGCCGTCCAGCGGGCGGACCGTTCGCCGCGCGAGCCGGATGCCGGCTCGAGTGCACCGTTCGCTCGCCGGGCGAGCGCGCGAAGAGCGAGCGCCGAGCGGGCTCCCCGGGCCGGCGCCGGATAATCACCGGCAAACTGGTCGGAATTCCGCGTGGCCGCTACACTCGGAGCGAGCCCATGGACGACCTCTACCGCGACTACATCCTCGAGCACTACCGGCGGCCCCACAACTTCGGGGTCATCGATGAGCCGAGCGCGACCTACGAGGGCGCGAACCCGCTGTGCGGCGACCGGATCACGATGCAGCTGGGCGTGAAGGACGGCGTCGTGGAGCAGATCGGGTTCACGGGTCGCGGCTGCGCCATCAGCCAGGCCAGCGCCTCGCTGCTCACCGACGAGGTCAAGGGCAAGCCCGTCGAGACCGTCGCAGACATCCGCGCCGACGACCTCCTGGAGCTGCTCGGCATCGAGATCAGCCCGGCCCGCCTCAAGTGCGCCATGCTCAGCTTCGACTCCCTCCAGCACCTCCTCGCGGACGTCGGCGCCAAGCCGCTCGCCGAGGCGGAGCCCGCGTGATGGGCCGCTGCGCGTGTCGCCGGCCGGCCTGAGCCGGCGCGCATCCTCGTGCGTCCCGCCGCCGTGACGGCTTGACGGGCCGACGACCTTCACCCACTCTCCCCGAACCTCGCCCCGCCGTCGCCGGCGGCACGTCGAACCACCGGAGCACCACCCGAACCATGCCGAAGACCTACGCCGAGCTCCTGCGGGAGGCTCGAAGCCGCATCCGCGAGGTGTCGGCCACCGAGACCGACGCGCTCCGCCAGCGCGGGAACGTCGCCGTGATCGACGTTCGCGAGGCGACCGAGTGGGACCAGGGCCACGTCCCCGGCGCCACCCACGTGTCCAAGAGCTACCTCGAGCAGCAGATCGAGGCGGCGGTCCCCGACCGCGACACGCCGGTGATCCTCTACTGCGCGGGCGGCGTCCGCAGCCTGTTCGCCGCCGAGACGCTCGCCGACATGGGCTACACCGACGTCGCGTCCATGGCCGGAGGCTTTCAGGCCTGGAAGTCGAACGGGCTCGACTGGACGACGCCGCCGAAGCTGACCGACTCCCAGAAGCAGCGCTACAGCCGCCACCTGCTGATCCCCGAGGTCGGGACGGAGGGCCAGGCGAAGCTGCTGGGTTCGAAGGTCCTGCTGATCGGCGCGGGCGGGCTCGGGGCGCCGGCCGCGCTCTACCTCGCCGCGGCGGGCGTCGGCACGATCGGCATCATCGACTTCGACGTCGTCGACCTCTCGAACCTCCAGCGACAGGTCATCCACACCAATGACCGGGTGGGCGAGAAGAAGGTCGAAAGCGCGCGCAAGACGCTCACCGCGCTCAACCCCGACGTCCAGGTCGTCGCGCACGAGGAGATGCTGGTCGCCGACAACGTCGAGCGGATCATCGCCGGCTACGACGCGATCCTCGACGGCACGGACACGTTCGAGACCCGGTACATCCTCAACGACGCCGCGGTGGCGGCGGGGATCCCGGTGGTCCACGCGTCCGTGTTCCGGTTCGAGGGCCAGCTCACGACCTTCGTCCCGTACGAGGGGCCGTGCTACCGCTGCCTCTACCCGACCCCGCCGCCGCCCGAGCTCGCGCCCGGCTGCTCCGTCGCCGGCGTCCTCGGCGTGGTGCCCGGGATCATGGGCATGCTCCAGGCGAACGAGATCCTCAAGCTGCTGCTCGGCATCGGCGAGACGCTGGCCGGCCGGCTGCTGCTGTTCGACGCCCTGGAGACCGAGTTCACCGAGCTCAAGCTCAGGCGCGACCCGAAGTGCCCGGTCTGCTCGGACGAGGCGAAGGCCGCCCGCGAGGCCGGCACGCCGCTGCCGGTCCAGAGCTTCAGCGACGGGACGTTCACCCTCGGCGCCGCACCGGCCGCGGCCGTCGCCACGCCGCTCACCGTCACCCCGCTCGGGGGCTCGCGGTGAGCGTCGTCAAGTTCCCGGCCGTGCTCCGCGCGAACGTGGGCGGGGCACGCGAGGTGGAGGCGGACGGCGACACCATCGGCCAGGTGCTGGACGCGCTCGTCGCGACCTACCCGGCGCTCAAGGACCAGCTGTTCACCGAAGACGGCGAGCTGAACCGGTTCGTCAACGTATACCTGAACGGCCAGGACGTCCGCTACCTCGAGGGCACCGGGACGGCGGTCGAGGATCGGGACGAGGTCCGGCTGCTGCCGGCGATGGCAGGCGGGTGACGGGCGGTCCCACACGTGACGGGACGATCACGCCCGTGACCGGGCGCTACGAATCGATCCTGGAGGCGGTCGGGCACACGCCGCTCGTGGGCATCCAGCGGATGAGCCCGAACCCGGACGTCCGCCTGTACGCGAAGCTGGAGCTGTACAACCCCACGGGGTCCGTGAAGGACCGCGCGGCCGCGTACCTCGTGGAGGACCTCGAGCGGCGCGGGGCGCTCGGCCCGGACTCGATCATCCTCGAGCCCACGTCCGGCAACACCGGCATCGCGCTCGCGATGATCGGCCGCCGCAAGGGGTATCGCGTCGCGCTCGTCATGCCCGACAACGTGACGTCGGAGCGGCGCCAGGTCGCCGAGCTGTTCGGCGCCGAGATCATCGACTCGCCCGGCGAGCTCGGCTCGAATGGGGCGATCGCGCTGGCCAAAGAGCTCGCGGCGGCCGACCCGCGCTACGTCATGCCGTACCAGTACGGGAACCCGGCCAACCCGCTCGCGCACTACGAGACGACCGGCCCGGAGATCCTCGACGCGTGCCCGGAGATCGACGTGTTCGTCGCCGGGCTGGGGACGTCAGGGACGCTCATGGGCGTCGGGCGCTACCTGCGCGAGCACAAGCCGGGCACCCGGATCGTCGCCGCGGAGCCGCTGCCCGGCGAGAACGTCCAGGGCCTCCGCTCGCTGGATGAGGGGTTCGTCCCCGAGATCCTGGACCCGGCGATCCTCGACGCGAAGTATCTCGTCGCGAACCGGGACGCGGTGGCGGCGCTCAGGGACCTCGTCCAGCAGGAGGGCATCTTCGGCGGCCCGTCATGTGGCGCCGTCCTTGTTGCGGCGGCTCGCGAGGCACGGCGGATGGAGCGCGGGACGATCGTCGCGCTGCTCCCCGACGGCGGGTGGAAGTACCTCTCGGCTGGCACGTTCGACCGTGACCTCGACGAGATGGAGGACGACCTCGAGGGCGGGGTGAGCTGGTGGTAGCGGACGTGGACGCCGATCGCCGCGCGCACCCGGGCCCCGCCTCGACGCACCTGCCGCGCGCGATCGCCGAGGCGATCGTCGACCAGGCGCGCGCCGAGTACCCGAACGAGGCCTGCGGCATCATCGCCGGCACCGCCAACCCGGCTGACGGCGGCGCGGCCCTCCGGTACGAGCGCACGCGCAACGAGGCCGCCTCCCCCTACCGCTACTCGATCCATCCGGACGACGCCTTCCGGGTGATCGTGGGAATCGACGACGCCGACGAGGCGGTCTGGGGCATCGTCCACTCGCACGTGCGCTCGCCCGCGGTGCCGTCGCCCACCGACATCGGCCTCGCCACGTTCCCCGACGCGCTCTACCTCCTCGTGTCGCTCTCCGACGACGAGGCG
>DASSRG010000340.1:0-16801 GCA_035701885.1 Candidatus Limnocylindrales bacterium
GCGGCGAAGATCGCGCTGACGACGACCGAATCGGACCCGTCGTCGTAGAACGGAGCGACCTGGTCCAGGTCATAGAAGGACTCGATCGCGTCCGGCCCCAGGCCCGTCTCCTCCAGCACCTCGCGCATCGCCGCGGCCGGCACCCGCTCACCGGGCTCGATGCCGCCGGTCACGCACTGCCAGAGGCCGGGGAAGATCCGGTGCGCCGCTCGCCGGATGAGCAGGATCTCGAGCCGCTCCGCGTCCGGGCGGGGGTCGCCCGCGGCCGCGGGGACGACGCGGAACAGCCAGCACTCCACGAGGTCAGGGCGAAGGCTCATCGGGCGACGCGCGAGGGAATCACCCCGCGAGGGTAACCCGGCCGGTGGTGCCAGCCGGCACCACGAGATGCGTGGCCCCACGGTCCACGAATCGAAGGAAGTCATGGAATTTCGACTGGGTCGCTTGTAGGCTTCGCCGTCCATGAACGAGCACGGGGGCACGGTCACCGCGCGGGCGCGCCTCGGCGCGCCCCGACGGGCCGTGCGCGCTGCCCTCGCGATCACGCTCGCCGCGACCTACCTCGTCGCGGGACCACCGACCTCGGTCGCACCTGTCGAGGACGCTCGAGCCGCCGGCACCTTCGCCGATCCGCACTTTCGCGAGTACACGATCTGGTCCGGCCTGGACAAGCCGACTGCCGTCCGATTCGCGTCGGACGGGCGCGCGTTCGTCAGCCAGAAGGGCGGCGTGATCAAGGCATACGACTCGGTCACCGACACCACGCCGACGACGGTCATCGACCTGAGCGCCGAGGTCATGAACTACTGGGACCGAGGGCTCCTCAACATCGTCCTGGATCCTGCCTTCCCGACCAACCCGTACCTGTACGCCTTCTATGTCTGGGGCGGGCCGATCGGCGCCGGCTCGCAGACCTGGGGCGACACATGTCCTGGATCGCCTGGGGGCCCGGGGGCCACGACCGACGGCTGCGTTGCCAGCAGCAAGCTCGAACGCCTGACCCTCGACCCGTCGACCAACCAGGTCACGAGTCGGAAGCTGCTCATGTGGGACGTCTGTCAGCAGTTCCCGAGCCACGCCGGAGGCGCGATGGCATTCGGGTCGGACGGGCAGCTGTATCTGGCGCTGGGCGACGGCGCGAACTTCAACGGGCTCGACTACGGCCAGCGCGGCGGGACCATCCCCAACGCGACCAGCCCGATCACGCCCGTGAACCCGTGCCAGGACCCCGTGAACGTCACCTCACCGGCCGGCCAGCTCCCGATCGTCGTCGAGGTCCCGACGGCCGAAGGCGGCGCGCTCCGGAGCCAGGACGTTCGGACGACGGGGGATCCGACCCAGCTCGGCGGCGCGCTGATCCGGATCGACCCGTCCACCGGGGCGGCATCGTCCGGCAACCCGCTCGCATCCAGCTCGGACGCGAACACGAAGAAGATCGTCGCGGCGGGCTTCCGCAACCCGTATCGCCTGACGTTCCGTCCGGGCACGTCCGAGATGTACATCGGGCACGTGGGCAACAGCACGTGGGAGGCGATCGACAAGGTCTCGATCCCGGCGTCGGCGACGCCGACCACGATCCCCAATGCCGGCTGGCCGTGCTACGAGGGGCCCGGCAAGGCGCCTGGCTACTCGACGCTCGGCACGAACCTGTGTGAGGCCTTCTACGCGCAGGGCGCCGCCGCGTGGCAGGCGCCGTTCTACTCGTACAGCCACAAGGCGTCACTGTCGCCGACAGGCCCCTGCTTCAGCCCGGACAGCAGCGGGGAGGACGGCGCAGCCGTGACTGGAGTCGCGTTCTACAAGGGTGCGAGCGGATCGGCGATCCCATATCCGTCGAAGTACCTGAACGGACTGTTCTTCGTCGACTACGACCGCGACTGCCTCGCGTTCTTCCCGGCAGGCGCCGGCGGCGTGCCGTCTGCCGCCGGGATGGAGCTCGTGGCGAGCGGCATCGGCAACCCCGTGGACCTCGCGACCGCACCCAATGGGGACCTCCTCTACGCGGACCTCGACGGCGGCCGCATCGTCGGCATCCGATACCTCGCGGCGCCCATCGCCCGCGCGACGGCCACCCCGAGCCATGCGCTCGCGCCCGTGACCGTCCACCTGGACGCTTCCACCTCGTCCGACCCCGACCCCAGCTCGACGCTCACCGGGTTCGCCTGGGACCTCGATGACGACGGCGAATACGACGACGCGACCGGCGTCACCTTCGACTGGCTCGTCACGAACGCGGCCGTCTACGACGTCGGCCTCAAGGTGACCAGCTCGAACGGCCTGTCCGACACGGCGACGGTCCGCGTCGACACGACAAACGCGCCACCGGTCCCCGTCATCGACGCGCCCTCGGGCTCACTCACGTGGGCGGTCGGCGACACGATCTCGTACTCCGGCCACGGCACGGATGCGGAGGACGGCACGCTGAGCGGGTCGAAGCTGTCGTGGGATCTCGTCCTCCTCCACTGCCCGTCCGACTGCCACGAGCACTTCGTCGAGGAGGCAACCGGGACGAGCGGCTCGTTCACGGCCCCCGACCACGAGTACCCGGCCAAGCTCGAGATCCGGCTGACCGCGACCGACTCCCAAGGGTCGAAGGCCACCACCAGCGTGGAGCTGCTGCCCAAGACGCGCACCGTGTCCGTCACCTCGTCGCCGTCCGGCGTCCCCATCGAGGTCGCGGGGACGACCGTCAGCGCACCGGGGAGCGTCACCGTGATCCAGGGCAGCGAGGTCTCGCTGACGGCGCCGCTCACGCGCGACATCGGCGGCACCCACTACCGGTTCTCCCGCTGGGCGGACAGCACCGAACGGGTGCGCACCGTCGTGGCGTCGTCCAACCTCTCGCTCGCGGCAACGTACGCACCGGACGTGTCCGATTCGTGCGCGTCGGCGCGCACGTCCAGCACGGGGTCCTGGGTCTCCGACCGGCCCACCGGCGCCGGGGACGTGGACTGGTACCGGTTCACGCTCAAGTCACGTCACCGGATGGTCATCACCCTCGGCGACGTGCCCGTCAACGCGAGGTTCGACCTGTACAGCTCATGCAGCACACGCCTCGCGACCGTCGACGGGACCAGCGCCGCGAGGTACGAGGAGCTGACGAGGATCCTGTCCGCCGGTACCTACCGCGTGAAGGTGAGCTTCCCCGGCGGCGGACGCAGCGACAACCCGTACGTTCTCCGGTTCCGCGCGATGTCATCCGGGCTTCCGGTGAAGAGCTGGCGAGCCACCTCGGGCTCGGGCGGCGGCTCCGTCCGGATCGTCGGCGAGGTGCTCAACAACGCCGGGCGCACGGTCGGACGCCCCATCGTCAAGGCGACGTTCCGCAACGCGAGCGGAACCGTCGTTCGGACGCTGAGCACGAAGGCGTTCGCGGCCCGCCTCGGCGACGGCAGCGTGACGCCGTTCGCAATGGCCGGGTCGGTGCCTGCCTATGCGAGCGTGAGCTTCTCCGTCAGCGCCGGCTCCCTGCCGGCAAGGCGTTCGCTCAGCCTGACCTCGCTGACCCGGACGTCGAACAGCAACGGGACGGTGACCGAGAAGGGATCGGTCAAGAACGTCGGCTCGACCACCGCGCGCAGCGTCGCCGTCGCCCGCACGTGGTACGGGAAGCGTGGCGAGGTCCTCGATCGCGGGAGCACGTTCACGTCGCCGTCGACGCTGGCGCCCGGGAAGTCGGGCACGTTCACGATCATCCGGCCGGCGCTGTCGTCCGTCCAGGGGACGCGGACCGGGCTGCGAGCGAGCTAGGAGCGAGCGTCGTCGGCCGCACTGGCGTGCCGGCTCGGCCGGGGCTGGGCTACAGGCGCTCGAAGCGCTCCACGGGCAGCACGAACACGGTCGCGCCGCCGACCTCGACCTCGAGCGGGTAGGGCATGAAGAACTCGCCCGGCTCCATGATCGGCGGCATCGGGTTCACGATCTGGGTCCGGGAGTGACAGCTCTCGCGCACGATCCCCAGGACCTCGTCCACCTCGCCGTCCTCGACGCCCAGCATCACCGTGGCGTTGGACTGCTTGAGGAATCCGCCCGACGAGTGCAGCCGCGTGGCGCGGAACTCGTGCTCCAGGAGCGCATCGACGAGGACGCCCGCGTCCTCGCTGTGGACGATGGCGACGACCATCTTCATCGCGCGGAAGCATAGCCGACGGCCGTGCGCGAGATGCCCGTCATCGTGCACCGCGGAGTCTCGCGGGGACCCGTCTCGCGGGGGTCCCGCCGGTGTACGATGCCGACTCGCCGCCAACCGGCGCGAGGGAACCCCACCGGCGGAGCCGGACGACCCGCGCCAGCTGTGGCCACACGGAGGCACTCGTGTCCGACTCGTCCGACGGCGCCACGGGCGCGCTGACCGTCCTGTCCGCCGGCTCGGCCGCGCTCGCGCGGGCCGAGAACCTGGACCAGGCGCTGGGGGTCATCGTCGAGTCCGGCGCGGCGGCCGTGGGGGCGTCCGTCGCCTCGGTGTTCGCGCAGGACGGCGACGACGGCGCCCTGGAGCTGCTGCTCACCCTGGGGATGGCCGACGAGGGCATCGAGGCGTACGCCGCCGACGTCACCGGCAACCCGGACCACCCGATCCACCGGGCCGCGCTCGACCGGACGGGGACCCTGGCGCGAACCGGCGCGGCACCGGACGGCTCCACGATGTCCGGCGCCGACCTGCCGCTCGTCGTCGCGAGCGGCGGCGTCGAGGCGTGCGTGGGCGTGCTCACGTTCGGCTGGCCGGGCGTCCACGAGGTGGGCACCGGCGAGGAGACGCTGCTCGTCGCGATCGCCGACCTGGCGGCGGCCGCGATCGCCGCGTTCCGGACCTCGTCGATCGCCCTGGAGCGGGCGGAGTGGGCCGAGCGGGTGTCGCACACCGACCCACTGACCGGCCTGTCCAACGCACGCACGCTGGGCCGCGTCCTGGAGCTCGAGGTGGCGCGCGCCCAGCGACAGCAGTCCGAGGTCTCGGTCGCGCTGTTCGATATCGACGGGTTCACGGAGCTCAACGATCGCGCGGGCGCGCGGGCCGGCGACAAGGCGCTGCGCCAGGTCGCGGCCGTCCTCGCCGAGACCGTCCGCCTGGTCGACACCGTCGCCCGGACGGGCGCCGACGAATTCGTGCTGGTCGCCCCGGGGTCCGCGGGCGTGCTGGTCGCGGAGCGCGTGCTCGATGGCATCGCCCAGCTGCCCGCAATCGAGGGCGGATCGATCACCGTCAGTGCAGGCGTCGCCCGGTTCCCGCAGGACGGGACGGACGCCTCGTCGCTGCTCGAGGCCGCGCGTGCGGCCCTCGCCGGCTCCGCGGGCACCTCGCAGGTCGCCGAGGCCGGCGCCTAGCATCCCCGCCCGACGCCGCGCGGGTCCGACGCCACGTTCCTCGCCCCCGCCCCTCGGCCCGGTCAGCCCGCGGGCGCGCTCGTCGTTCCCGAGGCGACGATCGGCCCCGTGGGAGCGGTCGCGCCGGGCGCCGGCTCGAGCGTCACCGCGACCACGGATCCCGGCGCGGCCGACGGCGACGTGCCCGAGGCGGTGGCGAGCCCATCCGCCGCGACCGTGAAGTCGCCGACCGCGACGGGCGACGCGTCACCCTCGATCGCCCATGCCGTGTAGACCTGTGACCCCGTCGTCGCCGGCAGCCCGCGCATCGTGATCCGGGTCGTCCCATCGGCGCCGATGACCGCGAACCCGGTCGCCGTCCCGCCGTCCGCCCGGAGCAGCGCGGTCACCGAGCCGGGCTGAGCGGCGAGCGCGAGCGCCTGGTCGACGCCCTGCTGGTACGCCTGCGCCTGGTCCAGGTCCCGCCGGAGCGCAAGGTTCGAGGCGCCGAGCACGACGACCGCGATGACGGCTGCCGCGGCGACGAGCCACCCCAGCCTGGACCGCCGGCGTTCGCGCTCGACCGCGAGATCGACCGGCGGCGCGAAGACCTGCGAGTCGGCTGCGGCCATGGACGTCGGGCGCGGCGGGGCGGCAGACTCGGCTGACGAGACAGCCGCCGGTGATGCCGGATGCCTCCCGGAGACGAGGTCCGACTCGGCCGCCGCGATCACCCGTGCCTTGAGCGCGGGAGCCGGGACGGTTGGCTCGACCGTCGCGAGCAGCGCCGTCGCGGCCTCGCCGAGCTCCAGCAGCTCCGGGTGCGGCAGCGCGCAGTCGGCGAGGTGCTCGCGGACGGCGGCGGCCTCGTCGGGGTCCAGCGCACCGACGACGAACAGCGGCGCGAGGTCCCGGACCTCGTCGCAGGTCAGGCGGGCGGGCTGGCTCATGGCGACCCCTCCGTGTCCGCCTCATCGAGCGGGCCCGACACGGCGAGCCCGAGCCCGCGCCGCATCCCGATCAGCGCGAGGCGGACGCGGCTCTTCACCGTCCCGAGCGGGACACCGGTCCGCGCCGCGATCTCCGTCTGCGAGAGCCCGCCGAAGTAGGCGAGCTCCAGCGCCTCGCGCTGCGGCCACGGAAGCCCGTCGAGCGCTCCACGGACGGCTTCCGCGTCGAGGCGCCCGGCGACCTCGCCCCACACGTCGGGAAACGTCAGCGGCTCAGGCGTCCGCGCGCCATCGGCCTCCTCCGGGAGCTCGCTGACCGGGCGTCGCCGCCTGATCGCGTCGATCGCGCGGTGGTGGACGATCGAGAGCAGCCACGTCTTCACCGACCCGCGGCCCGCGACGTACCGCTCGGCGCTCCGCCACGCGCCGAGGAACGCGTCCTGGACGACGTCCTCGGCGAGGGCGTCGTCGCCGGTGATCCGCCGTGCGATTCCGAAGGCCATCGATGCGTAGCGCTCGTACAGGAGGTCCAGGGACTCGGTCCGTCCCGCGGCCAACCCGGCCACGAGCTCCTCGTCGCTCGCGACGGATGGAGCGCTCGGCACGGCCGCGCGGTCCGGGCCCGCGTCGCTCATCGTGGCATGCGCACGCCGTGCGCGATCGGTTCACGACCGCCGCGCACGTCTCGGGTCACCGCGGAGGAACCTCGGCCGCGTCCAGGCACGGCTCGAGTAAGGGCAGCCGGCGAAGCGCGGCGACGGACGCCGCGAGGACCCCGGCCTCGTCGCGGGTCGCGTCGACGATCGCGTACCGGTCGGGCTCCGCCGCGGCGAAGGCGAGGAAGGCGTCGCGGACCCGCTGGTGGTAGTCGGTGTCGTGATAGGCCTCGAAGCGGGTCACCTCGGCGGACTTCCGCGCCAGGCCGGCGTCGACCGGCAGGTCGAGAAGGATCGTGAGATCGGGCACGAGCCCGCCGGTCGCGAACCGCTGGACCGCCGAGAGCTCGTCCATCGGCACCCCGGAGCCCGCACCCTGGTACGCCATGGACGAGTCTGCGTACCGATCGCACACGACGATCGCGCCGCGGGCGAGCGCGGGCCGGATCACCTCGTCGACGTGCTGGGCGCGGGACGCGGCGAACAGCAGCGCGTCCGCGCGGCCGGTGCGATCGATCTTCGGCTCCGTGTCCAGGACCAGCTTCCGGATCTGCTCGCCGAGCGGGGTGGAGCCGGGCTCCCGGGTGGCGACGACGTCGCAGCCGGCCGCCTCCAGCCACGCAGAGAGGCTCCGGAGCAGGCTCGACTTGCCCGACCCGTCCGGCCCTTCGAGCGTGATGAACACGCCGCGCGGCGTGCCGGTATCGGTGCCTCCCACGGGCCGAGTGTAGCGATTGATCCGCTGCGCCAGCCCCTGCGCAGACCTCTCCAGCCGCCGGTCCGGTGCCGGCGCACAAGGGAGGTGCGCACTCGATGCGTTCCATCACACCCAGGGCGTCGCGCGCGGGCCTCGTCGCCGTCGCCGGGCTCACGCTGGCCGTGGGGGCATCCCCGCTCCTCGTCAGCGGCGCGGACCATCTCGATGCGCCGGCCGCGAAGGCGGACCACCGCATCGACATCACGGACATCTACGCCTTCCGGTCGAGCAGCTCGACCACGACGCTCGTCCTCAACGTCGACGGCCTGATGTCCCCGGCGGACTCGAAGACCGCCACCTTCCGGTCGAACGCGCTCTACGAGCTGAAGCTGGACCGCGACCAGGACGGCACCGCCGACCTGGCATACCGCGTCCGGTTCGGCGACCCGATCAGGAAGTCGGACGGGACCCGCACGCAGCAGTACGTCGTCCGCAGGGCGGCCGGCAAGGACGCGGTCGCGAACATCTGGAGCGGCACCGTCGTCGCCAGCGGCCGGACCACCCCGTACAAGCACTCGGCGCGGATCGCGCCGGTGTGGGGCGGCGGCAGCGCCTTCGCGGGCGTCCGCGACGACCCGTTCTTCTTCGACCTCCCCGGCTTCGTGACGTTCAAGGAGAAGCTGCTCGGCGGCGAGACCGACCTGGGCGAGCTGCTGGGCGGCTTCACGGCGACCGACACCTTCGCCGGGACCAACGTCCTGTCGATCGCGCTCAAGCTGCCGAATGACAAGCTCGGCGGCACCGGCAACTCCATCGGCGTGTTCGCCACGACGTCGACCCGCTCGAACGGCGGCTGGCGCCAGGTGGACCGCATGGGCCGGCCGGCGATCAACACCGTGTTCAACGGGCTCATCCTGCCCTCGAGCTCCGACTACAACGGGCTCGAGAAGGACGCCTTCAACTTCCAGCGGCCGTCGAAGGACCGCTCGACGACGAAGGACAACGTCGAGACCGTGCTCAACGCGATCGGCGGCGTCCTGAGCGCCAACAGCGCGACGCCGTACACCGACGGCGAGGTCGACGCGATCGCCGGCGTCCTGCTCCCGGACGAGCTGTCGATCACGCTCGGCAGCAACGCCGGCTTCGCCTCCGGCACGTCGCTCGCGACGCTCGCCCTGAACGGCCGGAAGCTCGGCGACGACGTCATCGACGCCGAGTTCGCGCTGCTGACGAACTTCGTGCTCACGACCGGCGACGGCGTGGGCTCGAACGACAGGGCGTTCGGCTCGTCCTTCCCGTACCTCGCCGGGCCTCACTGACCCGGCAGGGGGCGCCGTGCTCGCCGCGGCGCCCCCGCTCCTTCCCCCCTGCTCTCGTCCCCTTCCACCCGACCAGGAGCCCGTCGATGACCACCCTCGCCGCCCGGCGCTCGACCGTCGTCCCGCTGCTCGCGGTGGCCGGCGCCGTCCTCCTCGCCGTCGCGACGCAGCTGGGAGCCGCGCTGCCGGCCGCCGATCCGCTCGGCCTCGACGAGCCGCTGCTCGACGCGCCGTTCGCCGCGGAGGCGGATGACGTGGCCGACACACCCTTCGACCCAGTCGCCGAGCTCGACCGCGTCCGCGCCGACGTCTCCTTCTGGGCCGATCGCCTCGCGGCCTCGCCCTCGGACATCGTGGCCGCCGTCAAGCTCGCCGACGCAGACGCCGCGGAGGGACGCCTCACGGGCGACGTGACGGCGTACACCCGCGCGCTCGCCGCCGCCGATGCGGCGCTCGACGCCCAGCCCGCCTACGTTCCGGCCATGGCGTCCCGCGCCACGACCCTCGTCGCCCTCCATCGCTTCGCGGAGGCGCGCGACCTCGCCCGCGACGTCCTCGCCCGCGACCCGGGCAACGGTGTCGCACAGGGCGTGCTCGGCGACGCGGCTCTCGAGCTCGGCGACCTTGCCGCGGCCGGCTCGGCGTACCAGGCCCTGCGGCTCACCGACGGCGGCTCCGCGTCGCTCGTGCGGGACGGCCGCCTCGCGTTCGTCCGTGGCGACGCGGCCGGGGCCGTGGCGGCGGACGAGGCGGCGGTCACCGCCGCGATGGACGAGGGGCTCGAGGGCGGCGCGCTCGCCTTCTTCCACGCGACGCTCGGCGACACGCTGATCGCGACGGGGGACGCGGCGGGTGCGCGCAAGGCGTTGGAGGCGGCCCTCGAGATCCGGCCGGACCTGCCCGCGGCGCTCGTGGGCCTCGCACGGCTCGACGCCTTCGGCGGGCGGATCGGCGACGCGATCGCGAAGCTGGACACCGCGCTCGCGGCGATCCCCGCACCCGACTGGCTCGCGCGTCGCGCCGACCTCCTCGAGCGTCGTGGCGGGGGCGGTGATGCGGACGCTGCGTCGGCCGACCGCGCCACGATCGAGGCGATCGCGTCACTCGCCGGCGAGGCGGGGTCCGTGTACGACCGCGGCCTCGTCCTGTACCTGGCCGATCACGGGCTGGATCCGGAGCGTGCGGTCCGCCTCGCGCGCGACGAGCTCGCCGTCCGACCCGATGTGTACGGGTACGACGCGCTCGCCTGGGCCCTCGTGAACGCCGGCGACGCCGCGGCGGCCGATGCGCCGATGCGCTCCGCCCTCGCCGCCGGGACGCAGGACGCCCGTCTCTGGTATCACGCTGGCGTGATCGACGCCGCGCTGGGCCGCACGGACGAGGCCCGAAGGACCCTCGAGCGCGCGCTCGCCCTCGGGCCGGCGCTCGATCCGGTCGCACGCGACCGGGCGCAGCGGACGCTGGACGGCCTCCGATGAGCGGCCGACGGCGCATCGCAGGCGCGCTCCTCGCGGCGCTCGCGCTCCTGCCGCTCGCGGCCCCGGCGGTCCTCGCCCACCCGCTCGGCAACTTCACGATCAACCATCACGCGGGAATCCGGGTCGAGCCGGAGCGGATCCTGCTCGACGTCGTGATCGACCAGGCCGAGATCCCGACCTTCCAGGCCGTCATGGACCTCGACGAGGACGGCGACGGGGAGTTCAGCGACGAGGAGCTGCTGGCCGCGAAGACCTCCGGCTGCACGACCGTCGGCAAGGCGCTCTCCCTGACCGTGGACGGCCACGATGCCCCGCTCCGGCTCACCGCGGCCGGCATCACCTTCCCGCCCGGCAACGGCGGCCTCTCGACGATGCGCCTCGTGTGCACGCTCGAATCCCCCTTCGCGACTCCCCTGACCGCTTCCACCACCATCTCCTTCGAGGATCGCTTCGAACCGACCCGCATCGGCTGGCGCGAGATCACGCTGACCACGAGCGGCCTGACGACGATCGACTCCACCCTCCCCGCCGACTCCCCCTCCGCCCGCCTGACCACCTACCCCAGCGACCTCACCTCGGCGCCCGACACCCGCACCGCCACCTTCTCCGTAACCCCCGGTGGCCCGACCCTCCCCAGTCTCGACATCCCCGACGCCCAGCCGATCCCCGCAATCTCAATACGAGAGGGTGTGGTGGCCACGGCGCCCTCCCCGCCCGCGGCAGGTGGATGCCCCAGCGATCGCGCAGCCGGCGCGAGCCAGGGTGATCTCTGTCCGCAGGACAGGAATCAGTCGGAGCCCGCGCCGGCGAACGCGATCGCGCAACAGGCAACGCCCCTCGGCGAAGGCCCTCTCCCCGACACACTGACGACGCTGCCGGTGACGCCCGCGCTGGCACTGCTCGCCTTCGCCACCGCCATCGCCCTCGGCGCCGGCCATGCCCTCACCCCGGGTCATGGCAAGACCCTCATGGCCGCCTACCTGGTCGGCACCCGGGGCACGCCGCGCCACGCGCTCGGTCTCGGCGCGGCGGTGTCGGTGTCGCACACGCTCGGGATCCTCGGGCTCGCCCTCGTGGTGGTCGCTGCCGAGGCCGCCCTGCCGCCGGACCTCGTCGTCCGCGCGGCGCCGATCATCGCCGCGCTGACGATCGTCGGGATCGGCGGCTGGATGCTGCTCACCGAGATCCGGCGCTGGCTCGCGAACCGCTCGGCTCCAGACGTCGGTCCGCACGCGCACCACCACCCGCATGCGCACACGGACGAGCACCAGCCTCACGACCACGAACAGCCAGGCCACGACGCGTTCGAGCACTCGCACGGCGGTGTCACCCACCGCCACGTCCCGCCGGCCGGCTCGACGATCACCTGGCGCTCGCTGTTCGTCCTCGGCCTGGCGGGCGGCCTGATCCCGTCGACGAACGCGCTGCTGATCCTGCTGACCACGATCGCCGCGGGTCAGCCCGGGTGGGGCGTCGTCCTCGTGGTCGCCTTCGGCATCGGCATGGCGGCCGTCATGGCCGGCGTCGGCCTCGCCTTCGTGTACGCGCGCGGGGCAATCGAGCGTGGCGCCGCCCGTGCCGGCGTCGCCCGCGCGACGCGCCTCGTCCCGCTCGGGGCCGCGGTCCTCGTCCTGGCGGTCGGCGTCGTCCTCACGAACCAGGCCCTCTCGGCCGCCCGCTTCGGCTGACCGAACGGCGCGATGCGCCGGGCGACATGCGCCCGCGATGCGCAACGTGGCATTAGGGCCATCGACCTAGCGCGGCCGAATCGGGATCGGCGATACCCTCGCCCGCGATGCGGGACCTGACCAGCCGTGCCCTCGACACGGCGACTGCGCTCGGCGCGACGTACGCGGACACGCGGGTCGTCCGACGGATCGAGGAGGAGATCACCATCAAGTCCGGGCGCCTCGAAGGCGTCGCCGGCGGCGAGAGCGAGGGCTTCGGCGTCCGCGTCCTGGTGGACGGGGCGTGGGGCTTCGCGGCGAGCCACTCGCTGACCACGGCCGAGGCGGATCGCGTCGCGGCGGAGGCCGTGCGGATCGCGAAGGCCAGCGCCACGGCGCTGCGAACCCCGGTCACGCTCGACGACCGCGAGCCGGCGACCGGCCGCTACGAGACGCCGGTCGAGGAGGACCCGTTCGTGGTCCCGCTGGAGCACAAGCTGGCGGAGCTGATGGCCGCGGACGAGGCGCTGCGCCGGGTCGACGGGATCGCGTGGACGGAGTCGATGTACGCGGCCCAGCGTGAGGAGAAGACGTTCGCGGCAAGCGACGGCTCGTACACGGAGCAGGTCATCACGCACGTCGGCGCGGGCCTCGAGGCCAACGTCATCGACGGCGACGAGCACCAGCGGCGGAGCTACCCGGACAACGGCGGGCTGTGGGCGTCGGCGGGCTACGAGCACGTGCGCGCGATGGACCTGGCCGGCAACGCGGAGCGGATCGCCAACGAGGCGCGCGAGCTGATCGCGGCGCCACCGCTGCCGGCCGGCGTCCGCACGATCGTGCTCCACCCGAGCCAGCTGTACATGCAGGTCCACGAGAGCTGCGGCCACCCGACCGAGCTCGACCGCGCCTTCGGCACCGAGGCCAGCTACGCCGGGACGAGCTTCCTCACGCCGGACATGCTCGGCTCGTTCCGCTACGGCTCCGAGCTGTGCGACATCGTCGCGGACGCGACGGTGCCCGGCGGCCTGGGCAGCTTCGGCTGGGACGACGAGGGCGTCGTTGCCCAGCAGGTGCCGATCATCAAGGAAGGGATGTTCGTCGGGTACCTCACGAGCCGGGAGACCGCGCCGCGGATCGGGCGGCAGTCGGGTGGCGCGATGCGCGCCGACGGCTGGAACCGCATCCCGCTCATCCGGATGACGAACGTGAACCTGCTGCCCAAGGACGGCATGAGCTTCGACGACATCGTCGCCGACACGGACGACGGCCTGCTGTTCGAGACCAACCGCTCGTGGTCGATCGACGACCGCCGCCTCAACTTCCAGTTCGGCACCGAGATGTGCCGCGAGATCAAGGGCGGCAAGGTGGGCAAGCTCTACCGGAACGGCACCTACACCGGGATCACGTACGAGCTGTGGCGGTCGATGGACGCCGTCGGCGACGCGAGCTCCTGGAGCATGTGGGCGACGCCGAACTGCGGCAAGGGCGAGCCCGGGCAGAACGGGCACGTAGGGCACGGGGTGTCCGGCGCGCGGTTCCGCAACGTCCGGGTCGGGGTGGTCGCGTGAGCACCCGGCACGGCATCGGGGGCGACCCCGAGGACGCGTTGCGGCTCGCCGAGCGAGTGGTCGCCGCGGCGGAGAAGGCCGGCGCGGACGAGGCCGAGGCGCTGGTCGTGGGCACGGAGAGCGCGCTGACCCGGTTCGCGAACTCCGAGATCCACCAGAACGTCGCCTCGGCCGAGGTGTACGTGAACCTGCGGTTCGTGAAGGGACGCCGGATCGGCGTCGCCAGCACCGGTCGCATGGACGATGACGGCGTCCGGTCGCTGGTGGACCGCGCCGCGACGATCGCGGCGAACGTCGACGAGCTGGAGGACTGGACGGGGCTGCCCAGCGCCGAGGCGCCGGACCCGCTACCCGAGGCGTACTCCGAGCGCACCGCCCAGGCGAGCCCCGAGCTCCGGGCCGAGGGGGCACGCGCGGTCATCGCCGCGGCCGACGCTGCGGGGGTGACGGCGTATGGCTCGTTCTCGCACGACGCCGAGGCGATCGCGGTCGCGACGACGAAGGGGATCCGGATCGGCGAGCGGCGGACGTCGAGCCAGCTGCTCACGGTGACGATGGGCCCTGACAAGGGGACCGGGTACGCGGAGCAGTGCGCGGTCGATGCGACGACGATCGATGCGGCGGCGATCGGCCGCGAGGCCGCGGAGCTCGCGCGAGCGAGCGCGAACCCGGTCGAGCTGGCGGCCGGCGACTACCCCGTCGTGCTCACCAACTACGCGGTCGTCGACGTGCTTGACATGCTCGGCTACCTCGGGTTCACGGCCCTCGCGGTCCAGGAGGGTCGCTCGTTCTGGGAGCAGGACCGGCGCGTCGGGTCGTCGCTGGTGACCGTCGTCGATGACGGACGCGACCCCGCGGGACTGCCGATCGGGTTCGACGCCGAGGGCGTGCCGAAGCAGCGGCTGTGCCTGCTCGACCACGGCATCTGCCGCGAGCTCCCGTATGACGCCCAGACGGCGGCGCGCGCCGGCCGGCGTTCGACCGGCCACGGCCTCCCGGCCCCGAACCCGTACGGGCCGTTCCCGACCAACATGGTGATGGCGCCCGGCGACACGTCGATGGACGAGCTGATCGGCGGCATGGACCGCGGGCTGCTGGTGACCCGGTTCTGGTACACGAATGCGGTCCACCAGAAGAAGGTGATCATCACCGGCATGACCCGCGACGGAACGTTCCTGGTCGAGGACGGGAAGATCGTCGGGCCGGTCCGCAACCTGCGGTTCACGGAGTCGTACCTGGACGTCCTCGCGGGCGTCGAGGCGGTGAGCAAGGAGCGACGCTGCGTCAAGGGCTTCCTCGGCGGGAGCGTCGTCCCGAGCGTCCGCGTGTCGTCGTTCTCGTTCACGGGCGTGACCGCCGAGGGCTGACGTGGGCCTCGAGGATCGCGACTCCGGCGACCTGACGGTCTGGGCGACCGAGGACGGCGGGGTGTCCGTCGACGTGGGCGCGCGGTTCGTCGCCGTGAGCCTCGACGACCTGGAGCGGATCCTCGACCGGGTCGCGGCGGATGGCGCCTCGATCAGGCTCGTCGGCGGCGAGGGCCGGGCGGACGACGGCGACGACCCCGAGCGCGACCCGGCGACCAACACCGCCTCGTACGTGCTCGGGCTCGCGCACCGGCGCGGGATCGCGGTGACGCGCGAGGGATAGTGGCCCGTCACTGTCGCGCCGCTGCAAGGCGGTGCACCCATCCCGAACCCCGTGGGCGGCGAACCGGAGGCGGAACGTGCCAACGCCTGCCTCACGGAGATGCCATGACCACGACCGCCGCCTTCGCCCCCGAGGACCTCCGCGCCGTCGCCGAGCGGATGCGCGACCTCGACATCGCGATCCTCACCACCCGGGACGGCGACGCGTTCGCCAGCCGCCCGATGTCCAACAACCGCCAGGTCGAGTACGACGGCGACACGTGGTTCTTCGCGCCGCGCGACGGCGGCGCCGCTCGCCAGGTCGCCGAGGACCGGAGGGTCGCGCTCGCCTACAGCGCGACCGAGCGCGGGACGTGGGTCGCCATGGACGCCGAGGCCGAGATCGACGACAACCCGGAGCACAAGCGCGAGCGCTGGTTCGAGGAGCTCCGGCAGTGGTTCCCCGACGGGCCGGAGGATCCGGGCGTGGTGCTGATCCGCGTCAGGGCGATGCGCGTCCGGGCCTGGGGCCGGGACGGGGACCTCGACATCCGCCGTCAGGGCTGAGGCGAACAGGCGGACGCTCGCCGGACGCCCATCTCGGAACTTCCCGCAAGGGGGTTGACACTTCGCTGTATCGCGATATATCGTGATGTCGCGCGATAGTGCGCTGATCAATACACGAAGGAGTCCACACAGCGTGGTTCACCCCCATCCCTTTGCACCCGACCGGCGACGGCATCGCCGGAACCCCGGCCATCACGGCGGGGAGCGGCACGGCTTCGACCCCCGGATGGCGTTCGCGGGCGGCCGCGGCCGGCATCGCGGCGGCATGGTCCGTCGCGGCGAGGTCCGTACGCTGATCCTGACCGCGCTCGCCACGAAGCCGATGCACGGCTACGAGGTCATCCAGGCGCTCGAGGCCCAGAGCGGCGGCCGCTGGCGGCCGAGCGCCGGGTCCATCTACCCCACCCTCCAGCAGCTCGCCGACGAGGGGCTCGTCACCGCCCAGGAGATCGACGGCCGCCGGGTATACGCCCTCACGAACGAGGGCAAGGCCGCCGCGGAGGCGGCGCCGCCCAGCCCGTGGTCCGACGGACCGCGCGACGAGCCCGGCGACGTCCGCCGAGTCGCGCGCCAGGTCATGGAGGCCGCGATGCAGGTCCAGCGGGTCGGCTCGCCCGATGCGGTGGCCGGCGCGCACGCGATCCTGCTCGACACGCGCGCAAGGCTCTACGGCCTGCTCGCCGCGGACGGCGCCCAGGCGCTGGACGCCGACGACGCCGCGGACGCCGACGCCGGCGAGCGGACGAGCGACCCCGCGTGAGGCAGACCGGCCGGGCGAGCACCACGCCCGGCGGGCGGTGACAATCGGGGCATGCCCGACACCCCGTCGATCCGCTCCCGCCTGGCCCGCCGCTTCGACCCGGACGAGCTCCGGGCGATCAAGAAGCTGTGGGTCAGGCACTCGATCGCGGAGGACGCGCGCGACATCGACGGGCTGATCGCGACGCTGTCCGAGGACTGCGTC
>DASSRG010000341.1:0-2540 GCA_035701885.1 Candidatus Limnocylindrales bacterium
AAGACGGTCTCGCTCGGGACGACGATCGTCAAGTCGACGTGGTACATGCGGACGCCGTCGCTCGGCTCGTTCACCGTGCGCATGCAGGACTACACGCTGGCACGCGGCCAGACGGCACGGGCTGCGGCGATCGCGAAGGACGGATCGGGCCGGCCCGTCCACGACATCCTCGTCTCGTTCCGCTGGGGTGACGGGGTCACGACCAAGGCGTATACGAACGCCGACGGCAAGGCCGTTTCGACGCGCGTGATCACGAAGGCGGGAAGCTACACGCTGCGCGCCCGGACCGAATCGGGCGGGCACACGCACAACCGGTACAGGAGCTACACGCAGAAGTAGCCGCCTCCCGGCGAACACGGGACACCGCGATCAGCTGTCGAGCTGCTCCCAGTCGACCCATCGGGTCCCGTCCCACCAGCGGTGCCAGGTGCGCCCGTCGATCCCGGTCGCGAACACGTCCAGACGGTCCGCGCCCCAGGAGGAGGCGGCCGGGGTCATCCCGGTGGCGAGCTCGCCGCCGAGGGACTCCCAGGCGTGCCAGCTCTCGCCGTCCCAGTAGCGGTTCCACAGCTGCCCGTCCGGGAAGACCGCGAACACCTCCATCTCGTCCCGCGCCCACGCGGTCACCGCGGGCCCGGACGCGAGCGTGCCGCCCAGTGGCTCGCGGTCGCCCCAGGCGCCGCCGTCAAACGGTCGGTGCCACAAGGCGTCCGCGTCGTCACGCCAGAACAGGTCGATCCGACCGTCGCCCCAGGACACCGCCGCTTCGTCACGCATCGCCAACCTCCGGGACGGACGTTACGCCGTCCGGTGGTCCAACCGCGTGGCGGCATCGCACGCGGCGTCAGCGATCGAGCCGAACATGCCCGATGCCGCCCGCAGCCCGGCCGCCGCAGCGCGGCGCGGCCGGCTGACCGCTACCGGGAGCCGGTGCAGCTTCGCCTCCCAGGCCGCGTCCCGACGGGCCCGGTTCGCGAGGTCGTTGCGACGTGCCTCGTCCGCGCGCTCGCGCGCGAGGTCCATCGCCATCTGTGCCTGGATCTGCCACATGGGGCACCTCCGATCAATCGATCCGGGTGTCGAGCGGGGAGAGCGGGTCCAACCGGCCGTCGCGATCGAAGCCATCGCGGCTCTCGACGCCGGCGATCGCGGCGACGAATCCGATGGCGGCCAGGACGGACACGGCGAAGGGGATGAGGACGTCCATGGCGGGTCTCCCGTGGCTCCGATCAGGTAACCGGAATACACAACTAGAACAGTTACGAAGTGTATCCGGTTGCGCGTAACCCGTCAACCCGCGTATATTGGTTACCGAGGCATCGATGACCACTCCGAAGACCCACCCCACGGCGCCGGTCGACCACGTCCATGTGGCCGACCTCGACGCATGTCTTGCATTCGTGAACACCCTCGAGCTCGACGGCACCGAGGGCGTGCCACAGGACCACATCCCGTCGCTGGACGCTGCGATCGGCTGGTTCGCGGGACGGTCGCTCGCGCATGAGGCGACGCTGCAGAAGCAGGCCGACGGGGACCCGCGTGCATTCCTCGCCCGCGTCGCTGGCACTCGCGCCGCGTTCCGCGAGGTGTGGGACGCGACCGTCGAGGGGCGGTCGCCGAATGACGGCGCCCTCGACGTCGTCAACAGGACGCTTCGGCACGTGCCCTCACCCGAGCTCCGGGCGACCCCCGCCGGGATCATCGTCGGTCATCGGCACGACGAGGCGGATCCGCTCGGCGACGCGACCGCGCAGCTGGCGCAGGCGTTGGTCGACGCGATCGCGGAGGGCGACACATCCCGGTTCCGGGTCTGCGCCAACGACGCCTGCCGCTGGGTGTTCCAGGACACGTCCCGAGGGGGCCGGCGGCGCTGGTGCGACATGCAGTCGTGCGGCAACCGCGCCAAGGTTCGCCGCTATCGGTCCCGCCATCGGGCGGATGAGCACCATCCGGTCGCCGGCGGCGCGGCCGCCGACGCTACCCGCTGACGACCGTCCGAGTGACGATCAGCCGCGCTCGAGCAGCGGCTTGACCTCCGTCGCGAACCGGACCATCGACTCCTCGTCGTAGTTCGAGGGCATGCCGGCGATGAGGTGCCGGTAGCCGAGCGCCACCTTCGGCGCGAGCTTCTCGACGACGTCCTCGACCGTGCCCACCGGCTGGTCGACCCAGTGGCGGGCGACCCGGTTGCGCTCGAACGCCTCGTGAAACAGCCGCTCCGCCTCCGCGCGGTCGTCGCGGATGAACACGGTCCCGATGCCGGTCGTGCGTTCGATCTCGGCCGGGTCGCGTCCGACCGTCTCGCAGTGGCGGAGGAGGATCTCCTCCTTGCGCCTGAGGTCCTCAACGGTGCCGCCGACGTTGTTCATGTCGGCGTACCGGGCGACCAGCTTGAGCGTCACCTGCTCCCCGCCACCACCGATGCAGATCGGGAGATGCGCCTGGACCGGCCCCGGCAGGTTCCGGGTGTCCTTCGAGTGGTAGTGCGGGCCGCGGGCGGTGGGCTCGGTCCCGTCGAGCATCCCGCGCATGATGGGCAG
>DASSRG010000342.1:0-2526 GCA_035701885.1 Candidatus Limnocylindrales bacterium
CACGCGACGCACGACATTGACGTCCGTCCATGCGAGGAACGCACGGCCGTCGGGTGGCGTGGACACGCCGGGCAGCGATCCTGCCCTTCATGAACTCGACCGCCTTCGAGACCCGCGACACCGTCGCCGAGCGACCGGGCTACGACCCGACGCCGGCACATGCGGTCGCGCGCGTCCGCCCGATGCTCCACGAGGAGCGGGTGGTGTGGCTGTCGACGGTCCGCCCGGACGGCACGCCGCACCTCGTCCCCACCTGGTTCTGGTGGGACGGTGAGGCCCTGGTGGTCTTCTCGAAGCCCGGCGCGGCGAAGGTGCGCAACCTGCGTGCGAACCCGCGGCTGATGATCGCCGTCGGCGACCCCGAGGACGACTTCTCGGTCGGCCTGATCGAGGCCGAGGCGACGGCGTTCGACGAGGCGGTCGGCGTCCCGGACGGCTTCTTCGCGAAGTACGCGAGCGAGCTGGGCCCGGGCCGTCTCGACCCCGTGACCTTCCGCGAGCTGTACACGCTGGCCATCCGGATCGTCCCGACGCGGTACCTCGCGTGGCATGGCCGCGGCGAGACCCACGACCGCCGGACGACCACGATCGCCGCGCCGGCGGAGCACCCGCGGCCGTCGATCGTCGCCCGCCTGGCTGCGAGCATCGGTCGACTGGTCGCGCCGTCGCCGCTGCCCGCCGGCGCCGCGTAGCGTCCCACGCCGGGTTGACGCCGGGGAGCGAAGATAGAGCCTCGACGGCGCACGGGGGTGCGACGCGCCCACGGGAGAAGCTCGATGGACGACCTTGGCAAGATGCTCGGCTCGCTCGGTGGCGGCGCGACCGGCGCCGGCGGATCTGGCGACATCGCGGGTGCGATCGGCGCCCTCGCCGGCAGCGAGGGCGGGCTGGAGGGCCTGCTCGGCCAGCTCAGCAGCGCGGGCCTGGGTGACCAGGTCCAGTCGTGGGTCGGCACGGGCCCGAACCAGGCGGTCGACCCCGATCAGCTCGCGAGCGCCCTTGGCCCGGAGCGCGTGAACCAGCTCTCGTCCCAGACCGGGATCGACATCGCCTCGCTGCTGCCGATGCTCGCGGCGTTCCTGCCCCAGATCATCGACGCCCTGACCCCGGACGGGCAGGTGCCGTCGGGCGGCGGGGCGGGCGGCTTCGACATCGGGGGCGTGCTCCAGGGCCTCGGCGGAGGCGGGGCGAATCAGTCGCCCTCGGCGGGCGCCCCCGGCGTCCCGGACATCGGCTCGATCCTCGGCGGGAAGGAGTAGCCCGCCCGCGCGCGTCGACCGCCGTCAGCGGCGGCGCTTGCGGTCCGCGATGACCTCGTGGGCGGCGTTCCGGCCCGGCGCGCCGGTGACGCCGCCGCCCGGGTGCGCGCCCGAGCCGGCCAGGTACAGCCCGGACACCGGCATCCGATAGCGGGCCCAACCGAGCAGCGGCCGCCACAGGAAGAACGAGTCGAGCGCCGGCTCGGCGTGGAGCGGATGACCGCCCGAGAGGCCGTACTCGGACTCGAGGTCGCCGGGCGTCAGCACCCGCCACGCGGTCACCCGCGACGAAAGCCCGGGGGCCACCGTCTCCAGCGACCGGATCGCGAGGTCGCCGATCGCGTCGCGGTCCGCGGCCCAGTCGCCCGACGGCGCCGCCTTCGGCATCCACTGCATGAGCACGCTCATGACGTGCGTGCCCTCTGCCGCGCCGGCGACGAGCGACGGGTCGACGAGCGACGGGATCGTCGCCTCGAGCACCGGCTCATCGGAGACCCGCCCGTACTTCGACGCGTCGAAGGCGTGCTCCATGGCGTCGATCGACGTCGTGTTGACCTGGATCCGGCCGCGAAGCGGGCGGGGATCGTCGCCCGCGGCCGGGAAGGCCGGCAGCCCGTCGAGCACGAGGTTCACCTTCGCCACCGAACCCGGTGTCCGGATGTTCGCCGCGCGCCAGCGCATCGACGGTCCCACCGTCACTGGATCCACGAGCGACGTCAGCAGCTGCTTCGGGTCGAGACCTGACACGACCCGCGAGCACTCGATCTCCTCGCCGCCCTCGAGGACGACGCCGGTGACCGCTCCGTCCACCGTCGAGACCCGGGCCACCGGTGCGTTGGTGCGGATCTCCGCCCCGGACGCGAGCGCCGACGCGGCGATCGCCTCGGCGAGGTTCGACGGCCCGCCCTTCGCGAACACCGTCTCGCCGGCCGCGCCGCCGTCGTTGCCCGCCGCGTCGCCCAGGAGCACCTGCGTCGTGCCCGCGGACCACGGCCCCATCGCGGTGTAGCGGACGCCGCGCCACGCAGTCGTCGCGCGGATCGCCTCGGTCTCGAACGACTCGGCGACGAAGTCCGCGACCGCCATCGCCAGGACGCGGAGGATCGTGCGCCCGTCGTGCTTGCCAAGACCGCGGAACGCCCGTCCGAGTCGCAGGCCCAGCAGCGCATCGCCGAAGCCCGGCGCCTTGATCTCCGGCGGCGCCTCGTCGCCGAGGTCGGCGAGGAAGCGGCTCAGCGTCCGGACGGACCGGTCGTACTCGACGAAG
>DASSRG010000343.1:0-6840 GCA_035701885.1 Candidatus Limnocylindrales bacterium
GGGATGGCGGAGCGGCGGATGGCCGAGCGGCGGCTCGGCCCGCGTCGTCGCAGGGCGACCGACGCCGCCTGGCAGCCGCGCTGATCGACTGCGCGGGCTACTCGGCCCTCGGCGGCTCCACGAGGCGGTAGCGCAGGGCGAAGGACACGGCCTCGAGCTTCGAGTGCACGTGGAGCTTGCCCATGATGTTCTGGACGTGCGTCCGGAGCGTGTTCGGCGTGATGTAGAGGCGCTGGCAGATGTCCGGCGTGGACAGACCCTCGGTCAGCGCCCGCAGGACCTCGAGCTCGCGGGGGGTGAGCTGCTCGACGGGGAGCCGCTCGGACTGCTGGTCCCGGGCATCGGCGACGCGGCGCGCGATCGTGAGGATGACCGAGCGAGGGAGGAGCGTCGCGCCGGCGTACGCGGCACGCACCGTGCGGACGACGTCCTCCAGCGCCTTGTCCTTCGTGAGGTAGCCGTCCGCCCCCGCCTGGATCGACTCCAGGAGCGTCTCGTCGTCGTCGACCGCGGTGAGCATGACGATCCGCGAGGACGGCCAGCGGGCCTTGATCGCGCGGGTCGCCTCGGTGCCCGTGCCGTCGGGCAGCCGGTAGTCCATCAGCACGACGTCGAGCGGCTCGCGCATCGCCTGCTCCTTGGCGTCGGCCACGGTGCCGGCGATCCCGACGATCCGCATGTCGTCCTCGTCGCCCAGCACGCGGGCCAGCGATTCGGCGATCAGGCGATGGTCGTCAACGAGCAGGACTCGGATGGGGCGAGGGGCGGAGGGGCGGGCGGCGGGGCGCACGTCACGCGGTGCGCCTCCGTTCGGGTCGGCAGGCGACACGGTTGGCCTTCTCCAGGACGCAGGCGCCCCGGGTCATCAACCCGGGGCAGGCGGGGTCTGACTCGGAGACCAGTCTACCGCCATCGCTCCGCCGCTCCGACCCTGATAATCGTCCTATGCGAGTCGCGTTCCTCGGGCTCGGGCTGATCGGCGGATCGATCGCCCGCGCCCTCCAGGCGGCCCCGGACGGCGACTGGACCACCACGGCGTGGACGCCGCGTGGTGCCGGGCCGCGCGCGGCGCTCGCGGCAGGCGCGATCGACGAGGCCGCCGGGACGCTGGAGGGGGCCGTCGACGGCGCCGACCTCGTGGTGCTTGCCGCCCCGCCGACGGAGTGCCTCGCGCTGCTCGACGAGCTGGCCGGGCCGGTCGCCGCGTTCCTCGGCCCGGACGCGGTCGTGACCGACACGGCGTCGACCAAGGCGGCCATCGTGCACCAGGCGACGACCCTCGGCGTGCGGTTCGTGGGCGGCCACCCGATGGCCGGCCGCGAGACCGTCGGGTTCGGCGCGGCCGACGCCACGCTGTTCCGCGACCGCCCGTGGGTCGTGGTGCCGGGACGCGCGGATGCGGACGCGGTCGCCCGGGTCGAGACCCTGGCGGCGGCGTGCGGGGCGAATGCGTTCACGCTCGATGCCCGCGCCCACGACTCGTACGTGGCCGCGATCAGCCACATGCCGCTCGTCGTGTCCGCCGCGCTCGTGGAATCCGTGGCGGGTCGTGGACCCGAACCGCGCTCGGACTGGGCCTGGGCCGAGGCCCTCGCGGCCGGCGGCTGGTCGTCGATGACGCGCCTCGCGCGGGGCGATGCGACGATGGGCGCCGGGATCGCCGCGACGAACGCCCGCCCGATCGCGGCACGTCTGCGGGACCTTCGGGCGACCATCGACGAATGGGTCGCCCTGCTCGAGGCCGAGGATCCCGACGAGCCGGAGCTGCACGCGCGGTTCGCCGCCGCCCGGGCGCGGCTGCTGGCCGGTGACGCGGTCCCCGGCGACGACGGCCGAGAGGCGTAGTGGGCAGTCCCGACGAGCAGGTCCTCGTCGTACCGCGGGCCTCGGTGATCGAGGGCGAGGGATGGCTGGGCGTCCGCCGCGACGGCCTGGAGGCGACGCTCGCCGCCGTCCGGCAAGACGGCTTCTTCATGCGCCGCGGCGACGCCGAGGAGGACCCGAGCCACAAGCAGGTCATCCCGTACCTCGTCCTGCGCGACGGCAAGCGATGGTTCCTGATGCGCCGGACCCGGGCGGGTGGGGACGCGCGCCTGCACGACCTGTGGTCGATCGGCGTCGGCGGGCACCTCAACCCGGGCGACGGCGACGTCGAGGGCGGCCTGCGGCGCGAATGGGCAGAGGAGGTCATCGCCGACTTCGAGCCCGACTTCCAGGTCGTGGGCCTGCTCAACGACGACACGACGCCGGTGGGGGCGGTCCACCTCGGCGTCGTGTTCGTGGCGGATGCCGCGGGCCGCGACGTCGCCATCCGCGAGGTCGACAAGCTGACCGGCGCCTTTGCCGACACCGACGAGGTCGCCGCCGTGCGCGATTCGATGGAGACGTGGAGCCGGCTCGTGTTCGACGCGCTCACCGAGGCGACCGCCGAGCCCCGCTAGCGTCGAGAGCCGAAACCGCCCGCGCGACTGCCGCGTACCGCGGTGCGATACTCGACGCAGGTCACATGGTCACGCAGCCGCGCTCCATCGGGATCCACGTCGCCCGCGCGCTCGTGGTGCTGGGCGTGTTCCTCGTCGCGGCCGCGGGCATCGCGCGTGGGGCGCAGCCGACGGTGACGCTGCTCACCGCAACCGGCACCGTGGACGGCGTGCTTGCCACGTACCTCGAGGAGGGGGTCGCGAAGGCGGCGTCGCAGGGCGCGGCCGCCGTCGTCGTGGAGCTCAACACCCCCGGCGGCAGCGTCGACGCGATGCAGCGGATCACGAGCGCCTTCCTCGAGGCCGACGTGCCCGTCATCGTCTGGGTGGCGCCGGCGGGGGCGCGGGCGGCGAGCGCCGGCACGTTCATCACGCTCGCGGCGAACCTCGCGTACATGGCGCCCGGGACGAACATCGGTGCCGCGACGCCGGTCAACAGCACGGGCGGCGACATCGAGGGCGACCTGGGCAACAAGGTGCGCAACGACGCCATCGCGAATGCCACCTCGATCGCAGAGGTCAGGGGCCGGCCGGTCGACTGGGCGGTCTCCACGATCACGGAGGCGAAGAGCTATCCCGCGAGCGCCGCCGTGGCCGCGGGCGCCGTGGACGGGATCGCCGCCGACATCGACGAGGTTCTCGCGCAGGCGACCGGGCAGCAGGTGACGGTCGGCGGGCAGACGTTCACGCTGGACCTCACGGACGCCGTGGTCACCGAGACCGGCATGAACGCCTTCCAGTCGCTCCTCCACCTGCTGAGCGACCCGAACGTGGCGTTCGTGCTGTTCACGATCGGCCTGTACGGGCTCCTGTTCGAGCTCCAGAACCCGAACTTCGTCACCGGCATCCTCGGCGCCATCGCGCTCCTGCTCGCGTTCATCGGCTTCGGCAGCCTCCCGCTCAACATCGCCGGCCTGCTGCTCATCGGGCTCGGGATCGTCCTGTTCGCCCTCGAGACACAGGTCGTGAGCCACGGCCTGCTGACCGTCGGCGGGATCATCTGCCTCGCGCTGGGTGCGTCGGCCCTGTACACCGAGCCCGGCGGCGATCCGTTCGCGCCGGTCGTCCAGGTCGCGCCGCCGATCATCCTGACGGTGACGGTCACGACGGCGGTCCTCATGGGCCTCCTGACGCTAGCCGCGATCCGGACGCGGCGGATGGCCCCGCCCGTTGGCGCGGTGGGCACGCCGATCCCGATCGGGACCGCGGGCGTCGTCCAGGCGCCGCTCGCGCCGCAGGGGACCGTCTACCTCGCGGGCGAGACCTGGAGCGCGCGGACCGCCGATGAGCGGCCGCTGAGCCGCGAGACGCCCGTGACCCTCACCGGGTTCGACGGGCTCGTCGCCATCGTCGAGCCTGCCGATCCAGCAACCCCGATCGCCCCGGCCGCGGCGGCACCCTTGCCCGCCGACCGCACCTGACAACGGAGGACCCATGGAGATCGCGCTCGTTCTCGCGCTCCTCGCATTCGGCGCCGTCATCCTGCTCGCGATCCTGTACCTGTCGGTCCGGGTCGTGCAGCAGTACGAGCAGATGGTCGTGTTCAGGCTCGGCAAGACCAACGAATCGCTCGTGCGCGGGCCGGGCCTCCGGTTCCTCATCCCGATCGTCGACCGGCCCGTGAAGGTCGACATGCGCGAGCAGTTCATCGAGGTGCCCAGCCAGACGACGATCACGAAGGACAACGCCCCGATCAGCGTCGACTTCCTCATCTATTGGCGGATCGTCGACCCGCTCAAGAGCATCGTGAACGTGGCGAACTTCCCCGGCGCGCTCCAGGGCGTGGCGACAACGACGCTTCGGGCCGTGATCGGCGACATCCTGCTCGACGAGGTCCTGTCGCGGCGGGAGCAGATCAACGAGGTGCTGCGCACGAAGCTGGACGAGGTGACCGAGCGCTGGGGCGGCAAGGTGACCACGGTCGAGATCCGGGAGATCACGCCGCCGCGCGACGTCCAGGACGCGATGAACCGTCAGCTGTCCGCCGAGCGGACGCGACGCGCGGTGATCACCGAGTCCGAGGGTGCCCGCCAGTCGGCGATCAACGTGGCCGAGGGCGAGAAGCAGTCGAACATCCTCCGCTCCGAGGGCGACCGGCAGGCCGCGATCCTCCGCGCAGAGGGGTTCAGCGAGGCGCTGGAGCGGATCTTCCGGGCGGCGTCGGGCGTCGACGAGAAGACCATGGCGCTCCAGTACCTCGAGGCGCTCAAGGCGATCGGCGCAAGCCCGGCGACGAAGTACGTCATCCCGACCGAGTTCACGCGGTTCGCCGAGCGCGTGGGCACGTTCGTGGGTGACGGGCTGGCGGCTGCGGAGAGGGTGCCGCCCGCGGCCGGTCCCGGCACGTCCGGCTCGGCTGGGTCCGGTGGCTCGTCGGCGTCCGGAGGCTCGACGCCGCCCGCCGGCGGCTCGTGATCGAGCGGGGTCGAATGACCCGATCGTAGCGGGGACAGCCCGGACTCCCACCCTATACTGCTGCTCACGACGCCGTCGGGGGTCGGGCGAGCGCGCCCGGCAGTGAGCGGACGTCGATCCGGGAGGTCGGATGGCCGGCAAGGTCCTTGTCGTCGACGCCGATGCGAGCGTCCAGCGACTCCTGCAGTACACCCTCAAGCAGGAGGGGTACGAGGTGGTCGTCGCGGCCGACGGTGCGCAGGGGCTCGCGCTGTGGCAGAAGGAATCGCCGTCGCTGATCCTGCTCGATGCGGCGCCTGCCGGCGTCGACGGGTTCGAGGTCGCGACCCGGATCCGGGCGGAAGAGGGCCCGGGCCAGCACGTGCCGATCATCATGCTGACGGCCGACCGGGACGTGCAGCAGCGGGTCCGGGCGCTGCGTGCGGGCGCCGACGACTACCTGATCAAGCCGTTCCACCCGGCCGAGCTGCTCGCCCGGATGAAGTCGTTGATCGCGCGGTTCACTCCGAGCGAGACGCTGATGGGCCGCCCGCCGATGGGCCGCGTCCACGCGTACTACGGGGCCAAGGGCGGCGTCGGGACGACGACGATCGCGATCAACGCCGCGATCGCGCTCCAGGGCCTCGGGCGGCGGGTGTGCCTCGTCGACGGCAACCTCCAGTTCGGTGATCACCGCGTGTTTCTCGACCTCGGCCTCGATCGCAAGGGCATCGTCGACGTCGTGAGCGCGCCCGCGATGGACGCGGACCTCGTCAAGTCCATCGTCCAGACGCACGACTCCGGCGTGGATCTGCTGCTCGCGCCGCCCAGCCCCGAGTCGGCCGAGCTCGTCACCGCCGCGCACATGCACCAGATCCTCGAGATCCTCGGCGGCCTGTACGACTACGTGATCGTCGACATCGACAAGCGGCTCGAGGACGTGAACCTCATGGTCCTCGATGTCGCCGAGACGATCTTCGCGGTCATGACCGCCGATCTGTCGTGCCTCAAGAACGTCCGGCTGCTGCTCGAGACGATCGGCCACCTGGGCTACGAGCAGAACAAGCTCAAGCTCGTGCTCAACCGCTCGAACGCGTTCACGGGCATCAACGTGAAGAGTGCCGAGGGTGCGCTGCGGCGGCCGATCGAGCACCAGATCGTGAACGAGTACCGCGGCGCGATCTCCGCGCTCAACACCGGCGCGCCGTTCATGGTCGCCAAGGCGGACTCGGTCCTCGGGCGGTCCGTGCTGGACTTCGCGCGCGCCGTGGACAAGTCGTCCGGCAAGGCCGTCGCCCAGCTGGCGCCCGTCGCGGGTCGGTAGGTCCGCCTCCGGCCCTCGGCGCTCCGCGAGGCCGGCGATCCTGGCTCCGCCTCCCGTCTGCCGACGCGCGTCCCATCCCGGCGTCGGCGGCCCGCCCCGATTCGGCCCTCGGCTGCCCGCCGGGCGACCAGCCCCCGTGCGCTGCCCGCCCGGAGACCCGCCCGCCCGCGCGCTGCCCGCCGGGGCGCCCGCCCGCCCGCGCGCTGCCCACCTGAGACGCGCCCGCCCGCGCGCTGCCCACCTGAGACCCGCCCGCCCGCTGCCCACCTGGTGAGCGGTTGGTCGCACGCGTGCAACGAACTGTCCGCCGCGTGGACAGATGGGCACATGTGGTGGCTCGTGTGCGTGCTGTCGTCCACGGGGCGAGCAGTTCCTCGCACCGGCGTCACCGACTGCCCACGTGGTGAGCAGGCCGGCGGCGACAGGCACGACCGGGTCGCGCGATAAGTCGCAGGTGAGTGACGTGCAATCGGCCGATGAGGACCGCCGCATAGCGTCGACACGTGCTCGCGACGCTCCTGTCAGCAACCCTCACCGGCCTCACCGGGCGTGTCGTCCGGGTCGAGGTTGACGTCGCCCCCGGCCTGCCCGGCTTCACGATCGTCGGGCTGCCGGACGCGGCCCTGTCCGAGGCCCGCGAGC
>DASSRG010000344.1:0-4428 GCA_035701885.1 Candidatus Limnocylindrales bacterium
AAGCTCAACGGGGCGCAGACGCTGGTCGTCCCGGCATTCGACCTGGGGTTGCTCGTGCCGCTGGGAGCATGGACCGCAGCCCTCGCGTGGCGGCGGGCGCGCGCCGGGCTCGTGCTGGGCGCGATCGTCGTCGTCAAGGCGGTCGCGATGCCGCTCGCGATCGTCGCGATGCTGGTCGTGGAGGCGGTCGCGACCGGCGTCCTGCAGGTGGCGCCGATCGTCATCTTCCTCGGCGTTGCGCTGCTGGCCGCGCTCGTGGGCTGGCGGCTGTTCCGAGGGATCGAGGCGCCTGCGGACGCGGCCGGATCACGGCCACGGGCTCGGCCCCAGGCTCACCGCGAGGCTGCCGCCGTACGCTAGGCGGATGGAGACCCGCGACCTCGGCACGACCGGCCTCCGCGTCACGCCGATCGGGCTCGGGCTCGCCGCGCTCGGACGGCCGGCGTACATCACCACCGGCCGGGACGAGGACCTGGGTGAGGCCGAGGATCGCTCGGTCGAGGCGATGGAGGCGCGCAGTCACGCCGTGCTCGATGCCGCCTGGGATGCCGGCGTGCGGTACCTGGACGCGGCCCGTTCGTACGGATACGCGGAGCGGTTCCTCGCGTCGTGGCTCCGGTCGCGTGCGATCGACCCGGGCGAGGTGACGGTCGGCTCGAAGTGGGGTTACCGGTACGTGGGCGAGTGGCGGATCGACGCGCCCGTCCACGAGGTCAAGGATCACTCGCTCGCGATGCTCCGGGCGCAGCTGCCCGAGTCGCGCGAGCTCCTGGGCCCGTGGCTCCGGCTCTACCAGGTCCACTCCGCGACGCTCGAGAGTGGGATCCTCTCGGACCGTGCCGTCCTCGCGGAGCTCGCGCGCCTGCGCGCGGACGACGGTCTCGTCATGGGGCTCAGCGTGAGCGGACCGCGGCAGGCGGACGTCGTCCGCGCGGCGCTCGCGGTATCGGTCGACGGCGTCAACCCCTTCTCCTGCGTCCAGGCGACGTGGAACGTGCTCGAGCCGTCCGCCGGGCCTGCTCTCTCCGACGCGCATGCCGCGGGGTGGGGCGTCATCGTCAAGGAGGCGATGGCGAATGGCCGGCTGCTCGAGGCCGATCCGGATTTCGCCCCGACCACGGCTGCTGCTGCGCGCCACCGCACCACGAAGGACGCGATCGCGCTGGCCGCCGTCCTCGCCCAGCCCTGGGCGGGGGTCGTGCTGTCGGGCGCGGCGACGGTTGAGCAGCTCCGGTCCAACGCCGCGGCCGTCGACGTACGGCTGGCGGCCGACGAGGTGGACGCGCTCCTGGCGCTCGCCGAGGACCCCGAGGCGTACTGGGCGGCGAGGTCGGCGCGCGCCTGGGCCTGAGCGTCCTGCGTCGAACGGCCGACGTCGTGGCCGTTCCGGTGCCGTACGCTGCTCCCCGTGTCTCGGGGTATCCGTCCCACCCGAATCGCCGCACCGTTCGTCGCGCTCGGCCTGCTCGTCGGGTCGTTCGCCGTCCCCGCGACCACCGTCGCAGCCGAGCCGGCCGACATCCCGGCGCTGCCCGAAGCACCCCTCGACGACGGCATCGCGGCCACGACGCAGCTCGTCGTCCGGTGGTCGGCCGAGAGCCTCGGTGGCGGGACCCGTGCCCAGCGCCGGGCGAAGCTCGATGATGCCGGCCGCGTCGCGGCGATCGGCCGCGCGGCGGGGCATTCGGCGGCATTCGTCCGGCCGTTCGGGCTCACCGGCACCACCGGGATCTACCGCCTCGACCGCCCGCTCGGCAAGGGTGCGCCGGGCATCGTCCGGCGGATCGAGGCGATGCCCGGTGTCCTGAGCGCGGAAGCAGACCCCATCGCCACCATCGACGCGCTGCCGAACGACACGTACGCGAGCCTCGAGTGGGGCGACCTGGGCGCCGCGGACGGCTCGCCGTACGGCATCGACGCCGTCGGCGGATGGGGGACGACGACCGGCACCGGCACGGTCATCGCGGTCATCGACACGGGCATCCGGACGCACGCCGACCTCGCGGGCCAGACCGTCGCCGGCTACGACATGATCAGCGACACCTTCACCGCGGGCGACGGCAACGGCCGGGACGCCGATCCCTCGGATCCGGGCGACTTCGTCACCTCGCAGGAGAGCGTCGGCCACTGCAGCGTCCGCAACTCCAGCTGGCACGGGACCCACGTCGCCGGAATCGCGGGCGCGATCGCGAACAACGGCGCCGGCGTGTTCGGTGCGGCGCCCGGGGCCAAGATCCAGCCGATCCGCGTGCTCGGCAAGTGCGGCGGCACGTTCACCGACATCGCAGATGGCGTGACCTGGGCATCGGGCGGCACCGTCCTCGGTGTCCCCGCGAACGCGACGCCGGCCGATGTCGTGAACCTGAGCCTCGGCAGCGGCAGCCCGTGTCCGTCCTACTTCCAGGCCGCCGTCACGGCGGCGCGCGCACGTGGGACGCTGACCGTGGTGTCGGCAGGGAACAGCGGCGTGCCGGCGTCCCAGCACACGCCGTCGAACTGTGAGGACGTCGTGGCGATCGCCGCGACCGACATCAACGGGAAGCGCGCGGTATTCGGCGGCGGCGGGTCGTCGAACTACGGGAGCGCCGTCGACGTCGCGGCGCCCGGCGCCGCCATCCCGAGCACCTGGAACCTGGGGATGACGACGCCCGGTGCCGAGGCGATCGGCAGCGGCAGTGGCACGTCGCAGGCGGCGCCGCACGTCGCGGCGATCGCCGCCCTCCTCCGGGCCTCGCGCCCGGCGGCCCAGCCCGCGGCGCTCCAGCGCGCGCTCACGAGCGCGACCACCGCCTTCGCCGCCGACGCGAGCGCAACCGGGTGCCCCACCCTCGGCTGTGGCGCGGGCATCGCGAACGCCCCCGCCGCGCTCGCGTTCATCGCCACGGCCGACATCGCGCCACCGACGGTCACGATCACGGCGCCGGCCAGCCCCACGAAGGCGGCGACCCTCACGTTCGGCCTCGCGTTCAGCGAGGGCGTGACCGGGCTCGTGGCTTCGGATCTCGCCGTCGGCGGCACGGCGACCGCCTGCGCTATCGGGACGCCTGCGGGCGGTGGCGACGCGTGGACGGTGGCTCTCACGGGGTGTTCGGACGGCAGCGTCACGCTCACGCTCGGCGCGCAGCGGGTCGAGGACCTGGTCGGAAACGTCGGCCCGGAGGCTCCCGCGACGTCGGCGGCCGTCGTCGTCGACCGCACGCCGCCCACGTCAACGGCCTCGATCGTCCCCGTCGCGACCACGGGCACGAGCGTCCCGGTCGCGTACACCGCGAGCGACGGCACGGGCGTCGGCGTGGCGAGCGTCGAGGCCTTCTATTCGACCAGCGCGTCCCTCGCGTCGCCGCAGGCCTGCGGCTCGGTCTCGTCGTCGGCGTCCAGCGGCACCATCACGTGCACGATCCCCGCCACCGACGCCATGTACCGGCTCTACACGCGGGCAACCGATGCGCTCGGGACCATCGAAGCCGCGCCGGCCACCGCCGACGACACGATCGTCCGGGACACCCTCGCGCCGACGGCCACGGTGACGCCGGCGAGGACGGCATCGAAGACCGGCAGCGTCGCCTACACGATCGCGTGGAGCGAGTCCGTGACCGGGATGACGCAGGCCGACCTGGTCCTCGGCGGGACGGCGGCCGGCTGCGCGCTCCAGGGGTTCAGCGCGACGCCGACCTCGGCCAAGGTCACGGTGGCGGGGTGCGGGAACGGGACGGTCACCCTTGCCCTCGAGGCAGGTGCCGCCCAGGACATCGCCGCCAACTCGGGGCCCGCCTCGCAGGTCGATGCGGCGACCGTCGTGATGGACACCGTCAAGCCGAAGGTCGGCGTGCCTGTGGTCACGCCGCGGACTGGCGTGGCGCTCAAGGGGTCGTCGATCCCCGTGACCGTCTCGTGGACGGGCGGCGACAACGCCGGCGGATCGGGGATCGCCGGGTACACGCTCCAGCGCAGTCTCGACGGCGGGACCACCTGGTCGACGCTCGCGAGCGGCCTCACGACCAACAAGCGGAACACGACCGTGCCGTCGAGCGGCACGACCCGGTTCCGCGTCCGCGCGACCGACAAGGCGGGCAACACGAGCAGCTACGCGACGGGCGGCTCGCGGACCGGGCGCCTGATCCAGCAGGGCTCGAGCTCGGTGGGGTATGCCGGGTCCTGGTCGCTCAAGTCGTCGTCGAAGTTCTCCGGCGGGACGGTCCGAGCGTCCTCCACCGGTGGCCGCGCCGCGGCCTACACGTTCACGGGCAAGAGCATCGCGGTCGTGTCCACGAGGTCGACGACGCGCGGCGCCGTGCGGATCTACCTCGACGGCGTCCTCCAGGCGACCGTCGACACGTACCGCAGCACCGCCGAGTACCGGTCGGTGATCTGGCAGCGGTCGTTCTCGAGCGTGGTGACGAAGCGGGTTCGGGTGGTCGTCGTCGGCAC
>DASSRG010000345.1:0-5621 GCA_035701885.1 Candidatus Limnocylindrales bacterium
GGACGAGCCGTCGCCGGTGCCGGCGCGCGCGGCGGGACGCGCGATCCGACGGGTGTCGCTCGGCGCGCTTGTCCTCGCGATCCGCGACGCGTGGCGCGTGACCATCGGTCATGGCTTCCCGGCGGTCATTCGGGCACAGGCACTCGCCATCGTGCTCGTCGTCGTCGCGCTCGGTGCCGGGACTGCGACGGCCACCGCGGGGGCTCTGGGCCTGTTCGCGGAGCCGCAGAGGAGTCCAGTGCCCGAGCTTCCGTCGCCCGCGGTCCCCAGCGATGTGCCGTCGCCGTCCGACCCTCCGCTCGTGAGCCCCTCGCCCGCCCCCGACTCGACGAGACCCGCCGAGACCGCGACGCCCGAGCCCAGCGAGACGCCGGAGCCCACCGAAACGGCCGAGCCGGACGGGTCGTTCGACGACCATGGCGGCGACAGCTCCGGGTCGGATGATTCGTCTGGCCACGGTTCGGACCACTCGGGTTCAGGGTCCGATGACTCGGATTCGCACTCGGGCTCGTCGAACTCGGGGTCGGGTTCGTCGGGTTCGTCGGGCTCCGGCTCCAATGACCATGACGACGACTCCACCCCGCGAGCCACCGAGACCCCGAAGCCCGGCGAGACGCCGAAGGCGACGAGCGAGTCAGGCGGGCACGGCTGATCGCGAGCGGGCATCCCCCGCTACGCTGATCGCCGTGATCGTGGTCGTCGGCACCCCAGCCTGGCGCGAGGCCGAGCCGGCCGGACCGGACGGTCGCGCGTGCCTCATCGCACTGGCCGCCGCGCGACGAGGTGCCGCGGTGGAGCTCGTAGGTCGGGCTGGGGAGGACGCCGCCGGGGATGCGCTGATGATCGCCCTCGCGCGTGGGGGCGTGGGGCATGTGGCGCTGCTTCGCGATCCCGCCCGTCCGACGCCCATCGTCGCACCGGCACCGGAGGAAGGCACGCTCGTCGATGAGCATGCCGAGGAGCCGGCGCCGCGGTCGATCGTCGGTCCCATCCTCGAGCCCGCCGACGTCTCGCTCGCCCTGCGCTATCTCCCGTCATATGGCGTGATCGTCGTGACCGACGAGGTCATGCCGACGATCGTCCCCGTCGCCGCCGAGGCCGCTGCCTTCGCCGGGGCGCACCTCGTCGTCCTCGTTCAGGAGGGGGGCGCCCCCGACGGCGCGACCGAAGGCACGGTTCTCGAGGCACCCGCCGTCGACCCCGACGGCGCGTTCGCCGAGCTCGTCGGTAGCTACGCGGCAGCGCTCGACGCGGGTGTCCGTCCGGCCGATGCGTTCGGTGCGGCGACCGGCGCCTGGGAACGGCCCGGGGCCTGAACGCACCGCATTCGGGCGCCAGGACTTTCGTCGCAAGGTACTCGGCAAGGGTCCTTCGGTACCGTACGCCCGTTCGCCGCCGGGGACCTCGGGGACACCGTCACGTTGGGCACACCTGATCGCCGCGCATCCGAGCGCGGCCAGAGCATCGTCGAGTTCGCCCTGATCCTGCCGCTGCTCGTCTTCCTGATGGTCGCCATCGTCGATCTCGCCCGGATCTACACGACGATGCTGAGTGTCGAGTCCGCCGCCCGCGAGGCCGCCGACTACGGGACGTTCGGTTCACAGAAATGGGACGCCGCCGTCTACAACATCCCGGTGACCGGGACCGAGGATCAGATGCGCCTTCGCGCATGCACGGCGGCCAGTGACCTGACGGACTACGCCGGGCCGGACACGGCTTGCACGAACCCGACCTTCTCGTACCTGCTGTCTGCGGATAAAGGCGCGACATGGCATGCCTGGGACGCCTCCATGGACTGCGCGAACGAGACCCGTAATCCACCCTGCTGGGTGAAGGTCACCCTCAACTACGACTTCCACCTGCTCGTCCCGCTGCACATCGAGGCGTTCGGCATGCATCTTGGGCTGCCGAACTCGCTGACCTTCTCGCGGACGAGCGTGTTTCCCATGACCGACCTCGAGCTGCCGTGATGATCCGCCGACATGTCGGGCAGCCTCGCCAGGATCGGTCCAGGGGTCAGGCGATGGTGGAGTTCGCCCTTGTGGCGCCCGTGTTCTTCCTGCTGCTGTTCGGGATCATCGAGGGCGGCCGGTTCATCTTCTATTACCAGACGCTGAACAACGCGACGCGCGAAGGCGCTCGCTACGCGATCGTCCATGGCTCGAACGCAAAGTGCATCACGCCGACGTCGGGTGGTCCATCGGGGCCGATGCCGCCTGGTGTGACGGCACCGGCCTGCCACGACGCCACGGGCGCTCGAGTGATTCAGCGAGTCAAGGACGCCGGATTCGGTGTCCTCGGAAACGGTGTGACCGTCACGCCCACCTGGGGCGCGACCGGCAATGGACGCAACTCGCCCGTGACCGTGAGCGCCACCTACACCTACCGGACCCTGCTGCCGCTGCTCCCGCTGCCGGCGATCACCATCACTGCGGAGTCGAGCCTTGTCATCAACAACTGATCGCTCGACGGAGCGCGGCCAGGTCCTGGCGCTGTTTGCCGGAGGCCTCGTCGCTCTGTTCATCATCGCGGCGCTCGCGTTCGACGTCGGCGTGATGTACCTGGAGCGTCGGGACCAGCAGAATGCGGCCGACGCCGCAGCGCTGGCCGGTGCACGGTACGCCGTCGGCGCCCCGAACTTCTCCGGCACGTGCGCCGCCGCAGGCTCGAACCCAGCGGTCGTGGCGGCCTGCGAGATCGCGCTCGCGAACGACTATGACAATGCCGACGCCGCCGAAGACGTCAATGTGTTCCTGCCCGCTCAGCACGGCATCTTTCGCCATCAACCGGCAACCGTCGAGGTCCAGATCAACGCCACTCGTGGATCGATCTTCGGCGGGGTGATCGGCCGTGCGGTGTGGCCGGTGGGCACGTTCGCAACGGCGGCCAACCAGCAGGAGCTCGAGTACCCGTTCGGCATGCTCGCCCTTGACCCGACAGGCTGCAAGGCCATCCAGATCTCGGGCACGGGCACCGTAAATGCCAACTCGAACGTCCAGTCCAACTCCACTGGTGAGGGCTGCGGCGACGGCTCGAACATCGGCTTCAGCAGGTCCGGGGCGGGCGTGCTGAACGTGACCGCGGCCGACGCCGTCTGCCGGAGCGCCGGCGCGCTGCAGAGCGTCGGCAGTGGCACGCTCAACTGCACCCCGGACGAGTATTCGTTCCCGCTGCCTGATCCGCTCGCGGGACTCCCGGCACCCACGCACACCGCGGCGAACACGACGCCAGTCCTCATTCCGGTTGGGCACACCAGCGCAATTCCGGACTACTGCCCCGGCACCACGAGCACCGGCATGAAGGCGTTCACCGACACGAAGAACAAGGCGTGCGAGGTGGACAAGGCCTGGATCTTCGGCCCCGGGTTCTACCCGGGCGGGATCAGCGTCAAAGGGAACAACGCGGTCGCATACCTGCTGCCCGGTATCTACTGGATCGGCGGCGGGGGCTTCTCGACGTCGAATGATGGTTCCGTGATCACCGTCGCCGCCGGTTCCACCCCGACGAGCCTGGCGTCGTGCCAGGCGAACCGGGCGACCTGCGGCGCCGCCGGCGGCGTCCTCATCTACAACTCGACGACGACATCCTCCGCGCCCGGCAAGATCACCCTCGGCGGTGGCGGGGCGGTGCTGAAGTTGAAGCCGTACCTCTATCCGTTCGGCGATCCGGCCGTCACCACCGACGACATCGACCTGGTGATCTTCCAGGACCGCACGGTTGCGATCGGCGGCGACGACGTGACGCTGAATGGCTCGTCCTCCACGGCCAGCGAGGTCCGCGGGATCATCTATCTGCCGCAGGGCGACGTGAAGGTGAACGGCTCGGCGAGCGTGTTCACCATGGACCAGGTGATCGCGTGGAACTTCCTCATCAACGGCTCGGGAGGCACGGTGAACGTGCTTCGCGAGACCGGGGTGAACGCGATCTTCAACGCGGTTGGGCTCGTCGAGTAGCGGCGTGTCGTTCCGGGTCTCGGGGACTCGGAGGCTAGAGGAGCGTCAGCGGCTCCGGCGGGGGCTGGAGCCGCTCGACGAGCTCGGGGCCGTTGTTGCGCACGTTGTTGACCAGCGGCGGCACCGCGTAGGCCTCGAGCGCCCAGGCGTCTGACGGCTCCACCAGCGGGCGAAGGTCGGCCACGTCCGTCGTCGACGACAGCCAACGGGACCACTCCGCCGGCGGGACGACGACCGGCATCCGGTTGTGGATCGGCGCCATGAACTCGTTCGGCGTCGTCGTCACGATCGTGAACGTCCGGTGCCACAGCCCGGTCTCGGGATCCTGCCGGCCGGTCCACAGGCCGGCGAGGGCGAGCGGCCGCTCGGTGGGGTCGAAGATCCGCATCGGCTGGCGCGAGCTGCCGTCGCGAAGCCACTCGTAGAAGCCATCGACCGGGACCAGGCAACGACGCCGCCGGAACGCGTCGCGGAACGTGGGCGAGGTGGCGACCGTCTCCGCGCGGGCGTTGAACGTGCGCGAGGCGATCCGCGGGTCGTCGGACCAGTTCGGGATCAGGCCCCAGCGGTAGCCGACCACCGCACGCCGGTCATCCCGCTGGACCACCACGGCTGCCTCGTCCGTCGGGGCGACGTTGAACCGGTCACCCGGATCGTTGAACAGGTCCTCGGCGTCGAAGATCTCGGCGAGCTCGCTGGTCGGGCGTTGCTGGGTGAAGCGTCCACACATCGGCTCCCGAGTCTACCGACGACCCCGGACGATCGAGCCGCGGCCTCCACACCCGCTGCTCGGGTACAGTCGCGGTCGTGACCGATCCGTCATTCGATCTCGAGCGGGTCCTGGCGTCAGAGGGTCCGCTCCCGAGGGAGACCGCCCTCGCCGCGCTCGACCACGCGGCCCGCCTCGTCAGCGAGACCGACTTCCGCGACGCGGCACGCCTCTACCAGCGGGTCATCGGCGTCGACGACGTCGGCATCACCGCCGCGGCCTACGTGGGATTCGGGGAGGCGCTCTATCGCCTCGACCAGGATCAGTCGGCGCTCCAGGCGTGGGAGGAGGCGACCCGCCTCCCCGAGAACCCGTCGACGTACCTGGCCTGGCGCAACGTCGCGGCCGGACGGGTGCGCGCCCAGGACCTGCGCGGGGCGTTCGATGCCTACAGAGAGGCCGAACGGCGGGCGCCGGAGCAGGACCGCGCCGAGATCGCGAACAGGCTGGGCTGGCTCGCCAAGGAGCTCGGCGATACGAGCGCGAGCGGCAAGTACTTCGCGAGGGCACGCGGCGACGAGGGCCTGTCGTTCACGGTCGTGATCATCGTCGTGACGACGGTGATCTCGCTGCTCGGCAGCCTGCTCGGCCCGATCGGCGACGACATCGTGAACGCGCTTGCGCTCGACAAGGTCGCGCTCGCGAACGGCGAGCTGTGGCGGCTGTGGACGGTGACGCTCGTCCACGCGGCGATCTACCAGAACCCGCTCCACCTGCTGTTCAACATGTACGCGCTGTGGCTCGCCGGGCCGCTCGTCGAGCGCCTGTACGGGCGCTGGCGGTTCCTCGGCTTCTACCTGCTGTTCGCGCTCGGCGGCTCGCTCGTCTCGTTCGCGTTCAGCGACGCGCGTGGCGGCGTCGGCGCGTCGGGCGCGGTGTTCGGCCTGTTCGGCCTGCTG
>DASSRG010000346.1:0-6029 GCA_035701885.1 Candidatus Limnocylindrales bacterium
CAGCCGGTCGTCGACCTCCACCGCGGCACCGATGGCCTCGGCCACGAGCTGTGCCGTCTCCCGCGCCCGTATCCGCGGCGACGTGACGAACAGGTCCGGGGCCTCGGCCCACCCCGCGAGCACGCCGCCGAGCCGGTCGGCCTGCCGTCGGCCCTTGTCGGACAGCGGGCGAAGGTCGTCGTCGCCCGCCCACCGCTCCGGGTCGCCGGCGTGCGCGTGGCGGAGCAGGTACAGGATCGCCATCGGCCGCCCCGTCAGGGGTTCAGGTCCTCCACCTCGCCGGACACGAGGAACACGATGTCCTCCGCGATGTTCGTGACCCGGTCGCCGATCCGCTCGAGGTAGTGGGCCGCGAACAGGATCCGCGTCCCCGGGTCCACGTTCGCCGGGTCGTCGCGCATCAGCACCAGCACCTCGTCGAAGATCCGGTGGTAGAGGTCGTCCACCTCGTCGTCCAGCCGGGCGACCTCGCGGGCCCGGTTCGCGTCGATGTCCACCAGGGCGAGGATGATCCCCTTGACCAGCTCCGCGACCCGCTCGCCGAGCTGCGGCAGGAGGACGAACTCGCGCAACGGGGGATGCGGCGCGAGCTTGCGGGCCTGCTTCGCGACGGAGCCCGCGTGGTCGCCCATCCGCTCGAGCTCGTAGCTGACGTGGTCGAGCGTGAGCAGGTAGCGCAGGTCGCGGGCGACGGGTTGCTGGGTCGCGATGACCGCGGCGATCATGGCGGTGGCCTTGCGCTGGACCTCGTTGATCTGGCGGTCGTCGAGGATGACCTGGAACGCGGCCTCGGCGTCGTGCGCGACCAGCGCGGCGATGGCCTTCCGGATCTGCGCCTCCACGAGCGCGCCCATCCGCAGGACGTTGTCCTTCACCTCGCCGACCTCGCGGTCGTACGTGCTCCGCGTGGGGTGGGTCGCCGGCGGCGCCTCGCGCGGCTGCTCGACGAGCGGCGGCTCCGGGTTCGGCGTGTCGAACATCTTCATCGCGTCCTCCCTCAGCCGAACCGGCCGGAGACATAGTCCTCGGTCAGCTGGTTCCGCGGGTTGGTGAAGATGTCGAGCGTCGCGCCCTCCTCCACCACGTAGCCGGCCCGATCATCGGCCATGTTCATGAACACCGTGTGGTCCGACGCCCGGGCGGCCTGCTGCATGTTGTGGGTCACGATGACGATCGTGTACCGCTCCTTGAGCTCCAGCATGAGCTCCTCGATCTGGAGCGTCGAGCGGGGATCCAGGGCAGAGCATGGCTCGTCCATGAGGATCACGTCGGGGCTGGTGGCGATCGCGCGGGCGATGCACAGCCGCTGCTGCTGGCCGCCGGACAGCGCGAGGCCGGACTGGTTGAGCTTGTCCTTCACGTCGTCCCACAGGGCCGCCCGGCGGAGGCTGGACTCCACGATCTCGTCCATGTTCCCCTTCATCCCGTTGATCCGAGGCCCGAACGCGATGTTGTCGTAGATCGACTTGGGAAACGGGTTCGGCTTCTGGAACACCATCCCGATCCGGCGCCGGACCTCCACCGGGTCGACGTCCTTCGCGTACAGGTCGTGGCCGTGGTAGTGGACCTTCCCGTCCACTCGCGCCCCGGGGATGAGGTCGTTCATCCGATTGATGGTGCGCAGGAGCGTGGACTTGCCACAGCCGGACGGCCCGATCAACGCCGTGATCCTGTTCGGCTCGAACTCGATCGAGACGTCCTTCACCGCACGGAACGTGCCGTAGTAGAAGGACAGGCCTTCGATGCGGATCACCGGGTCGCGAGCGTCGACCGAAGCTGCGGCGGGGCCGGTGCTCATCACCGGGGCACGATCCCGTGTCGGAAGGATCGGCGCGGCGACCGCCGGGGTGTCCGGGCCGGGGGGACCGAGATGGCCGTTGGTCGGCACGGCCGCGTCGGGCGGCGGGGCGAGCTGGCTCATGGGCTGGTCTCCCGGGCTGGTCATCACGAGGTTCGCTCGTATCGGTTGCGGAGGTAGATGGCGATCGCGTTGGCGAGCAGGGTGATCGCGAGGAGCACGACGATCGCCGCCGCGGCGTCCGCGCGGAACGCGTCCTGGGGCTTGCGCGACCAGTCGTAGACGATGGCGGGCAGGGCGGTGTAGCTGCCGGTCAGCACCTTGCTCACGTCGGCCGAGAATGAGCCGAGCACCGCCCCTGCGAGCACGAGCGGGGCCGTCTCGCCCAGCGCTCGGGACAGCGCCAGAACGGTTCCGGTGAGCACGCCGGGGGCGGCCGCCGGCAGGACGAGGTGGCGGGTGACCTCCCAGCGCGACGCGCCGACCCCGTAGCCGGCCTCGCGGATCGAGTTGGGCACCGCGCGCAGCGCCTCGATGGAGGTGATGATCACGATCGGGAGGACGAGGACCGCGAGCGTTGCCCCGCCCGCGAGCACGTTCCGTCCGTTGCCCAGTCCGAGCGACTCGAACAGTGCGACGAACACCGACAGCCCGAGCAGTCCGTACACCACGGATGGCACCCCGGCGAGGTTCCGGATGTTGACCTGGATGAAGCGGGTCAGCCGCGAGTCGCGGGCGTATTCCTCGAGATAGGTCGCGGTTGCGATCCCGAACGGGAACGCCGTGAGCGCGACGATCACGCCGAGGATCGCCGTGCCGATGATCCCCTGGCCCACGCCCGCCTTCGAAGGATTGGACGACAGCGGTGCGGTCAGGAAGTCAGCGCCGCGCTCAGCGAACACGGGCGACGCCTTGGTCAGGACGTCGGCGAGGAGGATGAACAGGATCGCCAGGGAGAACAGCAGGCTCCCGAGCAGCAGGATCAGGAACAGCGTTCCCGGCACGTCGCGACGGCGGCGGGACAGGCCATCCTGCACGCTCGCGCCGGCCGCCTGGGCGGATCGGGCGACCGTCGTCATCGGCGCACCTAGTACGCCTGGCGGGCGCGCCGGACGAAGGCGTCGCCGAGCACGTTGAGGACGAGCGTGATCACGAACAGCATCAGCCCCAGGAAGAACAGGCTCTGGAACGCGGCCGAGTTGCCGGTGACCTGGTCGCTGCCGCTCGCGAGGAGCACCATCGCGGACGTCATCGTGCCGCCCGGATCGAGCGGATCCCATGTCCTCGCCTGTGGCGCGCCCGCCGCGACCGCCACGACCATCGTCTCGCCGACGGCCCGGCTCGTCGCGAGGATCAGCGCCGCCACGATGCCCGAGACGGCCGCCGGGAACACGACCCGGAGCGAGGTGGTGATCTTCCTCGCGCCCAGCCCGTACGACGCCTCCCGGAGGGTGATCGGGACGGCTCGCATCGCGTCCTCGGAGACCGATGCGACGAGCGGGACGGACAGAACGCCGACGGCGATGCCGGCCGCGGCCATGTTGAACACGCTCGCCTGCGAGAACAGCTGTTGGACGAAGTCCGGCGTGATCACGGTCAACGCGAAGAACCCGAGCACCACGCTCGGGATGCCCGCGAGGATCTCCAGGATCGGCTTGACCGTGCGTCGCACGCGGGGCGTCGCGTACTCGGAGATGTAGATCGCGGAAGCGAGACCGACCGGCGCCGCCAACAGCATGGCGATCGTCGTCACGATCAATGTCCCGATCAGGAGCGTCGCGACGTCGAAGATGCCGCGCCTCGGGAACCAGCCGATGCCGACCAGCTGCGACAGGTCGATCCGGGACAGGAAGTCGATCGCCTGGGCCAGCACGGTCCACACGATGAACGCCGAGATGACGACGGTCGCCAGGGCTGCGCCCTGGAACACCAGCCGGACGATGCGTTCCCGTCGCTGGCGCCGCGGGCTGCCGCGGAGCGAGACGCCTGCGGCTGCCGCAGCGGTGGCATGGGCCATGGATGAGCTCCGTGGTGCGCCGGTGTGGCGCGACGACAGGCGAACGGGCCGAGCCTCCGAGATGGCCCGACCCGTTCGCCGTGGGAGGAGGAGTTACTTCACCGCGTCCCATGCGGCGCGGGTCTCGGCGAGCGCCTGCGGCGTGAGGTTCACGTAGGGGACGGTCTCCAGGACGGACGAGATCGTGCCGTCGGCGAGGTAGTAGTCGACGTATGCCCCGATCGCCGGGTTCTGCGCGGCCCTGGCCTTGTTGACGTAGATGTAGAGGTTGCGGGCGAGCGGGTACTCGCCGGCGGCGATGGTCTGCGCGGTCGGGGCCACGCAGGTCCCGTTCGGGTCCTTCGAGATCTGGATCTCGTTGACCGTCGCCTTGTTCTCCTCGGCGAAGGCGAATCCCACCCAGCCGAGCGAGGTCGGCGCGCCGGCGATGCCGTCGATGATCGCGTTGTCGTTGGCGGAGGCCGTGTAGTCGGGGCGTGTCGTCGCGTCCTGCCCGCGCTTGCCGGCGATGCCCGCCAGCGCGAGCTCCACGAAGCTGTCGAACGTGCCGGACTCCTCGCCCGGCCCGGTGATCGTCAGGTCACCCTCCGGGAAGGCCGTGTCGGAGCCCAGCTCCCTGGCGAGCGCCTGCGCGTCGCTCCACTTGGCGAAGCCGGTGCTCTCGGGGCCCACGAGGGCGTACAGGTCCGCGAAGCTGAGGCACGTGACGCCGGTGTCGGCGGACGCTGTGAGAACCGAGATCCCGTCGATCGCGATCTTGAGCTCGACGTACTCGATGCCGGCGGCTTGGCAGATCGCGGCCTCCTCGTCCTTGATCTTGCGCGAGGCGTCGGAGATGTCCGTGTCGCCGGCGCAGAACTTCTTGAAGCCGTCGCCGGTGCCGGGGCCCTCGACCGTGTACCTGAAGTCCGGGCTATGTGCGGCGAGTGCCTCGGCGACGCCGGTGGAGATCGGCTCGACCGTCGACGAGCCGGAGACGAGGATCTCGCCGGTCACGGCGCCCGAAGCGCCACCGCTCGCTGAGCCTGCCGCCATATCCGGCGTGCGCTCGGCCGGCGCGGTGGTTGCGCCGCCGCCGCACGCCGCGACGATCAGGGTCGCAGCGACGGCAATGGCTCCGAGGTGCTTGTGGGTTGCGAACGTCACTCGGTGACTCCTCCGGCTGGCTGACGGCACCTCGCCGTCGTCCATCTCCTGTTGCTTGCGGCGTCACCATCGGCCGTGGCTGTCAACGCGTGGTGTGCCGTCCGTTAAGGGCCGGTTAACAGCGGCGCGGGCGGTGCCGTTCCGCCGGACCTCGGGTTCCGTTCGTCCGAGGGTGCGGGCGGTCCGGGCGGGCGCCGATCGGCGACGTGCGGCAGACTGTCGCCAGCACGGACGAGTCCGTGGGCGGGGACCCAACGAGGAGCGCGCGCATGGCGAAGGACGTGGATCCGGCGGCCGAGGCGGCAGAGTCCGCAGGCTCCGATTCGTCCGCGGGGGATGCGCTGACGAAGGCCGAGAAGAAGGCGGCAAAGGTCGCCAGGAAGGCCGCCAAGCGCGAGCGCGAGCTCGCCGAGGCGGCTGCGGCGGACGCGTCGAAGCGAGCCGCCAAGGCGGCGAAGAAGGCCGCCAAGGCTGCGGAGCGCGAGCGACTGGCGGCGGAAGCCCAGGCCGCGAAGTCGCGCAAGAAGGCGGCGAAGGCCGAGAAGAAGGCGGCCAGGTCCGGAGTCGCCGCACTTGCACCCTCGGCCCCCAAGCGCCCGAAGGCCGCCGACATCGCCGCCGAGGCGCGGCGCGTCAAGCCGCCGAAGCCGAAGGCGAAGGACAAGGCGAAGACGTCGGCTGACGCGGCGGTCAAGTCACCGAAGCGCGACAAGGGCGAGAAGGCGGCACGGAAGGCGAAGCGCCAGACAGACCGACGCCTCGAGGAGCAGGCCGCCGGCGCCGCAGCCGCTGGGTCGATCCTCGAGGAGGTCGCCGGACTCGTCCGCCAGACGACGGAGCCCGCTGCCGCCCGGATCCTTGAGCCGATCGAGCGCCGCGAAGCCGAGCGCCGCGAAGCCGAGCGTGCCGAAGCGGAGCGTGCCGAAGCGGAGCGCCGCGCAGCCGAGCGTGCCGAGGCGGAGCGCCGTGAAGCCGACCGCCGTGAGCAGGAGCGGCTCGAGCAGGAGCGGATCGCCGCCGAGCAGGCCGAAGCCGACCGCCGTGAGCAAGAGCGCCTCGAACAGGAGC
>DASSRG010000347.1:0-3827 GCA_035701885.1 Candidatus Limnocylindrales bacterium
GCGGGAGCGCGGGCGCGCGATCTCGAGGCACAGGACCCGGCCACCGGGCCGGACCGCGCGCGCCATCTCGGCAAAGCCCAGCTTGTAATCGGGCAGGTTGCGCATGCCGAAGGCGATCGTCGCGGCGTCGAACAGCCCGTCCTCGGTGGGCAGCGCGAGCGCGTCGCCGACGACGAACCCGAGCCCCTCGCGACCCCGGTACCGCTCCTGGGCAACCCCGATCATCCCGGGGCTCAGGTCCACGCCCAGCACGCGCCCAAACGGGGCGACCTTGCGGTGCAGGTCCGCGGCGACCTTGCCGGTGCCGGTCGCGACGTCGAGCGCCGCGTCGCCGGGCCGGAGCCCAGCACGCTCGACCAGCCGGTGGCGCCAGCGCGGCTCCTGGAACGCGGAGATGAGCAGGTTCATGAGGTCGTAGCGACGGGCGATGCGGTCGAACATCACCCGGACCTCGGACGAGGCGGCCGCGTTGCCCGCGCCTGTGCTGGCGCCGGACGGGGTGTGGTCGGGCGGGAGGGCGTCGGTCATCGGGCGGGCTCCAGGGCGGGGGCGGTGACGGGTACGGCGGTCGGGCTGGTGAGGGCGAGCGACGAGCGGATCGCGTCCACGACCGCTGACGGCTCGGTGATGGGCGAGGTGTGGGTCAGGCCGTCGAGGCGGATCCGGCGGGCGTTCGGGATCCGCCGCGCGAGCTCATCGGCGATCGGGGCATAGAACGGCTGGCTGGCGCTCCCCGTGATGATGGTGACGGGGGCGTCGATGCGCGCGAGGCCCCGCGGATTGAGACCGGTGAGCGCCGCGTCAGCGAGCGCTCCCGTGCCCTCGCGGGCGAGGAAGTCCCGGGCTCGCTCCGGGAGACGGCCCCAGGCCTCGTCGCCGGCGACGTGGCGGAGGAACGTCTCCGCGGCCGCCGCGTTCCCGCCGGCCTCGAACGCCCGGGTCGTGTCGCGCGCCACCCGGCGGAACCACGCCACGAGCGCCCGGTCGCCGACCAGCCCGTACGGCGGCTCGTAGGCGACGACCGACTCGATCCGGTCGGGGATGCGCACCGCGGCCTCGAGCCCGAGGACCCCGCCGAACGAGACGCCGACGATGGCGGCGCGCTGGATACCGCGAGCGTCGAGGTACGCGACGAGGTCCGCGAGGTGGACGTCGACGTCGAGCGGCCGCGGGTCCGCGAGGCGCGACGTCCCGGCGCCGCGGCGGTCGATCGAGTGGACAGTCGTCCCGCCGTCCGCCGCGAGCGCGGCCGCGAGCCGTCCCAGCTGCTGCGAGGTGCTGAGCGTCCCGTGGAGGAGCAGGACGTGGCGCGGGCCGTCGCCGTCCATCCGCCAGCCGATCGCGTCGCCGCCGGGCCGCGCCAGCTCGCCGGACGAGCCGCCCGCGAGCAGCGCCCGCACGGCGTCGCGACGGAGCTTGCCGGAAGCGGTCCGCGGCAGCGCGTCGAGACGAGTCCAGGCCACCGGCACCTTGAACCCGGCGAGTGCCGCGCGCGCGTGCGCCACGAGGCCGTCGTCCCCTGGATCGGCGGCTCCCGGCCGAAGCACGATCGCCGCAACAGGCACGTGCCCCCACATCGAAGCCGGTCTCGCGACGACGGCGGCCTCGGCGACCGCCGGGTGTCGCTCGAGCACCGCCTCGACCTCGCTCGGATCGATGTTCTCGCCGCCGCGGACGATCCGGTCAGTCCGGCGATCCACCACGACAAGGCGTCCTTCGGCGTCGAGCCGCCCGAGATCGCCCGTCTGGACCGGCTCGGCGGGATCGACCGGCGGCTCGCCGAGGTACCCGGAGCTCCGCGACGCCCCCGACACCACGATCTCCCCCACCCCGTCCGAACCTGGCTCCGCGATCACGACCGTCATGCCGGGCAGGGGCCGGCCCGCGGTCCCCGGTGCGACGGACGCCTCCCCCGGAGCGAGCGCCGTCACGCCGGAGCCCATCTCGGACAGCCCGTACGTCGGGATCACCGGCCAGCCGGCGCGGACGGCTCGCTCGACGAGCGACGGCGGGATCGTGCCCCCGCCGAGCAGGACCGCACGCAGCGTCGCGGGCGGCGCCGCCTCCCGGCTCGTGTCCAGCAATCGGACGAGCTGTGACGGGACGAGCGAGACGTGGCTCGGCGGCGGGCTGGCCCGGAGCGCGCGCAGGAGCCGCACCGGGTCGGCGGCAGGGACGACTCGCACCGGCACGCCGTCCCGGACCGCGCGCCACACCACGCCGAGGCCCGCGACGTGGCCGATCCCGAGCGGCATCGCCCAGCCCGTGGCGGGCGGCAGGGCTGCGAGCCACGCGTCGGCGCTCGCGCCCATCGCTCCGTGGGAGAGGACGACGCCCTTCGGCCGCCCGGTCGTCCCCGAGGTGAGCACGACGACCGCGGGGGATTCGAGGCCCTTGTCGTCGGCACCCTCCTGCGCCGGGAACGAGGCGAGCACCCCGCCGTCGACCACCGCCGCCGGGTCCAGCACCTCGAGCGCCGCCTCCCGCTCGCGCCGCGTCATGCCGCCCGGCAGCGGCGCAACCGTCGCCCCGAGACGCAGCAGCGCCACGAGGACCGCGATCGCCTCCGCGGACGCGGGCTTGTCGACGGCCACCCGATGCCCGGCGCGCACCCCGCGCGAGCGCATCGACCGCACGATCGCGTCGGCATGGTTTGACAGGCCCGCCCACGTCAGCCGCCGGCGCCCATCGATGACCGCCAGCCCGCGTGGATTCGACGCCGCCAGCTCCGCGACGCGGTCGGCGAGTCGCCAGGTCATGCGTCGGCCACCCCGTACCGGTCGAGCGCGGCCTCGTCCGCGACGATCCCGAGGCCGCCGCTCCCGGGCCCGAACGGGGCGCGGATCCGGCCGCCCTCGACGATCAGCGGCGCGGCAAGCAGGTCGTGCGCGAGGACCGACGCGGTCGCCAGCCCGTGCGCCCGCCGGTCCGCGGGCCAGCCCGGGACGTCGGGGAGCGTGGCGGCACAGGCGATCCCAGCCGCGAGCCCGATGCCCGTCTCGAACAGCGACGAGATGACCACCGGGACGCCACGCTCGGCCGCCGCGGACGCGATCACCGCCACCGCACCAGGGCCGCCGACCCGCGCCGGCTTCACGACCAGCACGTCCGCGGCGCCGGCGTCCAGCAGCGCGAGCGCGGCCTCGGGCGACGCGACCGCCTCGTCCGCCGCGACCGGGACACCGGCCTCGGAACGCAGCCGGGCCGCGTCCGACCGCCGCGCGACGGGGAGCGGCTGCTCGACGTATTCGAGCACGCCCGCGAGCGGCCGCAGCCGCGCGACCGCCTCGTCCAGCGTCCACGACCCGTTCGCGTCGAGCCGCAGCGCGACGCCGGGTCCGACCGCCGCGCGCACCTCGAGCATCCGGTCGACAAGCGCGGCGGCAGGCTCGCGTGACGGCGCCTTGAGCTTGAGCGTCCGAAACCCGGCACCGGCGGCAGTCGCCGCGCTCGCGATCGCCTCGTCGATGCTGCCGCCGCCGATGGTCGCGTTGACCGCCACGCCGTTCCTGACGGCGTTCAGCACGGCCGCGGACGGCGCCGCGAGGTCGAGCAGGGCGCCGCCCAGCCCCGCCCCGAACGCGTGCCGGATGCCCTCCGCGACGCCCTCGACGCGGCCCTCCAGCAGGCGCGCGATCAGCTCCTCGATCACGGCAGTCGAGTGCGACGCGTCGATCGGCGCCTCGCCGAGGCCGTGGGCGCCGTCCTCCGACCGCAGCTCCACGATCAGCGACTCGCGCGCGGTCCACGTGCCGGTCGCCGTCTCGAACGGGACGCGGAACGGGACACGGACGCGCCGTACCCCGAGCGCCGCGGTCATGAGCGTC
>DASSRG010000348.1:0-5154 GCA_035701885.1 Candidatus Limnocylindrales bacterium
GACGATCCCGACGACCGGCGCACGTACCCGTGGGCCGACCTCGGGGGGAAGCCCGACACGGCGATGTTCAGCCACTACCAGGCGCTGGCCGCGCTCCGGCGGTCCGTGCCGGCGTTGACGGCGGGCGACTTCCGGCCGCTCCTGGCCGACGACACCGCGGACGTGGCCGCGTACGGCCGCCGCACGTCGTCGAGCGCGGCGGTCGTCGTCGTCAACCGCTCGTCCTCGTCGCAGGCGGTGCACGTGCCGCTCGCCGGGTACCTGCGCGACGGAATCGCGTTCACCGTGCGGTTCCCGGCCGGTGGCGGCGCGGCGACGTCCGCATCCGGCGAGCTCGTGGTCACCGTGCCGGCGCTCAGCGGCGTCGTGCTGGTGGCCAACGCAGGCCAGGACCTCGCGGGGCCGGCGGCACCCGCGTCGCTCACGGCGACCGCCGGGACCGGCCATGTGTCGCTCGACTGGGCCTCCGTGAGCGGGGCCGCCTCGTACGTCGTGTACCGGTCGGTCGTGACCGGGGGCGGGTACGAGGCGATCGGCGCGGCGTCCGGGACGCAGTTCGACGACACCGACGTCACCAACGGCCGGCGCTACTTCTACGTCGTGCGGGCCGTGGACGCGGCCGGCAATGAGGGGGCCGCCTCGCCCGAGGCCGCGGCCACCCCGGCCTTCCCGGTCGGGTGGGCGAACCTCCAGTGGCCGCCGACGATCACGATCACCCGCGGCCAGACCACGCCGACGATCTACGGGCAGGTCTACGTGCCCGGTCTCACCGACGCCGGCGGATCCACGTCGGCGGTCTGGGCGCAGGTCGGGTTCGGCGCCGCCGGCTCGGACCACACCGCGTGGACGACCTGGAAGACGATGTCGTTCAACGTCCAGGCAGGCAACAACTTCGAGTACCAGGCGACGCTCAAGCCGGGGAGCGCCGGCACCTTCGCCTACCTCGCGCGCTACTCGACCGACGGCGGCGACACCTGGTTCTACGCGGATCTCTCGGGTCCCGTCGCGGGGAGCACCTCCTCGAACCCGGGCACGCTGACCGTCAACGCGCCCGACGACACGACGGCGCCCGGCGCGCCGACCGACCTCCACGCGACGGACTGGGCGGCCTCGTTCATCGAGCTGGCCTGGACGGCGCCGGGCGACCCGGACGTCGCCGAGTACAACGTGTACCGGCGCGAGAACGGCGGGTCGTGGGAGCTGCTCGTGACGGTGCCTTCGTCCGAGACCAGCCACCGCGACGAGACGGTGACCGGCGGCGCGACCTACGACTACCGGGTGACCGCGGTCGACGGCGCGCTCAACGAGTCCGATCCCTCGAACGTCGTCACCCAGGCGGCCGAGCCGAAACTGGTGGACGTGACGTTCAGGGTGCGAGTGCCGGACACGACGCCCGCCGGGGCGACCGTGTACCTGCCCGGGAACATCGACGCGCTGGGCCCGTGGAACCCGGGCAAGCTCGCGATGGAGGACCAGGGCGGCGGCATCTGGGAGGTGACCGTGCCGATCCTCGACGGGACCGCGCTCGAGTACAAGTACACGCGCGGGACGTGGGAGACCGTGGAGTGGTGGGGCTCGATCACGAGCACCGCGAACCGCCACGCGTCGATCACGTACGGCGCCGACGGGACGCAGCTGGTCGACAACACGTCGACCGACTGGGGCACGGGCTCCGACGAGACCAAGGCCGTCCAGTTCTGGCGCGACCCGCTCGTAGCCTCGGCGTCGGGGTCCTCGACCTCGGTCGTCGCGACCTTCGAGCGCGACGTGCAGCCGGCGCTCGCGGACTTCTCGACGTCGATCGTCGTGAAGTCGGGGTCCGCCACCGTGCCGGGTTCCGTCGCCGAGACGAGTGCCGGGGTCCTCACGTGGACGCCGTCGTCCTCGCCGCTGCCTGCCGGGTCGTACGACGTGACGGTGTTCTCGGTGAAGTCCGACCTCGGCGGCGACTCGGTCCCGATGGACCAGCCCTACACGTTCTCGTTCAACGTGCCGTAGCGACCAGGGGGTTCAGCGCACCCTACGAGGCGCGGAGAGGGTACGCATACCGACGGGCCAGTCGATGCCGGTCCGGAACGTCCCTGTGCCGTTGGATCGCGGCGCGTTCCAAGCGGAGCGAATCCCGCTGGCTGGATCGCAGGGCGTTCCACCGGGAGCGGATCGCGCCGGCTGGATCACCACGCGTGCCACCGGGAGCGAATCCCGCCGGTTGGAACGCTGCGCGATCCACGGACGGGCAGAGAGTGGGCGGCGGGGCGGAGCCGCGGGTCGCGCGCCGGATCGGTAACTGTCCCGACTGGTGGCGCCGATCCAGGCCCGCGACGCTCCCGGACCCCCAGTGAGCACGGGAGCGAAGCAACCCCATCTCACCCATCTGGACCGGTCGTTCCTAGTCCTTTCGTGTGATGGCTCGTAGCTACACTGCGACATACCGTTGGATGACGCTGCTACACTGCGTCCCTGAGCCGGTGAGTCGTCTCGGGAGTGCCTACTGAGGCGGCGTTACGATCCGGCGGGCGTACATATGTTCTAGCGCTCCGTCACGCACGGACCGGGAAAGCGCGCAAACAGACCCACGCTCGCTCGAATTGAGGACGCCTCTTCGTTGACCCGCCCCAGCGTCGCGCAACGATTCCCGCGGTCCGGCACGGACCGCCGCCACCGCCTCCTCGTCGCCCTCCTGGCGATCCCGTTCCTCATCGGGGTCATCGGCGCGCCGGTGGCCGCACCCGCCCCGGTCCACGCCGACGAGCTCTCGCGCGCACGGGCGCAGCAGAAGGAGCTCGCGCGGAAGATCGCGAACCAGAAGGCGCTGATCGCGCGCCTCAACCGATCGCAGGCGTCGCTCGCGGGCGCGATCCAGAACACCAAGGAAGAGCTCGACGGCATCACGGACGACCTGACCGCGACCCGGAAGAAGGTCGCCCGACTGGTCGACGACATCGAGGAGGTCAAGGCCGAGTACCGGGTCCTCGTCAACGACCTCGCCGACCTCGACCACCAGCTCGGCAACATCGAGGCCCAGGAGACCGCGAAGAAGGCGGAGCTGGGGCAGCGCAAGGCCGAGCTCGCCAACCGGATCCGGGACGCGTACGAGGCCGAGCGGACCTCGATGCTCGAGACGTTCCTGTCCGGCGCCTCGTTCACCGACATGCTCGCGCGGATGAGCACGCAGCTCGACGCGGCCGAGCAGGATCAGGCGCTCGCGGCGCAGATCGCCGAGGACCGCGAGACGCTGCTGGCGCTCCACCAGACGGTCGAGTCGACTCGCGTCCAGACCAATACCGTGCGCCAGGAGACCGCGGTCCAGAAGCAGAAGCTGGACCAGCGGCTCGATGAGCTCAAGAAGGCGCAGGCGCGGCTGAAGAAGCTGGAGAAGGCCGCGAAGGCGGCGCTCGCGGCACAGAAGCGGCGCTACCAGCAGCTCGCCGCGGACAAGAAGGCGCTCAAGCGCGCGCTCGCCGCGACTGCCGCCTCGAAGCGCAAGCTCGCCAAGCGGATCGACCGCCTCGTCGCGCGCCAGTACAACCTGGGCAACATCCCGTCCAAGTTCAACGGCACGCTGCGGTGGCCGATGCCCGGCACCGTCTCGGGGCAGTTCGGCTGCTCCACCTTCCCGCTCTACGGGCCGGGTCAGGGCTGCGAGCACTTCCACAACGGCATTGACATCGTCGCCCCGTACGGCACGCCGGTCCGTGCCTCGGCGAACGGCCGCGTCGTGTACATCGGGTGGAATTACGCGGACGGCGCCGACCCTGCCTGGATCGTGATCATCGCCCACTCCTCGAACCTCACCACCTGGTACGCGCACATGCAGCCGCGCTACCCGGTTCGGGCGGGACAGTCCGTGAAGAAGGGCCAGGTCATCGGGTACGAGGGCAACACCGGCCGGTCGACGGGCGCGCACCTCCACTGGATGGTCGAGCGCAACGGGACGTTCGTGAACCCCCGCCTGTTCACATAGGTGCGGTAGGGTGGTGGCGTGGCGGCGCGCACGAGCCGCCGCTTTGCCGGACAATCCCCACACGCGCCCCAGCACGACCGTCGACCTAATGCCCGGGAGGGACGACCGTTGGTCAAGCCGGTGATCGCCGTCATCCTCGCGGGCGGCGAGGGAGAGCGGCTCTCGATCCTGTCGTCCGTGCGCGCGAAGCCGGCGGTGCCGTTCGGCGGCAAGTACCGGATCATCGACTTCACGCTGTCCAACTGCGTGAACTCGGGCATCGACAACGTCGTGGTGCTCACGCAGTACAACCCGCGCTCGCTCAACGACCACATCGGGCTCGGGCGGCCGTGGGACCTGGACCGCAACACCGGCGGCGTGAAGCTGCTCCAGCCGTACATCCGGCGCGGCCGCGTGGCGGAGTGGTACGGCGGGACGGCCGACGCGGTGCTCCAGAACTTCAACGTGATCGAGCGTGGCGGGGACACGGTGCTCGTCCTCGCGGGCGACCACATCTACAAGATGGACTACCAGCCGTTCCTCGCCGCGCACCGGCGCAAGCGCGCCGACGTGACGATCGCGGTGCGCCGGGTGCCGCTGGCCGAGGCGTCGCGGATGGGCGTGCTCGCGCTCGACGACCAGGACAAGGTCGTCGAGTGGCAGGAGAAGCCGAAGCAGCCGAAGAGCGACCTCGCGTCGATGGGCGTGTACGTGTTCAGCAAGCGCGCGCTCCAGCGCTGGCTCTCGGATGAGAACCGCGACTTCGGGCGGGACGTGATCCCGGCGATGCTCGAGGGCGGGGCGCGGGTGTTCGGCTACCGGTTCGACGGGTACTGGCAGGACGTCGGCACGATCCAGTCGTTCTGGGAGGCCAACATGGCGCTCCTCGACGACAACCCCGAGCTCGACCTCTACGACCGCGAATGGCTGATCCACACCCGGTCGGAGGAGCGGGCGCCGGCGAAGATCGGGCCGACCGCGCAGGTCCACCGGTCCCTCATCTCGCACGGCTGCGTGATCAACGGGACGGTCGTGAACTCGGTGCTGTCGCCCGGCGTCCGGGTCGACGTCGGGGCGGTGGTGCGCGACTCGATCGTGATGTTCGACACCGTGATCCGGTCCGGCGCGGTGGTCGACCGGGCGATCCTCGACAAGGAGGTCGTGGTCGGGCAGGGGGCGATCGTCGGCGACGGGCCGGACTTCGACACGCC
>DASSRG010000349.1:0-2736 GCA_035701885.1 Candidatus Limnocylindrales bacterium
GACCGGCTGGCGCGCCTGGACCTGGGCGACGTCCCCGGCTAGCGCGACGCCTCCGCCGCTCGATCGAACCAGCGCAGCACCCGCAGGGCGCGCAGGGTGTTCCAGCGGCTCGGCGTCCCGGGCGGGCCCTCGAGCTCGAAGTGGTCCTCCCCGTCCCAGACCTTCTGGATGGGCCACCGGCCGTCGTCCGCCCGGGCTGCCTCCACCACGTCGAGCGCCTCGCCCACCCGCTCGTCGCGCACGCCCGCATCGCGGAGGTAGTCGAGCGCCCGCAGCACGTCGTAGTGCCACCAGTGCGGAAACGTGAGCTCGAGGAACGCGGGGTCGATCAGTTCCCCCGTGGACCGGCGGCGCAGGAGACGACGTTCCAGCAGGTACTCCTCGCCGCGGCGACGTGCGTCCGCGACCCGGCGTGAGGCGCCGACCGCCCGCTCATGCTCCAGCAGCCCCTCCAGCACGTTGATCGTGGTCCCGAACGACGACACCGTGGCGCCGTTCTCCACCTCGCAGTTCCAGCCGCCGTCGGGCAGCTGCTCGCCGAGGAGCCGTTCGACGAGCGGCGTCATGTCGATGCCGAAGTAGGCCCCCGTCGCGACGACGTTGCCGTTGATGCAGGGCTCGACCTCGCCGTCGAAGAGGCCGTTCCCGCCCCAGGGCACGTCGAACTCGTGGCCGGCGCCCCACGTGACGTGCTCGCGTACGAGCCCGACGGCCCGCCGGGCCTCGGCGCTCACGGGATCCAGCCCGAACCGACGCAGCAGCTCCAGGACGTGGAACGTGTCCGTGTGGTCGTTCGACCACGCCTTCCCGTCCCACAGCCCGTCCAGCTGCTGGAGGGCGAGCAGGCGCTCACCCCAGCCCTCCGTGGCGACCTCCGCCCGTTCCGCGGCGACGACATCGGACGGCTCGTCCTGGAGGTCGCGCATGACCTGCCAGGCGATCGCAGGGTCGCCGTCGAGCAGCCACTCGTTCACGTTCATGACGCCATCCTGCCCCAGGTACACGACAGGTTCCGTCATGGATGCCGGGATACCGTGGTGGAGATGATCACTCAGCCAACGAGCGAGCAGCTGGAGGCTGCGCTCGCGGTCGATCCGTCCGACGTCATCCCGCGCCGACCCGCGATGACGGCGTTCCGACAGGCCGCGCGGATCCACCAGGCGGAGTGGCGGGAGCGTCACGACCTGCCCATCGGCTCGCAGCCGATCAAGCCTCGGCCCGGCGTGGACGCGCGGCCGGTCGGCAGCCGGATTCCGCTCGACTTCGCCATGGAGACCGGCGCGAACCTCGTCACCGACGCCGCGCGCGAGGCGGCGCGCGCCCGCATGGCGACCGTCGAGCGCGAGCAGAGCATCGACCACCAGCGGCTGTGGGCCGACCTCCTCTCCTCGGAGGCGCTCGCATTCAACCTGTTCGGCGACTTGGCGGTGGACCTGGCGCGAGCGACCCGCCTTGTGCGCAGCTGGTTTCCCGACGCGCCCGGCGACGTCGCCGAGGTGCGGTTCCTCCACTCGCCGGGTCGGCTCGAGGCGCAGTGGCTCAACAGCCTCCGTCAGTTCTCGGCGGCGTTCGTGCTAGGAGGCGGCGGGATCGTCGCGGTCGACACCCGCTACCACGAGCGGCTCACGATCGAGCTGCCGAAGCCCGAGAACCTGTGGCGCAACCGCGAGGTCCACGAGCGATCGCGCGCGTTCCGGCCGGAGGCACTGCCCCTCGTGAGCGGGCGAAGCGACCTGTGGTCACCCTGGCTCGAGCACCTGCTGCTGCTGTCGATGCTGCAGCACCCGTCCGGGGCATGGACCTGGGGACGGATCGTGATCGTCCACCCGGCGGACAACGTCGACATGGCGGACATGTGCAGGCGGTACGAGGCGCTGCTGGCCGACCGGACGACGTTCGCCTCGATGACGTTGGAGTCCGTGCTCGAGTCGGGTGCGCTCCCCGACACGTCTCGGGAGGTCCTCCGCGACCGGTACCTGCCGGGCCGCGGCTGAGCGGCCGGGCGTCAGGCAGGCGGCTGTGGATCGAAGTCGATGCGCTCGCCGATGACCGGCTGGACCCCCTCGAACGGGTCCGCCGCGCCCACGCCCAGGTCCTCCCGCGCGAGTCGCGTGAACGTGCGGTTGCGTTCCCACAGGTCACGGTAGACGGCGGCCCGATCGGCGGGCACGAGCGCCGGGTCGAGCAACCGCTCGCCGATCGCCACCTGCGCGCTGGCCGCCTCCACAACGGCCGGCGGCGCGACGAGCACGATCTCGGCGAACGCCTGCCATCGCTCCTCGCGGATCGCCCGCCGCTCGTCGTCACTCGCGTTCCGGAACCGGATCACGGCATGCACGAACGCGACATACGCGCCGCGTCGCTCCTCGCGCAACTGACGCTCGCGTTCCCCTCGCCGACCGAGCCACCAGCCGAGGGTGATCCCGACGGGCCCCGCGATGGCCACCAGCAGCGTCGCGAACGCGACGGGCCCGATCTCCATCCTCGAACAGTGTCGCAACGCGGCGCGCCGCGCAATGGCAGCACGCGTGGGACCGCCATTGAATGAATCAGGCGACGAGCCACTCATACTCCGCGAACCAGCCCGGCCGGGGACCAGGGGTGATGGATGGAGCGAAGACTCGTCGAGCGAGCGATGCACGGCGACGAAGCGGCGTTCGACGAATTGATCGGACGCGTGGGTGACCACCTGCATTCGGTCGCGCGACGGATCCTCCGCGACCCGTACCTGGCGGA
>DASSRG010000350.1:0-15085 GCA_035701885.1 Candidatus Limnocylindrales bacterium
AACGTCCGCGAGTACGCCGAGCGCTACCAGCTCGGCTACCCGATCGCCTTCGACACCAGCGCCGACATCTTCCGGCTGTACAAGGTGTACGCCCTGCCGACCCAGTTCTTCATCGGACCCGACGGCACGATCCTCGATGTCGTCAACGGCCCGCTGAGCCACCAGGACGCGCAGGCCCGCATCGACGCCTGGCTGCCCAAGGAGTGAGCGTTCGCGGCGGGTGCGGTGGCTGCGTCATCGCCACTGAGTCAGAGCACGACTGTTCGGCAGTGAGGGTTCCAGCGGGCCACTCGATCCAGGCCTAGATCGCTGACACCGAGTCGTGCGCGGCTGGTTCTGACAACACATCGGGCGCCAGGAGCGCCGATCGGTCGCCATCCAGTCGTGCCTTGACTCGCTGACGAGTTCCGCGTCGCGGGCGCCGAGCCGCGGCCGCCGAGCCGCGGGCGCCGAGCCGCGCGCGGCCAACGGCGCGAGAACCTCGCTACAGGCCCTCGAACTTGTAGCGGTCGCGGTCCGGGACGAGCGTTCCGACGGGCATCCGGCGCTCGTGCGACAGCGCGACGAGCCAGTCCTCCTCCACCGCGCGCCGGAACAGCTCGCCCTTGACCTCGACCGAGTCGAGCGGAAAGTCGTCGAACGCCGTTACCCAGCGCGGGTTCGCGGCCCACGGCCGCATGCACAGGTCGCCGAAGAAGGCGAGGCTCCGGGCACCGGGCCCGGCCCCCCGCACCAGGATCGCCTGGTGCCCCGCGGAGTGCCCGCCGGTCCGAATGACCGACACGCCGGGGATCAGCTCGCGGTCGCCCTCGGCCCAGCCCTCCGCGCCCCAGTCGGCGACGAGGCGCAGCTCGGGCTGGTCGTACGAGGCGACGAGCCGGCTGTTCGTCCCGAGCGCGATCTCCCACTCCGCCCGCTGGGCCACGATCCGCGCGCGCGGGAATGCCCGGGAGCCATCGGCGAGCAGCAGCCCACCGGCGTGGTCGAAGTGAAGGTGGCTCATCGCGACCAGGTCGACCGACCCTGGGTCGAAGCCGGCGGCGCGCATCGCGGGCACGATCGGCGTGCCGGCGTATCCCCGCATCGCGGTGTTCTTCTCGTCCAGCCGCTCTCCGATGCCCGTCTCGATGAGCACCCGCCCGGACGGCGTCTCGATCAGCAGGCAGTTGAGCGCCTGGAGCAGCCGCCGGTTCTCGTCGAGCTCGCCCTCGGCCCACGGCCGCCACAGGATGTACGGGACGGGCCCCATGATCGCGCCGGCGTCCGTGCGGAACGTCCCGGCCTGGATGAGCGCGACGCTCGTCCCGCCGCCAAGGTCAGCGCGCCAGTCGACGGCGTCGTTGATTCCCGCCACGTCAGCCGCCGGCCTGGCCGCGTTCCCGGTCGGCGTGGATCGCGGAGGCGGTCGGCTCGCGCTGGCCCTGGTACTTCGACCCGAGCTCCTTGGAGCCGTACGGCCGCTCCACCGGCGAGCTCATCCGGAAGAAGCTGATCTGTCCGATCCGCATCCCGCCGTACAGCGCGATCGGCAGGTTGGCGACGTTGGACAGCTCCAGCGTGACCGTCCCGCGGAACCCCGGATCGATGTAGCCCGCGGTGGAGTGGATGAGCAGTCCGATGCGCCCGAGCGAGCTCCGGCCCTCGAGCCGCGCGACGAGGTCGTCGGGGAGCTCCACCCACTCGACCGTCTGGCCGAGCACGAACTCGCCGGGATGGAGGATGAACGGCTCCTCGTCGCCGACCGTCAGGAGCTCGGTGAGGTCCGGCTGGGGGGTCCGGGGGTCGATGTACGCGTAGCGGTTGTTGCGGAACACGCGGAAGCTGCGGTCGAGGTGAAGGTCCACGGACGACGGCTGGAGGTCTGCGGGGTCGTACGGGTCGATCCGGACGCGCCCGGCCTCCAGCTCCGCGCGGATGTCGCGATCGGCGAGGACGCTCATGCGGTCCGCTTCCCCTTCTTGCGCGACGGCGACCCGTGCTCGGCCATCAGCGAGTCCACCTCGCGCTTGAGGTCCTCCAGGTCCTCAAAGCTCTGATAGACCGACGCGAAGCGGATGTATGCGATGTGGTCCAGCGCCCTGAGCTTGTCCATCGCAAGCGCACCGACGCGGCTGCTGGGGATCTCGCTCAGGCCGGAGGCACGGAGCTCGGACTCGATCTGGTCGGCCGCGCGGTCGGCGGCATCATCCGGGACGGGCCGGCGCGTCAGCGCCTTGCGCAGGCCGTCGGCGAGCTTCTCGCGGTCGAACTCCTGGCGCGCGCCGTCGCGCTTCACGACGACGAGCCGGGCCGCCTCGACGCGCTCGTAGGTGGTGAACCGTTCGCTGCACGCCGGGCACTCGCGGCGTCGCCGGATGACGGCCGACTCCTCGAGGTCACGGGAGTCGACGACCCGCGTGTCGCGGGTGCCGCAGTGCGGACAGCGCATCCAGCCTCCAGCCTCCCCCAACCACAAGCAGTAGTGGTGCCACTTGACGATACCACTACATACGGTGGTCCATCCCGCCGTCAGCGCTGGTCGTCGAAGTCCCCGTCCACGAGGTACGTGGGCACCGACGAGCGGAGGGCGTCTGGCGAATCCGAGCGGTTCAGGAGGTCGGCCGGCCGGATCCCGCCGATCTCGCGCGCGATCCGGGTGGCGGCTTCGCTGGCATGGCGCAGGTTGAGGGCGCCGCGCTTGAGCGACGTCTGCGCCTCGAGGTCGCGGCCGCCGCGATCAGCCACGAGCGCGTCCAGCCCGTGGCCGACGAGCTCCGCCGCCCGCACCGCCCGTTCGAGCTCGGTCAGGAACGCCGCACCGTCCCGGGCCAGTCCGGTCGGGACCTTCGTCGCCCGGCCCTCGTCGGCAATCGTGCGCAGCGCGTCCTGGGCCGCGGGCATCGCGTCGGCGAGCCCGCGCGGGTCGCCGCTGCGGCGCCGGATCTCGTCCAGCTGGACGATGAACGGCTCGGCCGTCACCACCAGCCGCTTCGCGAGCTGCGCCACCTGCTTCTGGTAGCGCTCCAGCGTCCGGGTGCGACCGATCAGCGTCGACAGGCGCCGGAGCGTCAGGACGAACAGCGCGGCGAGGACGATGAGGACGATGAGCCACAGCAGCGCCCCCTGCGGCATGCCCGGCCCTCCCCGCTCCCCGGCTCGCCGTCAGCCGCCGCGCCGCGCGCGGAGCTCGGCGAGAAGCGCGGGACCGACCTCGAACAGGTCGCCGACGACGAACAGGTCGGCGACCTCTCCGATCGGGGCGTCCGGGTCGCGGTTCACGACGACGATCGACTCGGCGGACTGCATGCCGACGCGGTGCTGCATCGCGCCCGAGACGCCGAGCCCCAGGTACAGCGCCGGCTTGACGACCTTGCCGGTCTGGCCGATCTGGCGCGCGTACGGGATCCAGCCCGCGTCGACGGACGCCCGGGTCGCGCCGACGACGCCGCCCAGCTCAGCCGCGATGTCCTGGACGATGCCGAAACCCTCGGTGCTCGCGACGCCGCGGCCGCCGACGACGACGATCCGCGCCTCCTCGAGCGACGCCTCCGCGCCGGCCTCTGCCACGCGGTCCAGCACGGCGGCGGCGGGCGCGGCGGGCGCATCTGCGGCCGCCCGCGGCTCCACGGACCCCTCTGACGCGGCGGTCTCCGCGGTCACCGCGTTGAGCCGGACCGAGAGGATGCCGTCCGGGCCGCTGAGCACACTCGTCGTGATCGCCTTCGCGCCGAGGACGCTCGCCTCGACCTGCGGGGAGTCGCCGGCCCAGGTCACGCCGCTCGCGTTGGCGAGGAACCCCCAGCCGAGCAGTCCGACGAGCGTCCCGGCGAGGTCTCGGCCGTCGGTGGTCGCGCCCACCAGCACGTGCGTGACGCCCTCGTCGACGAGGCGCCGGACCTCGGCCGTGGCGTGGGGCGCCCACACCTCGTTCGCGACCGCGGGCGACGTGACCGAGACGACCCGCGGCAGGTACGTCGCCAGCTCGGCGGCCGCGGCGTCCGGCGCGGCATCCACGACCAGCCCGACGGCCTCGCCGCCCGCCTCTGCCGCCAGCTGCCGGGAGAGCGTGGCGACCTCCGTGGAGAGCTTCGTGAGCGAGCCGTCCGCGACCTCGGCGACGGCGAGGATGACCGGCGGCATCAGATCAGCCTCCGGCCGGCGAGGAAGTCGACGATCTCGCGCGCCGCCTCGTCGGGCGCGCCGCGGACCACCCGTCCCGCCGCTCTCGCGGGCGGTGGCTCGGCGTCGGTGACCCGCGTGGCCCAGCCGCCGGACGGCACCGGGACGTCGCCCAGGTCACCGAGCGACCGCTGCGCGATCTCGCGGGACCGCGCGGCCATGATGCCCTTCAGGCTCGGGTAGCGCGGCGCGCCGAGCGCCTGGGTGCACGAGATGACCGCGGGCATCGGCGCCTCGATCACGTCGTAGCCCTTCGCGGACAGGCGCCGCACGCGCACGCGGCCCGCGGCCGGATCCGGCTCGATCGCGGCGGCGGCGGACAGCAGCGGCAGACCCAGGCGAGCGGCCACACCGGCGGCGACGGCGCCGCCCTGCCCGTCGGAGGTGTCGAGGCCGGCGAGCAGGAGGTCGAACTCCTCGGACGCGGCGGCCGCGGCGAGCACCGGGATGGTGGCGGCCATGTCGGCGCCCGCCAGCGACTCGTCGGTCACCAGGACGCCCCGGGTCGCGCCCATCGCGAGCGCCTTGCGCATCGTCTCGGTCCCGTTCGCCGGTGCCATCGACAGGATCGCGACCTCGCCGCCGTGCGCCTCGACGAGCTGGAGCGCCGCCTCGAGGGCGTACTCGTCGTTGCCGTTGACGACGCTGGGGGACGCGGACCGGTCGAGCCGGAAGTCCGGCCCGAGGCGTTCGGCGCCGGCCGCGGGGTCCGGCACGGGCTTGGTGAGGACGAGGATTCGCACGGTGGTCAGGGCTCCTGCGCGGGGTCTGGGAGTCGCATCGACTCGGTCATCACTGGTAGCGGGCGAGCAGCGATCGCGCCACGAGGAGGCGCTGGATCTGCTGGGTCCCCTCGTACAGCTGCGTGATCTTCGCGTCACGCATCATCCGCTCGACCGGGTACTCGTCCACGTAGCCGTACCCGCCGAGCACCTGGACGGCGTCGGTGGTCACCCGCATCGCGGTGTCGCCGCCGACGAGCTTCGCGATCGCGGCCCACCGCGCGGCGTCAGGCGATCCCGCCTCGATCTCCTGGCACGCGGTGTACAGCAGCTGGCGCGCGGCCTCGGTCTGGGCGTCCATGTCGGCGAGCATCGCCTGGATCATCTGAAGCTCGCCGATCGGCTTGCCGAACTGGCGTCGCTCGTTCGCGTAGCGGGTCGCGACCTCGAGCGCGCCCTGCGCGATCCCGACGGCCTGCGCCGCGATCCCCGGCCGCGACCGCTCGAACGTCTGCATCGCGATCGCGAACCCCTGGCCCTCATCGCCGAGCCGGTTCGCGACCGGGACGCGGACGCCGTCGAACGCGAGCTCTGCCGTGGGCGATCCGCGGATGCCCATCTTGTGCTCGAGCCGGGTCACCCGGAATCCCGGCCGATCCGTCTCGACGACGATCGCCGACAGCCGCCGGCTCGCCTTCTCGGCGTCCGGGTTGGTGACCGCGAACACCACCACGTAGTCCGCGACGCTCGCGTGGCTGATGAACCGCTTGGAGCCGTCGATCACGTAGTCGTCGCCGTCCCGCACGGCGCGCGTGCGAAGGCCGGACGGGTCGGAGCCCGCGTCCGCCTCCGTGAGGCCGAACGCGATCAGCTTCTCGCCACTCGCGAGACCCGGCAGCCAGCGATCCTGCTGCTCCGGGCTGCCGGCGACCTGGATCGGGATGGCCCCGAGCGACTGGACCGCGAGGATCAGGCCGGACGTCGCGCACACCCGGCTCAGCTGCTCGATCGCGAGGCACAGCGTCAGGAGGTCGGCGCCCAGCCCCCCGTGGGCCTCGGTGAACGGAATGCCGAAGATGTCGTGCTCGGCGAGCAGGCGACGGACATCGTCCGGCCATTCGGCGGTGCGGTCGATCTCGGCGGCCCGGGGGGCGACGCGCTCGTCGGCGAGCTCGCGGACCGCGTCGCGCAGGAGGACCTGTTCCTCGGTGAGGCGGGCCGATCCGTGGGCGGTGGCGCTGATGCTCACGGCGGCCATCCTAGCAGCGGGACTCGCCGCGGAGCGGGACCCGGCGCGGCCACGCACCTCCGGCGAATGCCCGAGGCCGAAACGTCCGGGGTGACATCGGCGAATGGTGCGCGTACGCTCCGGGCCGGGAAGGCGGGCATCGAGACACGATCGCGGGGGCGTCGTGGGCCCGCCCGAGAGGTGTGCCGTGGACCAGCTGCTGCTCGTCCTGCTCGTCCTGGCGGTCGCCGCCGCGATCGCCGCCATCCTTCTCGGTCGCACTCGGCGTCGTGCCACGGCCGCGGCCATGCCCGCGCCGGAGTCGCCGTACGCCGTGTCGACCGAGGGCATGAAGGTCTGCCCGAAGTGCGGGATGGGCAACCTGTGGACCGAGCGCCAGTGCTCGGCGTGTGGGTCCTCGCTCCGGGGGTAACGGCGCCCCGAGCGCCTGGGCCGTTCGCCGCTAGACGACCGGGAGCCGGCGGCCCTCCGGAACGACCCGGCCACCGGGGACGATCGCCGCCGCCAGCAGCTCGCTGATGTCCTGGGCACTGACCGCGTCCTCGCCGTCCGATCGCCCCGCGTCGTTCAGCCCGTCGCGGAGCATGACCATGCAGAACGGGCAGGCGGTCGCGACCGTCGACGCGCCCGTGTCCAGGACCTGCAGCGTCCGGGCCGCGTTCACGCGTGTGCCGCGGGTCTCCTCCATCCACATCCGGCCGCCCCCGGCGCCGCAGCAGAACGTCTGGCGGCCGCTGTTCTCCATCTCCACGAGCTCCACGCCGGGAATGGAGCCCAGCACGTCGCGCGGCGCCGCGATCACCCCGTTGTAGCGGGCCAGGTAGCACGAGTCGTGGTACGTGACGGACCGCTCGGGCAGGCCGTCCGCGCCCAGCTGCAGCCGCCCGTCCGCCACGAGCCCCGACAGGTACTCGCTGTGGTGGCGGATCGTGAACGAGCCACCCAGCTGGCCGTACTCGTTGCCGATCGTGTTGAAGCAGTGCGGGCAGGCCGTGACGATCGTCCGCTCCCCCATCCGATATCGATTGAGCGTCTCGATGTTCTGGCCGGCGAGGATCTGGAACACGTACTCGTTGCCCATCCGCCGCGCCGGGTCGCCGGTGCACGACTCCTCCTGGCCGAGAACGGCGAAGCTGACCCCGGCCGCGTCCAGGCACGTGACCACGGCCCGCGCCACGCGCCGGTTGCGGTCGTCGAAGGCCGCCGCGCAACCGACCCAGTACAGGACCTCGAGCGTGTCGAGCTCGCCGGCCGTCTGCACCTCGGCAACCGTTCGGACCTGGAACGGGAGACCCTTCGCCCAGTCGAGCCGCGCGGACGGCGGCTGGCCCCACGGGTTCGCGACCGACTCCATGCCCCGGAACGCACCCGTGAGCTCCTGCGGGAACCGCGAGTCCTCGAGCACGAGGTTCCGCCGCAGCCCGACGATCTTGTCCACATGCTCGATCGTCACCGGGCACGCCTCGACGCACGCGCCGCACGTCAGACAGTCCCAGACCGCCTCGTACGGGATCGCGGTGTCGACGAGCGGTCGCGCCACGGCCTCCGCGGTCAGCGAGTCGTCGAGCCCGGCGGCGCGGACCGTCGGCGAGTTCGGGATGAGCGGGAGCCCGGCCTCCGCCTCCACGGCCTCGTGCCGGATGCCCATGATGAACGTCTTGGGGTTGAGCGGCTTGCCGGTGTTCCAGGCGGGGCACGCCTGCTGGCAGCGGCCGCACTCGGTGCACGTGAACCCGTCGAGCAGGTCCTTCCAGTTGAGGTCGGCGACGGTGCGGACGCCGAACGTCGCATCCTCGGCTTCGAGGTCCATCGCGGGCAGCTCGCCGCGCGGCCGGATCTTGCGCAGCGCGATGTTCGGGATCGCGGTCGCGATGTGGAGGTGCTTGCCGAACGGCAGGTAGCACAGGAACACCGCCACGAGGACGATGTGCGCCCACCACGTGACCGAGAACAGCGCCTGCAGGGTCGCCGGGTCGGCGCCCGCGATCGCGCCGCCGAGCGCGTTGCTCACGAACGCGCCCTCGATCGGCCCGTGCGCGGCGACCTCGAACACCTGGGCCGCGAGCTCGGTCGCGACGACCGCCCCGATGAGCAGCAGGATGTCGATCGCGTGGCGGCTCAACGTCAGGCGCGCCGGCCGCACGACGACCCGCCGCCAGATCGCCCAGGCGACGCACACGAGGACGACGACCGCGACGACGTTCTGGAGCGCGGTGACCGCCACCCACAGCGCGCCGTCGAACGGGATCGAGAGGACCGCCTGGATCAGGCCGCCGGTGACGATGTTCGCCGTGCCGATCGTGAGCAGGACGAAGCCCCAGAAGATCCCGAAATGGAGCAGGCCCGCCTGCCAGTCGCGGAACATCCGGGTCTGGACGAGCCCGTAGCGGATCGTCCCGGAGAGCCGCCGGAGCGGGTGGTCCGTGGGGCTCGCGTTGCGGGCGGCGGCGAACACGCGCAGATGGCGCGCCATCGCGAGCGCGAAGAACACGGCCGCGCCCCAGAACACGGGGAACACGAGCGGGTACAGCGGGACGTTGGCGAACGGCTCGAACACGCTACGTGTCCCCCGGCGTGCCCGGCGGCAGGTCGTCGCGGCCGGCCGCCCGCGCGGCGGCGTGGTCGAACGGCCCGGCGAGCGTCTCGAGCGCGTGGTCCAGGAGGGGCACCACCGTCTCGAACGATTCCAGCGCCCCCTTCGGCGACCCGGGGAGGTTGACGATGAGCGAGCCGCGACGGACCCCGACGACGCCGCGCGAGAGCGACGCGAACGGGGTCTGCCGCCGCCCGTCCGCGCGCATCGCCTCGGCGATGCCCGGCACCTCGTAGTCGAGGACCGCAGCCGTGGCCTGTGGCGTGACGTCCCGGGGCGTGAGGCCGGTGCCACCGGTCGTGAGCACGAGCCGATGGGCAGCCGAGCCCTCCACGAGCGCGGCGCCGATCGCGGCGCGGTCATCGGGGACTACGCGCCGCTCCACGGTGAACCCCAGGGCCTCGAGCCGCTCCTGGAGCGCCTCCCCGGACGCATCGGGACGTCGCCCCGCCGCGCTCCGGTCGCTGCAGGTCAGCACCAGCGCCGAGCGTGCGCCCCCAGCCGCGTCCGCGGTCATCCGCCCTTCTTCTTGCCGATCCGGCCGGCCATCCGCTCGCCGCCCTTCCGCCGTCCGCGCGGCGCGGCCGCGTCCGCGGACGACGGACGGTGCCACTCCCCGCTCTTGCCGCCGGTCTTCGAGAGCAGCCGGACGCCGCGGATCTCCACCCCCCGCTCCACGCCCTTGACCATGTCGTAGACCGTGAGGGCGGCTACCGAGGCGGCGGTCATCGCCTCCATCTCCACGCCGGTGGGGCCGGTCGTCGCCGCCTCCGCGCGGACGCGGAGGACGGACGCGGCCCGGTCGGGCGTGATCGTCACGACGAGGTCCGTGAGCGAGATCGGGTGGCACAGCGGGATCAGCTCGGCGGTCCGCTTGCCGCCCATCACGCCGGCCAGCTCCGCGACCGTGAGCACGTCACCCTTGGAGCCGCCGCCGTCGATGACGAGGCTCAACGTTTCGGGCGCGACGGCCACCTCCGCCTCCGCGACGGCGCGGCGCGCGGTCGGGGGCTTTGCGCTGACATCGACCATGCGCGGGCGGCCGCGGCGGTCGACGTGGGTGAGGCGGCGGCGTTCCGCGCGCGGGGCGTCGCGATCCATGGGACCTCCTGCACGCTCGATGCTACCGGGCGCGTGGACCCTCGCGCGGCTCAGCCGCGATCGAGCCAGCGGAGCTCCACCTCGTCGCCCGCCTGTGCGGTCTCGACGGGCTCCGGGAGGACGGCCAGCGCATCGGCGGCGGCGAGCGCCGACAGGACGTGGCTCCCCTGCCCGCCCGCGAGCCGGACCCGGACCCGGCCGCGGTCGTCGCGCATCGGCAGCCCGTCCACGTCCCGGAGGGCGGTCACGCGCTGGTAGCCGCGCCGCCCCAGGCTCTTCGAGACCGGCTCCTCCAGCACGCCGCGGTCGACCGGGCGGTGGAGCCGGGCCTGACCCGCCAGCCGCCGCAGGACCGGCCGCACGAACAGCTCGAACGTCACGAACGACGAGACGGGGTTCCCCGGCAGCCCGAACAGCAGGACCGGGTCCTCACGGCCGTCCACGTCGGCCCGGCCGAACGCAAACGGCTTGCCCGGCTGAACCGCGACTCGCCACAGGTTCATGTGGCCCACCTTGTCGAACGCGAGGCGGACGACGTCGTACGGGCCGACCGACACGCCGCCCGAGACGACCACGAGGTCCGCCTCCTGGAGCCCGCGTCGAAGGCGCGCCTCCACGTCGTCCAGGCGGTCCGTGGCGATGCCGAGCTCGAGAGGGACTGCGCCGGCCTCGCGAACGAGCGCGCGGAGCCCGGGTCCGTTGGCATCGGGGATGCCGGCCGGACCGAGGTCGGTGCCGGGTGCCCTGACCTCGTCGCCCGTGGCGAGCACCGCCACGATCGGCCGGCGGCGGACCTCGACGGACGCCACGCCTGCTCCGGAGGCGAGTGCCACGACCGCCGGCGTGACCAGGTCGCCGGGCTGCGCGATGACGTCGCCAGCCCGGACGTCGCTCCCCAGCGACCGGATCGCGTTGCCCGCGCGGGCAGCCACGTGGACGAGCGTGGCCACCGGCACCGGCCCCAGCACCTGGCGTCCCCGGGGCCCGCTCACGCCGTGCTCGTCGAGCGGCGTCGTGTCCTCGACCGGGACGACCGCGTCCGCGCCGGCAGGGACAGGCGCCCCCGTCGCGATCCGGATCGCGGTCTCGGGCAGCACGCGCGCGTCGGGCGCACCACCCGCGCGCGACTCGCCGACGACCGTCAGGCGCACGGGATGGTCCTCGGTCGCCGCCTCGACGTCCGCGGCGCGCACGGCGAATCCGTCCATCGCCGAGTTGTTCCATGGCGGCAGCGACACTGCCGCGACGACCGGCGACGCCAGGACACGGCCCAGCGCGGCCTCGGGCGCGAGCGTCTCCGATGCGGTGAGCGGCGCAACCCCGGCGAGCACCGTCGCCTGGGCTGCCTCCACCGGGAGCAGGTCGCCGCTCATCGGCGCGCGCTCACGCCATGCCGCCCCGAGCCGCCTGCGCCGCCGCCCGCAGCCGGACCGCCTCGGACACGCTGTCCCGCGTCAGCATCCCGGTGAGCCGTCCCTCGACGGCGACCGCGAGTCCCTCGAGGCCGCCGGTGTTCATCACGTCCAGCGCATCCCACAGCGGGTCGTCGGGTGCGAGCACCGGCGTCTGGGGCGGCACGGCCATCACGTCCATCGCACGGGTGGAGCCGAAGCGTCGTCGCCCGAGCCGCTGGAGCCGCCGCCTGCCGATGATCCCCAGCACCCGGTCGTCGTCCACGACCGGCATCGCCGGCACGCCTTCGGGCCCCTCGTACCGGTCGGCGAACGTGTCCACCGTCAGGTTCGGGCCGACCCAGGCGGCGGCGGGCTGCATCGCCTCGCGCACCGTCGCGCCGCGGAGCAGCCGCTCGAGCGCCAGCCGCCGGTCGAGCGTCCGCGCGCCGGTCGTGAGCAGCCAGCCGAGGGCCACGACCAGCAGGCCCTCCGTGGCGAGGTCCGCGAGCGCCATCGCGATGCCGACGCCGATCACGGTGAACCCGAGCAGGCGCCCGACACGCGCCGTCACGGCCCCGGCCCGGTCCTTGTCGGCGGTCCTCGCCCAGGCGAGCGCGCGCACGACCCGGCCGCCGTCGAGCGGCATGCCCGGGAGCAGGCTCAGAGCGGCGAGCAGGACGTTGAGCGCGCCGAGGACGACGAGGCTCCCGGCGAGCGCGCCCAGCCCGGGCGCAACCAGCGCGTCCAGCACGCCGACCGCCAGCAGCCCACCGCCGAGCGCGAGCGAGACCAGGGGCCCTGCGAGCGCGATCGAGAGCTCTCTGCGAGGCGTCGACGCCTGGATCGACAGGGGCGCGAGCCCGCCGACGAACCCGAGCACGATCACCTTCGCCTCGACGCCGTACCGCCGGCCGACCAGCGCGTGAGCGAGCTCGTGGATGACGACCGAGACGAGGAACCCGAGGGCGATCGCGATCCCGATCAGCCATCGGACGGGCGTCGCGAGGCCCGGCGCCGTGATCGCCGCCTGCTCCGCGCCGAGCAGCGTCACGATTGCGACGAGGATCGCCCACGTGAACGAGACGCGGATCTCGATGCCCAGGAGCCGCGCGATCGGCACGCCGCCCATCAGGCCGCCTCGGGCGAGGTCGCGGCCAGGATCGCCGGCTCCGGGGCGTTGGCCAGCACCCGCCGGCCCCCGAACCACCACAGCAGCAGCGACAGCGCGACGACCACGATCCCCACCGCGATCGTCGTCTCGACCCAGAACTGCTCGGGGAACAGCTGGACGAGCTTCTCGGTCGAGGAGTCGAACGTCCAGGAGCCCGGCGGGAAGAACAGCTCGTGGAACAGCGCGAACGCCTGGTCGAATACGAGCACCCCGGCGATCCCGCCGACCACCGTGACGATCGCGATGACGAGGCCGCTGCGCGACAGGCGGCGCCACAGCACCGACCGGTCGTGGCGGGAGCGCGAGAACGCGAACGCGCCCGCGATGAGCAGCGCCGAGCCCGCGGCGATCATGAAGAACCGCTGGAACACGACGCTCACGTCGACCATGTGCTGGCGCTCGCGCGCCTCCAGGACCGGCACGCCGTCCAGCGTCACGTCGAACGCGGCCGGGCCGATCACGAGATCGGCGAGGATGTCGTTCGTCACGTGGCGCAGCTGTTCAGTCGTGTAGCCCGTCCAGGCCTGCGCCTGCGCGCGGTCCTGCCCGAAACCCACCCAGATCGGGTTGAGGAACGGGATGATCGCGAGCGCCACGATCACGAGCGCCGTGGCCACGCCGATGATGAGCGCGGCAAGCGCGCCGCGGAGGGACTGCATCAGGGGGCGATGGTAGCCGGATCGGGCGCCGGACCCGCGTCGGGCCGGCCCGCCGGCTACTCCTCCTCGAGCGTCCGGGCCTGCTCCCACCAGGTGTCGACCATCAGGTCGGCGGGCGGATCCCAGTTGAGCTCCGTGGCGCCGCGCGCGAGCCGGGCGCGGAACGTCTCGAGATCGATCTCGAGCAGGTCGCGCAGCCCCTCGATCCCGGACTGGATGAACAGCTGGTGCTCGTTCGGCCCGAACCCGGCCAGGTTGAGCATCAGCGCCTCGTCGCGCCACGTGGCCACATCGTTCGGCGTCGCCTTGACGTGATCGGCGAGCGTCGTGCGGCGGGTGGGCGTCTCCGACACCTCGAGGAGGATGCCGGTCGTGAAGATGCCCTGCTTCTCGAGCCGGGCAAGGTGCACGGGCTCGATGCGGGAGAGCTCGGTGATGGGCGGCACGGGCTGGTGGGCCTCCGCTGGTCGTTCGGGTCGGACGCATTATCGCGGAGCCGCGGCCCCGCGTGCGGTGACGGACGGCAGGCGGTCGATCCGGCGCGGCAGAATGGAGCGGTGGAAGCCTGGGTCGTCCTGAAGTACGTGCACATCCTCGCCGTCATCGTCGCGCTCGGCGCGAACTTCACCTACGCGTTCTGGCTCACGCGCGCCGGCCGCGAGTCGGAGCGGCTGGTGTTCGTGATCGAGTCGATCCGCAGGCTCGACCGGCGCGTCGCGAACCCCGCGTACATCGTCGCGGCGATCGCGGGCGTCGGGATCGTGCTCACCGGGCCATACCGGTTCGAGACGCCGTGGATCGTCGCCGCGATCGTCCTCTACGTCCTCGTCGCGGTGCTCGGGATCGCGCTCTACGCCCCCGCCATCCGCGCCCAGCTCGAGCTCGCTCGCCGCGCGCCCGAATCGGAGGCGTACGGCGTCGCCGCGCGTCGCGCCCAGGCGCTCGGGATCCTGGTGACGGCCATCGTGGTGGTCATTGTGGGCCTGATGGTGTTCAAGCCGGCGCTGTGGGGATCGGCGTAGGGATCGAGCTTCCTACGCGTCCAGCGAGCGCGCCTCGAGCACCACGTCCCAGTGCGCCTCGAGCAGCGAGAACCGGCGCGCCTCCTCGGCCTTGAAGGCGTCCTGGTCGGGATACAGCCGGCGCGCGATCTCGGCGTCGCTGTGCTCCTGGATCGCCGCCCAGTCGCGGTACGTGATCGAGACGAGGATGTCCCAGTCCGCACGGCCGTCCCCGTGGAACCGCGGCGTCGACAGCTCGACCGCGGTGTAGCGGCCCGCCGCCAGCTGCTCCTTGAGGATCGGCCAGTGGTTGCGCCGGAACAGGGCCATGAACTCGTCGTGGCTGCCCCACTTCGTCCGGTAGAAGTACAGGATCGTGATCGGCTCGGTCATCGCGGGGGGTCCTCCGGGTACAGGGTGGCGGCCTCGCGGCGGAGCAGCGCCCAGGCACGCTCCACGTGGCGGGGCTCGGTGCGCAGGTTGCCGATGGCGAGCCGGATCGTGAACCGGCCCGCCAGCCTCGTGTGGCTCAGGAACACCTCGCCGGTCCGGTTGACGGCGTCCATGAGCCGGGTGTTGAGGTCCTCGAGCACTGTCTCGTCGCCCGCGAGCGCCGCGGGCCGGTAGCGGAAGCAGACGGTCGAGAACGGGACCGGGGCGAGCCGCTCCCAGGACGGGTCCGCGTCCACCCAGGCCGAGAACGCCTCGGCCTCCGCGAGGTGGGCGGCGATCCGGCGCCGGAGCCCATCCAGCCCGAACCATCGCAGCTGCATCCACAGCTTGAGCGCCCGCATCCGTCGACCGAGCTGCGGCTGGTACTCGGTGTAGTCGCGGACCGGGGTCGCGCGGTCAAGGGTGCGGAGGTACTCCGGCTGGAGGGTGAAGGCAGCGCGCAGCTGGTCCATTCGCCGGCTGAGCAGGAGTGACGCGTCGAGCGGCGTGAACAGCCACTTGTGCGGGTTCACCACGATCGAGTCCGCGCGCTCCCAGCCATCGAACGGCGCCCGGTGATCGGGCAGCATCGCGACGACGCCGGC
>DASSRG010000351.1:0-14551 GCA_035701885.1 Candidatus Limnocylindrales bacterium
ATACCGGTCGCCGGTGTCCCCGATGAGCGTCGGCGTGATGCCTTCGACCCCGTCCGTGAACATGGATTCCTCGCCCCAGGCGAGCGGCAGCATGGGCTGGCGGGCGGCCACGCCGGCCAGCAGCGCCTTCCACGCGGCGACGCGTTCGGTCTGCGTTCCGGGAGCCCGGGCGGCCTCCAGCAGCGCGTCCAGCTTCGCGTCCTGGAACCCCGCGAGGTTCGACCCCGCCGCGCGCACCTGGCTCGAGTGGAGCAGCGGGAACAGGTCCGGCTCGAGGCCCATCTGGATGTCGAGGACCGCCGAGGTGAACGAGCCGGCCCGGAGGTCGGCGGCGAGCTCCGCGGCCGGCTTCTCCACCAGCGTCACCTTGAAGCCGAGCTGGGTCCACGCGTCGCGGACCGCCGCGGCGATGGAGGCGAGTCGCGGGTTCGCGGTGGCCGGGACGCTCAGCAGCTGGAGCTCATATGGCTCCTTCTTGCCCGGCGCCCGCCACGTCCCCTGGACCTTCGCCCAGCCGGCGTCCCGCAGCAGCTTCTCGGCCGCGGCCTGATCGTACGGGACGACGCCGGCCGCCTCGCCGTCATATGCCCAGGACGTCGGCGGCACGAGCGCGTCCGCCACGGAGCCGTCGCCGCCGAGCGTGTCGCGGACGAGCGCCTGCCGGTCGATCGCCGACAGGAGGGCCTTCCGGACGCGGACATCACGCAGCTCGGGGTGGTTCGGGCGGAGGTTCAGCAGGACCGTGGACAGCGTCGTGGTGGGGTACCGGATCCGGTCCACGCCGGGGATTGCGCTGGCCGTGGACGCCTGCTCTGGCGCGAGGCCGGCGACCGCGTCGATGGACCCGTCCTGGAGCGCTTCGGCCGCCGCCGCGTCGTCGTCGAAGAACGAGAGCTCGATACGCTCGATGAACGGCGTGAGGCCCGGCAGCGAGGGGGACGGAATCGGCGTCGCGAGCGAGTCCGGCGAGGCCGCGATCACGGGCGCCTGGGTCTCCAGCGGCGGCAGGAGCTTGGTGGCCGGGACGAGGACGGCCTTCGTGTCGTCGAGCTCGGTGAGCCCGTACGGACCGCTGCCGATGGGCGCGCGGGCGAACTCGCTGGTCGCGATGTCGGCGTGCGGGACGTCGGCCAGGAGGTGGGCGGGCAGCAGCGGCTGGGTCGTCGCCGCGAGGAAGCCGCCGACCGGCGTCGTCAGCCGGAACGTGACGGTCTTGTCGTCCACCGCCGCGGTCTCGACCTCGGCCCACGAGCTCGAACGGCCACCGGAGGAGTCCGGATCCTTGAGCGCGTTGACCGTGTACAGCACGTCGGCGGAGGTGACCGGCTCACCGTCCTGCCAGACGGCGTCCTCGCGGATGTGGAACGTCCACGTCTTGCCGTCGTCCGAGATCTTCCACGACGACGCGAGATCCGGCTCGAGCGTGTTGTCGGGACCCATCCGCGTCAGGCCGCTGAAGATGAGCCCGACGAGGGACCGCTCGGCGCGGTTGCGGGCCGAGAGCGGCGTGACCGATTCCGGGGTCCCGACCACACCCTCGCGATAGACGACGGGCGGGGGCAGCGTCGGCGAGGCGGTGACGTCCGCGATCGCGGCCTCGGGGACGGTACGCGGCCGGAGCGAGAGGATGCCGCCCATTGCGATGAGGACGACGACGAGCGCGCCGACAACCGCGTAATCGCGGCGGGTGAGGTTCATGCAGATGCCTTCGGCGGTCCGCTGGTGCGGCCGCGGTCAGGAGACGATGAAGGAGACCACCGCGAAGAGCACGAACAGCACGAGCAGCAGGATCGTGAACTGCCAGAGGCGTCGCTCGACGCCGCGCCGGCTGCGATAGACGGCGGAGTCGCCGCCGAACGTGCCGGACAGGCCGGTGCCGCGGGCCTGCATCAGGATCGCCGCGATGAGCGCGATGCTCAGGATGATCTGGCCGATGGCCAGGATCGGATTCACGGGGAACTGGACCTCCGAGGTGTGACGGGAGCGGATGGTAGCAGACGCGGTCGATCAGGCCCTCGATCCGGCCCCCGTCTACCGCTCGAGGAGCGAGCGTCCGGTCATCCCGTCCCAGGTCGGGAGCCCGGCGAGCTCGAGGATCGTGGGCGCGACATCGGCCAGCACCCCGTCGCGCAGCGTGCGGCCGGCGACGGCACGGCCGGTCGCGAGCAGCGGCACCGGGTTGAGCGAGTGCTTCGTGATCGGGTTGCCCGCGGCGTCCTTCTCGTCATCCGCGTTGCCGTGGTCCGCCGTGATCAGCAGCACCGCGCCCGGTCCCGCCGGGTCCGCGGCCTCGACCCCGGCGATGGCCTCGACGATCTGACCAAGGCATCCGTCGAGGGCCTCGAGGGCGGCGACCGTTGCCTCCCACACGCCGGTGTGCCCGACCATGTCCGGGTTCGCGAAGTTCGCGACGATGAAGTCGTACCGCCCCGAGCGGATCGCCGCGACCAGCTCGTCGGTGACGCCCTGCGCGCTCATCTCGGGCTGGAGGTCGTAGGTGGCGACCTTCGGGCTTGGGACGAGGCGACGTTCCTCGCCGGGCCACGGGGCCTCGACGCCGCCGTTGAAGAAGTACGTGACGTGCGCGTACTTCTCGGTCTCCGCGACGTGGAACTGGGTCCAGCCGGCCTCGCTGAACGCCTGGGCGAGCGACCGGGCCTCCTCGGGCCCGAACGCGACCTGGACCGGGAGGCCTGTCTCGTACTCGGTCATCGTCACGACGAGCAGGTCGTGCGGGGCGGGGCGGCCGTCCGGCGACGCGAGGTCGAAGGCCGCGAAGCCCGGCACCGCGAGCGCGTGGGTGAGCTGGCGGGCGCGGTCCGCGCGGAAGTTGACGTGCACGATCGGGTCGCGGTCACGGACGAGCCCGTCGACGCCGTCGATGACGGTCGGGACGAGGAACTCGTCGGTCTCGCCGCGGGCGTAGCCGGCCTCGATGGCCGCGGTCGCGCTCGGTGCGTGGTCCCCCACCCCGTGGACGATCGCGTCGTACCCGCGTTCGGTGCGGTCCCAGCGCTGGTCGCGGTCCATCGCCCAGTACCGCCCGCCCACGGTGGCGATCCGGGCATCGGGGTGCACGGCCGACAGCCGCGCCTCCAGCGCCTGCACGAAGCCGAGGGCCGATCTCGGCGGCGTGTCGCGGCCGTCGAGCAGCGCGTGGATCCGGACCGAGGGAACGCCCAGCCGTGCGGCGAGCTCCACGAGCGCGAGGAGGTGGCGATCGTGCGCGTGGACGCCGCCCGGACCGATCAGCCCGACGGCGTGCAGCCGTCCCGTCTCCTTCGCGCGATCACACGCGGCGAGGAGCGCGGGCCGGGTGAAGAATGAGCCGTCGGCGATGGCGGCGTCGATCCGGGGCAGGTCCTGGAGGACGGGCCGTCCCGCGCCGAGGTTGAGGTGTCCCACCTCCGAGTTGCCCATCTGCCCCTCGGGCAGCCCGACCGCGTCCTCCGACGCACGGAGCACCGAGTGCGGGTTCGCAGCGAGCAGCGCGCGCCAGCGCGGCATGTTGGCAGCGGCGATTGCGTCGCGCGCCGGGTCCCTGCCGATGCCGAAGCCGTCGAGGACGACGAGGACGATCGGTCGCGGCCGGCCCCCCGTCACGAGGCGAGGCCGCGCGCCGCGGCGGTGATCCCGGCCCGCGCGACGATCCCGGCGATCTCGTCGGGCTTGAGCGACGCGCCCCCGACCAGCGCGCCGTCGATCCCCGGCTCCGCGAGGAACTCCGCGATGTTCGCCGAGGTCACGCTGCCGCCGTACAGGACCGGGGTGTCGTCCGCGACGCTGCCCCACCCCATCCCGCGGAGGCTGTCGCGGATCGCGTCGGCCATCGCGGAGGCGTCCGCCCCCGACGCGTTGCGCCCGGTCCCGATCGCCCACACGGGCTCGTACGCGATCACCAGGCCGGCGTCGGCCAGCGTCGGCGCGTCGCGCCCCTCGAAGATGCCCCGGAGCTGGGTGTCCACGACCCGGGTCTCGCGCCCGGCCTCACGGTCCTCGAGCACCTCGCCCACGCACACGATCGGCCGCAGCCCGCCGGCGACCGCCCGGTCGAGCTTCTCGCCGATCAGCGCGTCCGTCTCGCCGAAGTACGCCCGCCGCTCCGAGTGGCCGAGGATCACCCACGTCGCGAGGCCCTCGAGCATCGGGACGGATACCTCGCCGGTGTACGCGCCGGCGAGCGCCTGGTGGACGTTCTGGGCCCCGACCGCGACGTCCTCGCCGTCGAGCGCGTCACGCACCGCGGCGAGACAGACGTACGGCGGGCAGATCACGCGCGTGACACCGGGCTCGCGAGTCCGCGAGGCGATCGTCCGGGCGAGCTCCCCGGCATCGGCCGGGGTCGTGTTCATCTTCCAGTTGGCGGCAATCACGATCGGGCGCATGGCCTGATCATGCCAGAGGCGCCGACGGCCCCCGCCGGTCGTTCGGCCCGTCGCGGCGGCCCGTCCGGCCCTGGGCGTCGTCGCCGGAGCGATCGCCGCGGGAGCGGTCGCCGCCGGAGCGGTCGCGGCCCGAGCGGTCGCCACCGCGCCGCCCGACGCCCTCGTCGTCATGGAGCGCCAGCCGCTCCAGCCGGTCGAGGGCGCGCTGGACCGCGGACCTGTGGAGGTCCAGCCGTGCGGCGATCTCGGACAGCGACGCCTCCGGGGTCTCGCGTCGCGCCTCCGCAACGGCGCGCACCGTGCGCGGCTGCTGCTGGAGCCGTCCATCCGCCTCGAGCGCGTCGATCGCGGCGAGCTGGCGACCGGACGCGGCGACCGAGCGCTGCAGGTTCGCGGACTCCGCGTTGATCACGCGGTTGAGATCGCCGCGCAGGCTGCGGGCGACGTTGCGCGCCTCCAGCTCGAGCAGGCTCGCGCTCGCACCGATCCGCCCCAGGAACGCGGCGATGGACTCGGCGCTCTTCCAGGTCACGACACCCAGCCCGCGGCGGGTCCGCCATGAGGCCGGTAGCCCGACCTGTGCGAGCCGCGCGGCGAGCTCCGGGGCCTCATCCACCGGCACGACGAACTCGAGATGCGCCCGGCCCGCCGCGAGGCTCAGCGACCCCTTCGCGAGGAACCGTCCGCGCAGCCAGGCGAACCGGCAGTGCTCGGCGGACGTCGCCCAGTCGAAGGGGACGTCCGGGAGGACGAACGAGCGGCGCGTCGGTCCCGAGTGGCCGCCCAGCCGCACGATCAGCCGCGCAACCGTGCCTTCGCGGGTGACCGGGCGCGGCCCGAGGCCGGCGATCTCGGCCGCCCGGTCGCACGCCCGCGACGGGTCGATCGCGGCGAGCTCCGCGCGGAGCGCCGCGACCAGGTCACGATCGGTGCCGGACATCGGCTCCCGTCAGGCGCCTACGCCGTGCGACCCGCGCGGGCGACCGCGGGCCGGCGGCGGCCGCGGCTCTCGTGCTCGTAGGCCGTGACGATGGCCGAGGCGAGCCGCTCGGGCGAGTGGTGATGGGCGTTGGCCGGGTCGACCAGGTCGTCCAGGACGAGCCGCGGCGGGGTCGCGACGGCGGGCGGCCAGCGAAGGCGAACCGGCTCGCCGACCCAGCCCGAGGGCGGCGCGGCGTTGAACCGGTTGTTGCCGAGCACGACGTCCACCACGCCGCCGAGCCCGTGACGCTCGAGCACGTCGAGATGATCGGCGAGGTCGAAGCCGCCGGTCTCGCCGGGCTGGGTCGCGACGTTGCATGCGAACACGACGAGCGCGTTCGAGGCGTCGATCGCCTCACGGATCCCGGGCACGAGGAGGACCGGCAGCAGGCTGGTGAACAGGGAGCCAGGACCGAGGACGATCACCTCGGCATCGCCGATCGCCTTGAGGGCGTCCTGGGTGGGTCGGACGTCGTCGGGCGCGACCCACACCCGGTCCACCCGGTTCGTCTTCGCGATCCGGCTCTGTCCCGCGACCTCGGTGCCGTCGTCGAGCGCGGCGTGGAGGGTGAGCGGAGTCGCGGTGGCGGGCACGACCCGGCCGCGGACCGCGAGCACACGGTTCATCTCCCGGACCGCCTCCTCGAAGTCCCCCTGCTCGAGCTCCACGAGCGCGGCGAGCAGCAGGTTGCCGACCGCGTGGCCGCCGAGGCTCGGCCGCGTCTCGGCGTCGCGCGACGGCACGACGTCATCGCCGTGCCCGTGCGTCCCGCCGGCGCCGGGGAACCGGTACTGGAGGAGCCGCCCCATGAGCGGCTCGGCGTCCGCGAGCGCCACGATGCAGTTGCGGATGTCGCCGACGGCGGGGATCCCGAGCTCGGCACGCAGCACGCCCGACGACCCGCCGTCGTCCGCGACGGTCACGACCGCGGTGAGGTTCGACGTGTGCTCCTTGAGCCCGCGGAGGAGCGTCGAGAGACCGGTCCCGCCGCCGAGTGCCACGATCCGCGGACCTCGGGCGAGGAACCGCTTCTGGTAGATCACCTCCACCATCGGCTGGTCGCGGTCCCACAGCGCGAACGGGTCGACGAGCGCGCGGACCAGGCGGTAGGCGCCGACGAGGAACAGCACCGCCCCGAGCGTGCCGAGGATCAGGCCGCGGAGCTCATACGGGAGCGCCTGGAGGGTGAGCGCGTCGACCAGCCCGTTGAGCGGCGAGTCGGCGGGCAGGTCGGCAATCGACTGGCGCAGGACGTGGGCGACGCCGAGGGCGAGGATGAGCAGCCCGACGAACGAGAGGAGCAGCCACCGCTTGACGCCGATCCCGACCGTCAGCCAGCGGCGGAGGTTCACCGCTCGAGCTCCCGGTGGAACACGGCGACGGTGCCGAAGTCGCGCTCGCGGAGCCAGCTCGCGAGCTCCTCCGAGATGACGATCGAGCGGTGATAGCCGCCGGTGCACCCGATCGCGATCGTCAGGCGCGTCTTGCCCTCCTCGACGTACGCGGGGACGAGGAGGTCCAGCATCTCCTCGAGGACCTCCAGGAACTTCGTCGCGATCCGCTGGGACAGGACGTACTCCCGGACCTGGGGCGTCAGGCCGCTGTTGGGTCGCAACGCCTCGATGTAGTGCGGGTTCTTCATGAACCGGACGTCGAGCACGAGGTCGGCCTCCAGGGGCACGCCGTACTTGAACCCGAAGCTGATGAGCTGGATCGCGAGGCGGTCCGAGCGTTGGACGTCGCCGAGGCGCGCGAAGATTCGCTCCCGCAGCTCGCGCAGCGAGAGATCGCTCGTGTCGAGCACGACGTCCGCCTGCTGGCGGACCGGGTCGAGCATCTCGCGCTCGAGCTGGATGGAGGCAGCGATCCCGCGCTCGTCGGCCAGCGGGTGGCGGTGACGCGTCTCGCTGAACCGCCGGATGAGGACGTCGTCGCGCGCCTCGAGGAAGATGATCACCGGACGCATGCCGCGTCCTTCGAGCGCGCCGCGCATCGCGCCGACCGCCACGGGGACATCTCCCGCTCTGACGTCGATGACCACCGCCGTCCGGGCGAACCGCTGCGGGTGGGACGAGATGAGGTCGGCGAGGTCGGCGAGGAGCTCCCCGGGCAGGTTGTCGACGACGACGTAGCCCAGGTCCTCGAACAGCTTCGCGGCCGCCGTCTTGCCGCCGCCCGAGAGGCCGGTGACGACGACGACCTCCATGGGCGCGCCCGAGGAGCCGTCGCCGTCGGTCGTCGCGGCGTCGGACGCGGTCAGGGCGATGTCCTCGGTCACGCGGGCCTCGTCACTTGCCGCTGCGCCGGATGGCGAAGATCGTGCCCTCGAACAGGAGGTACATCGTGCCGCCCAGCACGAACGGGCTGACGAGGTCGCCGCCGGGTGTGGCCGCCGCCGCGAAGATCGCGATCGCGAGGATCGCCACGCGCCGCGACTGGGCGAGCCGCTGCGAGGTCACGATGCCGACCCGCGACAGCCCGAACAGGAGGATCGGGAACTCCATGATCAGGCCGAACGCGAGGAACAGCGTCGTGACGAAGTCGAAGTACGGGCCCGCCGTGATCAGCGGGTTGAGGTACTGGTTCGAGAACTGGAGCAGGAACTGCACCGCGTACGGGAGGATGAGGTACGCGATCCCGACGCCGAGCGCGAAGAACACGAGCGCGATCGGGATCCACGGGCGGACGACACGCCGCTCGCTGTCGGTCAGGCCGGGCGCGATGAACGCCCAGACCTGGTACAGGATCACCGGCATCGCGATGATGATCCCGACCACCACGGCGATCTTGACGTTGATGAAGAACGCGTCACCCAGGCCCGTGTACTGGAGCTGGGTGTTCGGGAGCGGCGAGACGAGGATCCCGATGATCGGCGTGGCGAGGTAGAAGCCGACGATCGAGGCCACGAGGACCGCGATCACGATCTTGACCAGCCGGTTGCGCAGCTCGGAGAGGTGGTCGACGAGCGTCATCTCGGTGCTCGCGCCGCCCGTGGAGGCGGGCGCGGGCGTGGGCGGCTCGGACTCGGGCTGGGGTTCGGGCGCGTGGGAGACCGGGATGCCGGCGTCCCGGACGGCGTCGGCGTCGGCCATCGGGCTCGGGGTGCCGGGCGCCTAGGCCGTCGGCGTGGGCTGCTCGTCCTCGGCGTGGACCGGCTCAGGCAGCTCCGAGACATCCGGCGCGGCGGCCTGGGCTGCGCTGGGGTCGCTCGACGGGGCGACCGTCTCCGGGGCGGAGGCAGGGGGCGGCGGCGGAGCGATCGCGGTCGCGGCGCTCGGGACGGCCGGCGCAACACCGACGGCGGTGGGCTCGACCGGGGTCGCGGCGGGCGCCGGTGCGGCCGTGGACGTGGTCGTGGCGGGCCCACCCTCGGACTGCGGCTTCTGCTCGAGGCTCACCGCATCCTTCGTGTCCGATGCGGCCTGGCGGAACTCCCGGATGCTCTTGCCGAGGGCGGCGCCGACATCGGGCAGCCGGCCGGGGCCGACCACGATCAGGGCGATCACCAGGACGATGATGAGCTCGAGGGGCCCGATCCCGTTGATGAACGGCATGTGCGACTCAAGACCTCGTACGCGGGGGCTCCAGGGCCCGTCCGGAACGGCGTCAGGGTAGCACAGCGAGTCGTTCGGCCCATCGGCGGGCGGCCTCGGCGAGGAGCTCGCCGGGGTCACCGGGCGGGTCGGATTCCGCGTCATCGAGCGCCGCGCGCGCGATGCCCCGGGACACGTTCACGAGCAGGCCGCCGCCCGATCCCGTGCCGGCCGGAGCGTCGGTCGCCGGGCCGTCCCGGAGAACCGGATCCACCTCGCCGCCCTGCGCACCGACGCCGGGGACCAGGAACCCGAGACCGGGTGCCAGCCGCCGGATCTCGGCCAGCTCGGAGGGCGCCGTCGCGCCGACGACGAGCCCCACGGTGCCGCCCGGGCCCCAGGTGCTCGCGCGGCGTGCGACGCGCGCGTAGAGCGGCTCGGCCGGGTGACCCGCGGCGTCGTCCGCGGCAACCTGCAGCCCCTGGAGCTCCGCCGCGCCGGGGTTCGAGGTGCGGCACAGGACGTACGCATAGCGGTCGGCGCGCTCGAGGAGCGGCGCGACCGCCTCCTCGCCCAGGTACGGGTTCACCGTGACCGCGTCCGCGCCCAGCACGTCGTACAGCGCGACGGCCTGGCGCGCGGCCGTCGTCCCGATGTCGCCCCGCTTCGCGTCCGCCACGAACGGGACGTCCGGCGGCACGAGCGCGCGGAGCCGCTCCAGGGCCGCGATCCCCTCGGCGCCGTATGCCTCGAAGAACGCGAGGTTTGGCTTGACCGCGGTCGCGACCGATAGCGACGCCTCGAGCACGAGCCGCGCGAACGCCTCCACGCCCGCGAGCGTCGCGGGAAAGCCGCGCGGCAGGGCGCCTGCCTCGGGATCGATGCCCACGCACAGCACGGACCTCGTCTCCCGGGTCCGGGCGGCGAGGCGCGCGAGGTAGGCAGCCACGGGCCGCTACGGGGCGGTGGAGGCGCTGGGGCTCGCCTCGAGGTCGGGTTCGGGTTCCGCCGTGGCGGGGGCGAGTCGCTGGTCCTCCGGGACGAACCAGTCCGGCTGGGACGCGCCGTCGAGACCCGCGTTCGAGGTGAGGTCGACGGGCTCCTTGACGGTCCAGGTGGGGCCGGCGCCCTCGAGCTGGACGAGCCGCAGGTCGACGAGCTCCCCTGACACGTGGAGGTACGCGATCTGGTCGCCGTTCGGGGACCACACCGGCGCCCAGCTGTCGCCGTCGTCGGTGATGCGCGCGAGCTCGGACCCGTTGGAGGCGTTGAGGATGACGACGTCCGTCCCGAACGCCGAGGTCTTCGTCGCCACGATGTACTTGCCGTCGGGCGAGTACGAGGGCTGGAGGTAGCCCGGGCCCGTGAGCGACTTTGCCTTCTCCGTCGCCATGTCGTACGAGTACAGGCGAGGGGTGCCCTTGGCGCCGTCACGGTCGTTGCGGACGTAGACGAGCTTCTTGCCGTCGGGCCGCCATTCGGGGTCCTGATGGCCGAGCGGCGCGACCTCGCTCAGCTTGGGGTCGATCAGGCGGTCCCGCTTGGTATCCCAGATCTTGAGCGTCACGTCCGAGTGCGTCGGGTCCGGGAGCTCGCTCACGACGGCCACGTAGCGGCCGCTGGGCGAGACGTCCGGGTTGCGGAGGAACGCGTTCCAGCGCCAGTTGCCCGGGCCGTCGACGAGCCCGTCCAGGACGCGCGTCGCCTTGCCGCCGTCCGTGGGGATGCTCATCAGCGCCGGCACGCTCAGCTTGTACTTGCGGACGACGCCACCGACGCCCCATCGGCCATCGGCCTCGCGCTCCCGGATGAAGTACACCTTCCTGCCATCGGGCGAGAACGTCGGCATCGAGTCGTTGCCGCCCTTGGTGAGCTGCTGCGCCTTGCCGTCGCTCTGGAGCCAGACGTTCCCGTCCTTGACGTAGACGAACGTGCCGGGGATGGGGGCCGCGACCTCGACCGGCGGGGCGGTCGGGACGACGACGACGCCTTCCGGCGTCGGCGTGCGCTGCACGGCGGGCTCGTCGGTCGAGCCGGGGTTGTTGGCGCTGCCCGTGAGCGGGAGGTCGCCCGTGCCGAGCGCGTACGTGACGACGCCGATGACGAGGAGGCCGAGGATCGACAGCGTCGCGGCGAGCGGGACGCCGGCGAGCGGACTGCGGTCCCTGGGCTCGCGGGGACCGGCGCCGCTGCGCGGGTTGCGGGAGCCGCTCACGCGACCCCCTCTCGCACGGCCGCCGGTGCACCGGGACCCACGGGCGTACCGCCCACCCGGCCGGCGGCGCGGGCGAGGACCTCGGCGGCGCGCGGGTGGGCGCCGGACGTCGAGACGTCGCGGATCTCCAGCTGGAGCGTCTCCATCCCTCCGAACACCCGGCTCGCGAGCCGCGCGACGATATCCACTCGATCCCCTTCCGCGAGCGTCGCCACCAGGTCCGGCCGCCCGAACGCGATCCCGTCGAGGACGTCGCGCTCCCGGCGCAGGACGAGCTGGCTGTGTCCCCCGTTGGCGAGTCGCACGCGCTGGACCGTGAGGCCCAGGACGGCCACGAGCGGCTCCGGGTTGCCCGTACCGCACGGCGCGAGCCGTGCGAGGTCACGGTACAGCGTGTAGTCGACATACGCTGCCGGGAGGGCGAGGTCCACGGCGAGCGGCGGCCGGGCATCGGTGGGCGCGGACGCGGACGCGGCCTCGAGGAACCTCGCGGTGAAGGCGTCCCAGCGCTCGGCGGGCAGCTCGAAGCCGGCCGCGGCCGCGTGCCCCCCGAAGCGGATGAACAGGTCGGCGCACGCGGTCAGCGTCCGGGCGAGGTTGACTCGCCCGTCGCTGCGGCAGGACGCGCGAATCACGTCGCCCAGCCGGGTCCCGACCACCGTCGGACGACCCGTCTCGTCGGCCAGCCGCCCGGCGACGAGCCCGATGATCCCCACCGGCCAGGGCCCGCAGGCCAGCATCGCCGCGTCGTCCGGGCCGCCGGCCACGACGATCGCCGGGGCGTCCGGCACGGGCACCTCGAGCAGCGGCTGCTGGCCGGGCACCTGACCCGGGTCCGGCATCCCGAACGCCGCCCGCGCCTCCGCGATGGCCGTCCGCATCAGGTCGCGGCGGGTGGCGTTCGCGGCCTCGAGCGTCGAGGCGAGCTCGGCGGCCTGTTCCGGGGTCTCGGCGAGGAGGAGTCGTGCGGCATCGAGGGCCTCCCCCACCCTGCCGGCTGCGTTCAGGCGCGGCGCGATGACGAACCCGACGGTCTCGAGGTCGATCGTCTTCGCGCGCCCGCCACCCTTCTCGAGCAGTGCGGCGATCCCGGGCCGCGGGGCCGTGCGCATGAGCTCCAGGCCCAAGCGTGCGATCGCGCGGTTCTCACCCAGCACGGGCGCGACGTCGGAGACCGTCCCGATGGTCGCGAGGTCCGCGAGCGCCAGGGCATCAGCCTCGGCATCGGCGAGCTCGCCCAGGAGCAGCCGGGCGACCGTGAAGGCGACGCCGCTGCCCGAGAGGCCCGCGTCCGGGTAGACGGAATCGGCGCGCTGGGGATTGACCAGGGCCACCGTCGCGGGCACGACATCGGGGAGGTGGTGATGGTCCGTGACGATCGTGTCGATCCCACGCGCGCGGGCGGCGGCGACCTCGGCGACGCTCGTCGAGCCGGTATCGACCGTGACGATCAGCGTCGTCCCGTCCGCCGTCGCGGCGTCGACCGCGGCCATCGACAGCCCGTGCCCCTCCTCCAGCCGCGACGGGACGTACGGGTGGGCGTCGATCCCCAGCCGGCGAAGCGCGATCACGAGCTGCGCGAGGCCCGTGAGCCCGTCGGCGTCGAAGTCGCCGAACACCATGACCCGCTCGCCGACGGCCTGCGCGGCGCGAACCCGGTCCACGACGAGTGCCGCGTCCGGCAGCAGGCGCGGGTCGTGGAGGCCTGCCGCGGCCGGACCGAGGAACGCCGCGAGCGCCGCCTCGTCCGCGATCCCCCGCCGGGCGAGGACCGTCGCCGCGAACGTCCCGAGGCCCTGCGCCTTCGCCGCCTCGCGGTATGCCGGCTCGAGGCGGAGCGGCTCCGGGAAGACCCAGCGGTGACGGGCGTCGGTCATGCGGCGGAGCATGACATGTGCCGCTCACCCCGGACTTGCCGGGCGCGACCGGGCGCGGCGCGGGTCACACGGGACGAGGGTGTCGCGACCTCCCGCTCGGGGTCGCCGATCGTGTCCGGGCGCCGGCCGGGGCCGGGCCCCGGGATCACGTGGCCGGGCGGCGGCTCGGGCGGGCCGCATCGGCTGCGAGGCGCCTCTTGTCCTCCCACTCGTGCCACACCACGAGCAACGGCGCGGCGTTGAAGATCGACGAGTAGGTGCCGGAGACGATGCCCAGCAGCAGGGCGAGGACGAACACGCCGATCGCCTCCCCGGCGAACAGCAGCAGCGCGAGGAGCGTGATGACGACGGTGAGGCTGGTGGTGATCGAGCGGCCCAGCGTCTGGAGGATCGAGTGGTTGACGATCCGCGGGAAGGACTCGCCGGCGTGCCGGCTGCGGTTCTCCCGGATCCGGTCGAAGACGACGATCGTGTCGTGGACGGAGAAGCCGATGATCGTCAGCATCGCGGTCACGAACAGGCTGTCGATCTGGACGCCGGTGATCGTGCCCAGGATCGCGAAGACCCCCACCACCACGAGCACGTCGTGGACGAGCGAGACGAGCGCCGTGACGCCCATCTTCACGTCCCGGAAGCGGTACGTGATCCAGATCACGATGCCCAGCGCGCCGAACGCGATCAGGGTGAGCGCCTGGAGGACGAGGTCGTTGGAGACCACGGCGCCGACGGTCGACAGCGAGCGCTGCTCGGCGATCGGGCCAAGCTCGGCTTCGAGGGCGGTCCGGATCTCGCCGAGCTTGCCCTGGGTCGGCAGCTGACCGCCGGATCCGACGGCGGGCGACGCGGACGGCGATGCGCCCGGGGACGCCCCCGGTGATGCCGACGCGGACGCCGCGGGGCTCGCCGACGGCGACTCGGACGGGCTGGCCGACGGGCTCCCGCTCGCGCCAGCCGAGGCCGAGGGGCTCGCGCCTGCGCCGGCGGACGCCGACGCGTCGGGCGACCCGGACGGCGCGGGTGACGGACTCTCCGTGGGTGCCGGAGCGGGCGGCAGGAGCCGCGTGTCCTTGGTCCGGATCTCGACGAAGCCGTCACCGCTCTTGGTGACGTGGGTCTCGACGCCGTTGGCCGTGAACACGTCCTGGACCTGCTGCGCGGTGACGGCGTCGTCCTCGAACCGGATCGCCCACACCGTGCCGCCGGTGAAGTCGATGGCGAACTGGAGGCCGGCCCTTCCGTTCGTGATCGGCCCGAGCAGGATGAAGATCAGGCCCGGGATGGTGAGGATCAGCGAGATCGCGAAGAACCAGCGCCGCTTGCCGATGATGTCAAACACGCGAGCGCGCCTCTCCCCGCACCGGACGAGCCGACGGCCGCGCCAGGAACTCCTCCTCGGTGACGCCGTACAGGCTCGCCTTCCGCGCCCAGGGCTGGGCGACCACGACGCGCATGATCGTCCGCGTGACGGTGACGGCGGTGAACATCGAGACCAGCACGCCGACGATGAGCACGAGGCCGAAGCCGCGGATCACCGAGCTGCCGAACAGGAACAGGATCAT